>DAIDUQ010000101.1:0-15237 GCA_027456605.1 Steroidobacteraceae bacterium | reverse complement strand
AATGCAATGCGACGCCGGGCGAGCTCACGCGCCACATGTCCGAATGTCGCGGCACGATCCGAATCCCCCATGGAATGCGTGTCACCCCGCGGCGCGATGTGCGCGCCGACCCGTCCGGGCCCCAGATGGCGATCGCCGCGTCCGTCACCTCCAACAGCAGTCTTGCGCGGTTTTCCACCGAGCCGCCGTCATCGTCCGTGCGGCGGTTCGCACGATCCTGCAGAAACTGATCGAGCAGATAGCCGTTGGCGCCGTGTATTTCCACTCCGTCGAAGCCTGCACGCTGGGCGTTCTGTGCACCGCGGGTGAACGCCGCAATGACCTCGGGTATCTCTTCGCGCGCGAGCGCGCGCGGCGCCACGTACGGTTGCTTCGGCGTGACGAGGCTGACATTGCCTTCCGGAGCGATGGCGCTGGGTGCGACCGGCAGCGCGCCGTCGAGGAACAGCGGGTGCGAGATCCGCCCGAGGTGCCACAGCTGCAGGAACATACGCCCGCCCTCCTGATGCGCCGCGCGGGTCACGTGCCGCCAGCCCTCGACCTGCTCGTCGGACCCGATGCCGGGTGTATCGGCGTATCCGACACCCTGTGGGGTGAGCACGGTGGCCGTCCGGCCGTTCAGGCCGCGATGCGCGCTGCCGGTAGTACTCGCGCATCAGCGCATTGGGCACGCGCTCGCTGCCGGCTCGGCTGCGGGTCAGGGGCGCCATGACGATGCGATTGGGGAGGCTCAGCTCACCGAGCCGCAGCGGCTCGAACAATGAAGGCATGAGATTCGCGAAAGTCCGACGTGGGAATCCCGTATTGAAGCGCGGGGGGTCAGAGGCTGCAAAATTCAGCGTGCAATACGGCAAGCAGGCGCGTGACGAAGCCCGGGGCCAGGGAATAATAGACCGTTTGCGACTGACGTTCGGTGCGCACCATGCCGGCATTGCGTAGCACCGCCAGGTGCTGGGAGAGGGCGGACTGACTGAGCGGCACGCGCTCGTTGAGCTGACCGACCGACAGAGGCGCCGGTACCAGGTGGCACAGGATCATCAAGCGCTGCTCGTTGGCGAGTGCCCGCAGGACGCCGACCGCTTCCTGACAGTGCGGCTGCAGGTCGCGGGCGACGCGCGCGAGCGTGCCGGCGCGTACCGGCCGCCTGGGGCTCCTCGGTGGGATCGGTTGCCCGGTCATCATGATGGAGCGAGTGTAATCCACCATTCTTGAAACCGCCACTTGCTAAATTAGTAAATGCTAATATACTGACCGCCATCGCGCCCGCCCGGATGCACTTCGGGACCGCGCTCTGGAGAATGCCATGACAATCGATCGGGTCGTATTCGCCTTCGCCGGCAGCCTCGTGCTGCTCGGCCTGCTGCTCGCCTGGCTGGTCAGCTCGTGGTGGCTGCTCCTGCCGGCATTCATCGGGGCGAACATGCTTCAGGCGGCGTTCAGCGGTTTCTGCCCGCTCGCGCGCATGCTCAAGCATCTCGGCGTCAAGCCGGGTGCGGCGTTCTGAGCCGGAGCGGGCGGTCGTGCGCCGAGCGGGATGCTGGGCCCTGGTTGGCGCGTGCGTGCTGGCCGGGGGGCTGAGCGGGTGTGCCTCGCGGCACGGACCGCCGGCGCGCGTCGCGGGCGCGCCGCTGGCCGCGCTGCGCGTGGAGCCGCGCAGCAGCGTTGCCGAACGTAGTTTCGACGGGATCGTGCAGGCGGTCGATCGCGCGACGTTGACCGCTCAGACCAGCGGACGTGTCGTGGCGATTTACCGCGACGTCGATGATTTCGTGCCGGCCGGGGGGCTGCTGATCCGGCTGCGCGCGACGATCCAGCGCGCCGATCTGGGTCAGGCGCGTGCCGCGCTGCATGCGGCCCGGGCGCGGGCCACGGAAGCCGACAAGCGCTATCGGCGCATCCGAGCCCTGTACGAGCAGCGGGTCGTACCCAAAGCGGACTTCGATCAGGTGACCGCCGCGCGCGACGCCGCGGATGCTGCGCTCAACGCGGCGCGCGCGGCGGTCGCCGCCGCGGCCGAGGGAGTTGCTTACACCGAAATCCGCGCTCCCTACGCCAGCGTGGTGACCGCGCGCGGCGTGCAAGTCGGCGAGGCGGTTTCTCCGGGGACGCCGCTGATGCGGGTGGCGTCGCTGACGCATCTGCGTGTGGTGGCGAGCGTGCCGCAGTCGATTGCCGGCACGATCAGGCGGCTGGGCAAGGCCACGGTGAGCTTCGGCGGTCGCTCGATCGAAGCGGCGCACGTCACGGTATACCCTCAGGCCGCCGCCGGCTCCAACGCCTTTCCGGTGCGAGTGTCATTGTCCCAGCCGGTGCCCGGGCTGTTTCCGGGCATGGTGGTGCGCGTGCTTTTCCCCACGGGCCGGCGTACCGAGTTGCTCGTGCCGGCCAGCGTCGTCGTGCGCCGCAGCGCGGTGACCGCCGTGTACCTGGTGCAGCCGAGCGGAAACACGTTGCTGCAGCAGGTCAGGCTCGGCCGCAGGGTCGGCGGGCAGGTGGAGGTCCTCTCGGGACTGACCGCCGGCGAACGGGTCGCGCTCAATCCACTCGCGGCCATGCGCCGGCTCGAGCCGTTCCCGGTGCTCACCGGGAGCGCGCAGTGAGCACGGAGCTCGGATTCAGCGGCCGGCTCGCCCGGCGCTTCCTGCACAATCAGATCACGCCGCTGATCGCGATCGTGGCCGTGGTCCTGGGGCTGTTCGCGCTGGCCGTCACCCCCCGTCAGGAAGATCCTGACATCAATGTCACCTTCGCCAATGTGTTCGTACCCTTCCCGGGGGCATCTTCGCAGCAGGTGGAACGGCAGGTCGCCACGCCTCTGGAGCAGGTGCTGGGGGAGATCCGGGGCATCAAGCACATTTACGCCGTCTCACGCCCCGGGCTCGCCGTCGTCACCGTCCAATACCGGGTCGGGCAGCCGCGCACCACCGCCATCGTGCGTCTCTACAATGCGATCTATTCGCATCGCGATCTGTGGCCCGCCAACTCCGGCATCCTGAGGCCGCTGGTGCGGCCGATGGGCATCGCCGACGTGCCCATCATGACGTTGACGCTCTGGACGAAGGACCCGAATCACGGCTCCTACCAGCTCGGTCAGGTGGCGCACGCCATCGAGACCCAGCTGCAGCGGGTGCCGGGCACCCGCAGGGTCCACACGATCGGAGCGCCGCGCAGCATAGTGCGGGTCCGTCTCGAGCCTGGAAAGCTCGCCGCCTACGGACTTGACGCGGGCGAGATCATGCACTCGCTGCGGGCCGCAAACCTGACGCTGCAGGCCGGCTCGCTCATCGGTGACAACAGGGTGGTGCCGGTCCAGGCCGGGCAGTTCCTGGCCGACCGCGATGAGGTGGCCAATCTGGTGATCGGCATGCACGACGGCCGGCCGGTGTATCTCTCGGACGTCGCCGACGTCGCCTTCGAGCCCGATGCGCCGCATTCCTACGTGTGGTTCGGTACCGGTCGGGGCGCCGCCCGGCGCGACCTGCCCGCGGTCAGTTATGCGCCGGCGGTGACCATCGCCATCGCCAAGAAGACCGGCACCAACGCCGGCACCGTCGCCGCCGGGGTGATCCGCCGCCTGCACCAGCTGCGCGGCACGTACATTCCCGCGGGCGTGCACGTCACTGTTACCCGAAATTACGGGCACATCGCCGATCAGAAGGCGAAGAAGCTCATCGAGAAGCTGATCGAGGCCACGCTCTCGGTCGTCCTGCTGGTCATGCTCGCCATGGGCCGGCGCGAGGCGGTCGTGGTCGGGGCGGCGGTGGGTGTCACGCTGATGGCGACATTGTTCGCCTCCTGGGCGTGGGGATTCACGATCAACCGGGTATCGTTGTTCGCGCTGATCTTCTCGATCGGCATCCTGGTCGACGATGCGATCGTGGTGGTGGAGAACGTTCACCGGCACATGCGCCTCGGCGGCGGCACGCTGAGCGACATCATCCCGGTGGCGGTCGATGAGGTCGGGGGACCGACCATTCTCGCCACGCTCACGGTGATTGCGGCGCTGCTGCCGATGGCCTTCGTCGGCGGCATGATGGGTCCGTACATGAGTCCCATCCCGATCAACGCCAGCTCGGGGATGCTGATCTCGCTCGCCGTGGCGCTCATGTTCACACCCTGGCTGTGCCGCAAGCTGCTCGGCGGCCGTCACATCGAGGCCACCGAGCACCGCCAGCAGATGCCGCTGCTGCCCCTGTTCCAGCGTGTGGTCGGCCCCTTCCTCGCGGGCGCGGACGGACGCCGGCGCCGCCGTTGGCTGTACGCGGCCATCGGCCTGGCGATCCTGGCGGCGTTGAGCCTGGTGCTGACCGAGTCGGTGGTATTCAAGATGCTGCCCTTCGACAACATGTCGGAGTTCGAGGTGGTGGTGGAGATGCCGGTCGGCACCACCGTGGAGACCACCGCGCACGTGCTCAACGAGCTGGCGCAGGTGATTGCGCGGGTGAAGCAGGTGAGCGACTACCAGGTCTATGCGGGCACTCACGCGCCGGTGAACTTCAATGGCCTGGTGCGCCAATACTACCTGCGGCGGGGGCCGCGCTACGGGGAAATCGCGGTGGAGCTGGTTCCGAAGAGCGAGCGGGGTCTGCAGAGCCATCAGATCGCGCTTGCGGCGCGCCCGGCGCTGGCGCGGGTGGCGCGCCGATTCGGGGCGGATATCCAGGTGGTGGAGGTGCCCCCGGGGCCGCCGGTGCAGGCGCCCATCGTCGCGGAGATTTTCGGCCCCAGCTACGCCGTGCAGCGACGGCTCGCGCTGCAGATCCGCAAGGCGTTCGACAGCACGCCGCACATCGTCGATACCTACGACACCGTCGATGCGAGAGCCCGGCGCCTGGTCGTCGCCGTCGATCGGCAGAAGGCCGCGCTGCTCGGGGTGTCCCAGGCACAGATCGCCCGGACGCTCTCCATGGCGCTCTCGGGCTATGACGCCACGTACGTGCACATCGGACGGGAACGACACTTGATTCCCGTGAAGCTCGAGCTCTCACCGGCCAACCAGGCGAGGATCAGCCAGGTGCTCGCCCTGCGGGTCCGGGCCGCCGATGGGGCGCTCGTGCCACTCTCGGAGATCGTGCGGGTCCGCAAGAATACGTGGAACGGCGCGATCTATCAGAAGGATCTCCTGCCGGTGACCTATGTGATGGGAGATATGGCCGGTCCGCTGGACAGCCCCCTGTATGGCATGTTCGATATCGCTGCGAAGCTGCGCCATCTGAAGGTCGCCGGCCAGACCCTCGAGCAGCGTTTCATCAGCGCACCGGCCAATCCCAACCGCTTCGCGGTGAAGTGGAGCGGTGAATGGCAGGTCACCTACGAGACCTTCCGAGACATGGGGATCGCCTATGCCGCGGGGCTGGTGCTGATCTACCTGCTGATCGTGGCGCAGTTCGGCTCGTACATCGTGCCGTTCATCATCATGGCGCCGATCCCGCTCACCATCATCGGGGTGATGCCCGGGCATGCGCTGCTTCACGATCAGTTCACGGCGACCTCCATGATCGGGATGATCGCGCTGGCCGGCATCATCGTGCGCAATTCGATTCTGCTGGTCGATTTCATCGACGGCGCGGTGCGCGCGGGCTATCCCCTGGAGGAAGCGGTGGTGCGCGCCGGTGCGATTCGCGCCAAGCCGATCGTGCTCACGGCTGTGGCTGCCATGCTGGGCGCATTCTTCATCCTGTCCGATCCGATCTTCAACGGACTGGCGATCTCGCTGCTGTTCGGCATCTTCGTCTCGACACTGCTGACACTCGTCGTGATTCCCATCCTTTACTACGTCTACCTGAAGCGCAGAGAAGCGCGCACGGCGCGCGCGAACGCGGCGGGCGCCCCATGAGTGACGGGCGTCTGTTCGCGGCGGTGCGGTCCGTCACTCCCGGCGGAGAGTCTCTCCGCGGAGGTCTGTCATGGCACACGTAGTCATCGTCGGCGCAGGGCTTGGGGGAGTGCCGTGCGCGTATCAGATGCGCAAGCGCCTCGGCGCGGCGCACCGCGTCACACTCATCGGTTCATCGCCGTTCTTCGAGTTCACCCCGTCGAACCCGTGGATCGCGGTGGGCTGGCGCGACCGGGAGCGGACGCGGGTGGCCATGCGTGCGCCGCTCGCGGCGCACGGGATCGACTGGCTCGAGCAGCCGGTCACGGCGATCGACGCCGAGCACGCCGTCCTGACCTTGGGCGACGGGCAAACGCTCGGCTACGACTATCTGGTGATCACCACCGGTCCGCAGCTCGCCTTCGAGGAAGTGCCCGGCGCGGGACCTGAGGGGTTCACCGAGTCGGTGTGCACGCAGGCGCACGCGGTGCGCGCCTGGGAGAAGTATCAGCAGTTCGTGCGCCAGCCCGGACCGATCGTGATCGGCGCGCTGCCCGGCGCCAGCTGCTTCGGTCCGGCCTACGAATTCGTGATGATCGTCGATGCCGATCTGCGCCGGCGCAAGCTGCGCGACCAGGTGCCGATCACCTTCGTCACCAGTGAGCCGTACATCGGGCATCTCGGTCTCGGTGGCGTCGGCGACAGCAAGGGGCTGTTGGAAGCGCAACTCCGCCAGCGGCACATCAAGTGGATCACCAATGCCAGGGTCGGCCCGGTCAGCGACGGCGCCATGACCGTGCTCGAGCACGACGAGGCGGGCAAGGCGAAGCACGAGCATCAGCTCGCCTTTCGTTTCGCGATGCTGTTGCCGGCCTTCAAGGGCGTGGCGGCCGTGGCGGCCGTGCCGGGACTGTGCAACCCGCGCGGCTTCGTACTGATCGATCAACATCAGCGCTCGACCAAGTACCGCAACATATTCTCCGCCGGCGTGTGCGTGGCCATTGCGCCCGTGGAGCCTACCCCGGTGCCGACCGGGGCGCCGAAGACCGGTTACATGATCGAGTCGATGGTCGCGGCGATCTGCGCAAACATCGCCGCGGAGCTCGCCGGCCGGCCCGCCGAGGCGCGCGCCACCTGGAACGCGGTGTGCCTGGCGGACTTTGGCGACACGGGCGCGGCGTTCGTTGCGCTGCCGCAGATTCCGCCGCGCAACGTCACCTGGACAAAGGAGGGCAAGTGGGTGCACTTGGGCAAGATCGCCTTCGAGAAATACTTCCTGCGCAAGGTGCGCAGCGGATCGATCACCCCGGTCTATGAGCGCTACGTACTCAAGGCCCTCGGCATCCACACACTGAAGGACATGCACTCATGAAGGGGCTGCGTGGCGGTCTCGCCGCCGCGGCGCTCGGCGTCGCGGCGGCTCTGTCCGTGCAGGTGCGGGCCCAGACGCTCGAGCAGGCATGGCGTCTGGCGGCGGCACACGACCGCACGCTCGCCGCGGCCGCCGATGACGTACAGGCGGCGCGCTACAGTGCGAAGGCCGCCCGCGACGGTCGCTGGCCGAGCCTCGAGAGCCAGGCGAGCTACACTCGCTTGGGGCAGACACCGGAGCTGGACATCGTGACGCCGGTGTCGACGTTCCGCTCCGGACCGATCTTCAAGAATGACCAGTACGTCAGTGCATCGGTGCAGGTGCGCGTGCCGCTGTACAGCGGCGGCGCGATTCGCAACGGCATCGAGGCGGCGCGCGCGGGTCTGAAGGGTGCGTCAGCTACGGAACGCGCCGTGAGTGCCGACGTGAAGCTCGAGGTCGCCGAAGCGTATGTGACGGTGTTGCGCGCCCAACGGGCGCTCGGTGTGGCGCGGGCAAGCGTCGCCAGTCTCGCAGCGCACGTGCGCGATGTGCAGGCGAAGTACGTGCGGCAGGTGGTCGCCAAGAGTGATCTGCTGGCCGCGCGCGTGGCGCTGGCGAATGCGCGCGAGCAGCAAGTCGCGGCGGGCAATGCGCTCGCGCTCGCCCAGGCCGCCTACGACCGGCTGCTCGGCGTGCCGCTCGACCGGGTGCCGCACCTGGATCCGAGGCTGCCGGTGTTTCCCGTCGACAGTCTGCCGCTTGCGGCGTTGCTCGCGCGGGCGCTGCACTCGCGCCAGGAGCTGCGGGCGCTCGGCGCGCGGGCCGCGGCGCTTTCGGCCCGCGCCCGTATCGCCAACGCGAGCCGCCTGCCGCACATCGCCGCGATCGGCGGCTACACGCACTTCGACAACCAGATTCTCAATCACCAGAATTTCTCCATGGTTGGAGTGGGCTTCACCTGGAAGCTGTTCGACGGCGGCGCGGCGGCGAACAAGGCGGACGCGCTGCGGGCGCGCAGCCGTGCCGAGCGGCAACGTCTCGCCGACGTACGCTCGCGGATCGAGCTCGCCGTCCGGGCCGCCTGGTTGCAGCTCGCCGCCGCGCGCGCGCGGATCGAGGCGTCGCGGGCCGCGACGGCGCAGGCTGCCGAGAACCTGCGCATCTCGCGGGAAATGTACGGGGTGGGGCTGGCCTCGAACACGCAGGTGCTCGAGGCCGTGACTCTGCGCGCCGAGGCCGAGCGCAACTATGACGACGCAACGCTCGATGCGGCGCTCGACCGGCTGCGCCTGGCTTACGCGGTCGGCGCTCTGTGATGCGCGGCTACCCGAGCTTCAGCAGCTGAGCGATCAGCGCATCGGTGCGGATCTCCTCACCGCTCAGGGCCATCGCCAGCAGCTCGCCGCCGAGCAGCGGCAGCGTCAGGAGCACGTCGGGATGGGTGCGCGCGACGCGGCCGGTGTTGCGGGTATCGCTGACGGCCGCGACGGTGCGCAGCTCGGCATTCATTTCCCTGGCGGCGAGCACCACGAACGCGTTGTACGAATCGTCCTTGCTGAGTGCGAGCACGGCACGCGCCGTCTCGACGCCGGCGCTGCTCAGCACGTGCGTATCGCTGCCGTCGCCGACGACGATGTCCTCGGTCAATTCCTCGTCCGTGGCCGGTTTCTCGGCAACGATATGGGTGACGATCAGGCCGCGGGCCGCGATCGCCCGGACCGCGTCCCGGGCGAGCGCGCCGTCGCCCACGACGATGATATGCGCGACGCGCTTCATCTTGGATTTCCTCCGCGGTTGCAGAAAATTCATCAGCCGTTTGTCGATCAGCGGGGCGGCAATGGCCGGCAGGGACGTGGCGAATACACCCAGTCCGAGCGCGATCAGCGACATCGTGAACAGCCGCGCGTCGCGCGTCACCGGCGTGATGTCGCCGTAGCCTACAGTCGACATCGTCTCGACGGCGAAATAGGCCGCGTTGGTGTAAGAGGTAATGCGCGGCTGGAATCCGTCGCCGAGTAACATGGCGCCGAACGCTCCGTAACCGAGTGTGAGCATCACGGCGGTGAGCGCGAACAGCGTGGCGGTGGCGAGGCTCGCGCGCACGAACGTGCGTCGCGCGGCCAGCAGCAGCAGCAGCTGCAGGACGCTGAAGATCTCCAGCGGCCGGGAGGCGCGCGTGAGGGGTGAGAATTCCAGCGCCACCATCGCCAGGGTGACCATGAACGCCATCACCCAGGCCAGGCGCGAGCGCCAAAGCATGCCGAACGCCACCAGCACCAGCAGCACGCCGATGGCGATGTGCGAGGCATCGCCGATCCGCACGATGTCGACTCCGCCGGCGAGCGTGGCCAGTGAGGGAGTGGCGAGCAGCCGCATCACCGAGCGCAGCGAGCCGAGCGCCATCAGAATGTGCAATACGCCCTGGAAGCCGACCAGGATGGCGAGCGGCACGTGCGGAAACCACAGGCGGGTGTGCAGCCTGCTTTCGAAGTGGCGTTGCTTCTTGCGCAACCAGGCGCGTTGGTTGTCGAGCCATTTGAGAGCCGGGGACCTCATCGCGGTGCCCTCCCGATAGGCCGGAGTGGCTCAGGCGCCGCCGCGCGCGTTCGCGATGCTTGCGCGCGGGATCCGGACCCGCACGCGCCGGCCGCGGCGCACCGCAGGCCGCCGGCGAACGGCCAGCCGGTCCGCCTGATCACGCGGCACCTGGGGTCTGCGGTCTGTGCACGGATGCAATGCCGATCACGGTTCGTCCTTCAACGTCTCAACACTATAGCAGGACCGGCTCGGCGCGCGGCCGAGCGCGACGGAACGCCGTGTGCGTGCGGCGGATGCGCCGGCCGGTCGCTGGCGGCGGGCGATCCGCGCCGGTAGAGTAGCGCCTTTCGCCGTTGCCGCGCACCGACGCGCTGAACTCGCCGCTGCGCAGAATAAAGCGAGGTTGCGATGAGAGCTTCAACCCCGATCCGTGTCGTGGCCGCCTGCATGCTGCTCGCGAGCCCCTTGGCGCTCGCATTGCAGGCCGGACCCCAGCGGGAGAACAATCAGGGCCGCACGCTGTTGCCCATGCCGGTGAGCAGCGCGATTCACTTTCGCTCGATCGGTCCGGCGATCGCCGGCGGGCGAGTCACCGCCGTGGCCGGCGTCCCGGGCAATCCCCGGGTGTATTACGTCGGCGGGGCGGATGGCGGGGTGTTCCGGACCGAGGACGGCGGCATGACCTGGAAGGCGCTGTTCCAGCACCGGCCGGTCGCCTCGGTCGGCGCGCTGGCGATCGATCCGCGCAATCCGGCCGTGATCTGGCTCGGCACGGGTGAGGCCAATATCCGCAATGACGTCTCCTACGGCGATGGCGTGTACGAGTCGAGCGACGGCGGCCTGCATTGGCGCCACCTCGGCCTGACGCGCACCCTGCAGATCTCGGGTATCCTGATCAATCCGCACCATCCCGATACGGTGTTGGTGGCGGCGATGGGCAATCCGTGGAAGAACAGTGGCGAGCGGGGCGTATACCGCACCAGCGACGGGGGCAAGAGCTGGCGGCGCGTCCTCTATGCCGGTCCCGACGTGGGCATCTCGGACATGGCCATGAACCCGCGCAACCCCAATGTGGTGTACGCGGCGACGTACCGCTTCCGGCGCACCCCCTGGCACTACTCCGACGGCGGCCCGCAGGACGCGATCTACAAGTCGATCGACGGTGGCCTCACCTGGACCCGTCTGTCGGGGCACGGGCTGCCCGCCGGGCCGCTCGGGCGCATCGGGCTCGCCGTCGCCCCGAGCGCGCCGAATGTGGTGTATGCGGTGATCGGCAGCCACCAGGGCATGCTGTGGCGCTCCGCTGACGCGGGGGCGAGCTGGACCTTGGTGAGCAAGGACCAGAGCATCGATTCGCGGCCGTTCTATTTCTCGCACATCGCGGTCGATCCGAAGAACCCGAATCACGTGTTCGCTCTGTCGATGAACCTGCTCGCCTCCGTCAACGGCGGGCGCACCTGGCGCCACATCGCCAAGTCCATCCACGTCGACAACCACGCCATTTGGATCGATCCGACCGGCAGCGGACGCATCATAGAAGGCAATGACGGCGGTGTCGCGCTGTCGCTCGACAACGGCAAGCACTGGGCGTACGTCGATAACATCGCGCTCGAGCAGTTCTACCACGTGGCCGTCGGCGGCGGATTGCTCTATCAAGTCTGCGGCGGCCTGCAAGACAACAATTCCTGGTGCGGACCGAGCGCGAGCAAGAACCCGAGCGGTATCTCCAGCCGCGCCTGGTACGGCTTCAACGGTGACGACGGTATCTACGGGATGCCGGCGGCCGATGACCCGAACCTGATCTACAACGAAGGGCAGAACGGAGCGTATTTCATCTACAACCGCTCCGAGGAGCAGATCCACGATATCGAGCCCTACCCGCGCGACGACAACGGCCGGGGCGCCGACGGTGCGCGCTACCGCTTCGCGTGGGAAGCGGCCTTCGCGGTTTCCCCGCGCGATCCCAAGGTGCTCTATGCCGGCGCCAACGTCGTATTCGAGAGCACCGATCGCGGCCGGACGTGGCGGGCGATCAGCCCCGATCTGACCCGCGACGACAAGGCGAAGGAGGGACCGTCGGGCGGGCCGGTCATCCAGGACAACTCCGGCGCCGAGTACTACGACGCGATCCTCACCATCGCGCCGGCTCCGTCGGATTCGCGCGTCATCTGGGTCGGCACCGACGACGGACTGGTGCAGCTGACCCGCGACGGCGGTAAGCACTGGAGCAACGTCACGGGGAACATTCCGGATCTGCCGCCGTGGGGGCGGATCGAGTCGATCGACGTCTCCCCGGACCATCCGGGCAGTGCGCTGATCGCGGTCGATCGGCATTTCAGCGGCGACTTCCGGCCGTATCTGTACCGCACCGACGACTACGGCGCGCAATGGACCTCGATCAGCGGCAATCTGCCCCACGATGTCTATGCGCACGTCGTCCGCCGCGATCTGCGCAACCCCAACCTGTATTACGCGGGCCTGGAAAATGGCCTGTATGCGTCATGGGACGCGGGCCGCAAATGGTACAAGTTCGGCCTCGGCCTGCCGGATGCGGCCGTCTACGACTTGGCGCTGCAATCGCGCTCCAACTCGCTGGTGGTGGCCACGCACGGCAGAGGGGTGTGGATCCTCGATGACCTGAGGCCGTTCCAGGACTGGAATGCGCGCGTGGCGCATACCGATTTGACGCTGTTCAAGCCCCCGGAGGCGGTGCGTTACTGGCCGTTCTCGACGGTCGAGTCAATGGGCGATGGCGTCTTCTACGGACAGAATCCGCAGTACGGCGTAGACATCAGCTACTCCCTGGCACACGCGGCCAAGCGGCCCGGCAAGCTGATCATCACCGACGCAAGCGGCAAAGTGGTGCGCACGTACGCGGGGCTTCACAAAGGCAAGCCGCCGGTCATGATCCCGGGGGCCGCCGTGGCCGCCCCCGCGGTGAAGGGCGAGGCGCCCTGGGTGCCGGGTCAGGCGGGGCTGCATCGGATCTTTTGGAACCTGCATGCGCAGGGACCGGTGCGCTGGCGCTCCGCGCCGAAATACAACCGCGGACCGAGGAACGGCGCGCTGATGCCGCCGGGTACCTATACCGCGACGCTCGAGATCGGCGGCGCCAAGGCTTCGCAGACCTTCACCGTGCTCAACGATCCGGCCTCCACGGGCACGCTCGCGGGCATGACCGAGCGCTGTCACGTCACCGCGGCGGTGCTGCACGAGATTTCGCGGATCGACGTGGCGCTGAACCGGCTGCATGCGATCCGGGTGCAGCTCGCGGGCCTGCGCGCGGCGGCGCGGGGCTTGCCGGAACGCAGTGCGGTGGATACGGCAATCGGGAAGCTTGCCCGCGCCCGCCGCGCAATGCTCTTGAAGCTCACCAGCGACGCCGGCTCGTCGGAGTCGACTCTGTGGGTGCCGGACCGCATCCACGAGAAGCTGATGGCGCTCGAGCAGCTGCTGCAGGGCTCCGATGAGCCGGTCGATGCCGCGACGCTGCATGAGCAGGCGGTCTACACGCGCGAGTATCGCGGTGCGATCGCAACGTACGATCGGTTCCTGCGCACCGCGGTGGCGCACTTCAATCGCACCGTCTCGGGCTACGGCCTGGGGGTGGTGGCAAGCGGCGCGTCGTTGCGGCCCTAGACGTTCCAACGGCGTGTCAGGGGCGCTGGCGCCGGGGGGGAGGCGGCGCCAGGAGGCTCAGGGAGTCCGTCCGTCGCGAACCGGCGAGCCGGCCGGCGCCTCGTGCGGCGGGTCGGGTCCCGTGTGCTGCCCGGTGTTCACTCGCGGCGCCCACCCGCCTGGGCGCCGGCTGAGCACGAACCGGTACCACAGGAGTGCGGCGCCCAACACGGCGCCGAGGGCGAGCAGGCTCGGGCGTCCGATCGACGCGTCGGCCCAGTCGGCAGCGGCAAATGTACCTGCCAGGGCGACGCCGAGCAGCGGCGCGAGCGGAAACAGCGGCGAGCGCCAGCGGTCCGCGCCGCCGGTAAGTCCCTTGATACGCCCGACGAGCACCGCGGCGCTGACCAGCCCGAGCGCGTAGACGACCAACCCCGAAAGAAACACCAGCAGCACGCGCTGGCCGAGGACGCAACAGGCGGCCGAGAGCACCCCAACCGTGACGGTCGCGATCCGGGGCGCGCCGCTGCGGCCGTGCACTTTCTCGAGCGCCGCGCTGATTGGGGCCGGAAAGACCCTGTCGCGGGCGAAGCTGTACCACAGCCGCGCTCCGAACATGATCTGCGCGATCAGGGCGTTGAATACCGCGAGCGCGACGGCAGCGCTCAAGGCAACGCCAGCCCAAGGGCCGGCCACCGAGCTGATGTAGGCGCTGAAGGGCGCGGCGCTCGCGAATACGCCGGGATCGCCGGCCGCGCCGAGCACCACCGCGATGACGGGCAGGGCGGTGGCCACCGCACCGAGGAGGCAGGCCGCGAGCAGCACCCGGCCCATGTTGCGGTGCGAGTCGATCAGCTCCTCGCCGAAGGCGATCGCTTGATTGCCACCGACGGTGGCGAAGGCGGCGTTGACCGCCCCGAGCGCGAGCGCCGCGGCGCCGACCGGTGCCCAGTGCCCGGCCGCCGGCAGCTGCGGATGAGCGATGGCCGCCCACGCGCCCGCGGCCGGATGCAGGAATCCGGCGACGACGAGCGCCAGCACTGCGGCGAATTCAATGCTGAGGAAAATGCCGGTCACGAGCGCGCTGGCGCGCACCGCCAGCAGCGCCACGCAGAGGGCGGCGAGCAGCGAGCCGTAGACCCACAGCCACGGGACGGTTGCCGGCAGGACTTGGCCGGCGTAGGTGGCGACGAGCTTGGCCAGATAGGCGTCGGTCGGCAGGACGATGACCCCCCACAGGGCCAGGCAGGCAAAGCCGGCCGCGGACCCGAGGACCGAGCCGACGCCAACGTAGTCGCCGCCAGCGTACGGATATGCCGAGCCGAGCTCGGCGTAGACCATGCCCCAGACCGCCGCGACTGCGATGCCGAGGGCGAACAGCTCCGCCGCGCCGGTGCCGCTCTGGCGCAGCACCTCGGCGCCCGGACCGTACACCGAGAACACCGGCGAGAGGCACGAGAGTGTCAACAGCAACGCGTCGAACGGCGTGAGCCTGCGGTGCAGTCGAGCCTCGGGTGTGGTTGCATTCATCGTGTTGTGCGTGCTCCCGCGTGATGGTGTGGCGGCCGCGCGGCAGGCATCGCACGCGTCGTCGCGCCGTGGCAACGGCTCATCGCAACTGCCGCGGGCGGCGCACGCCGGCCGGCCGCCGCGGTCGCATAGTAACGGTTTCCTGCCGCCGGACGCTGCCGGCGGGCGGACCGTAACGGAGAAGGGGAATATCGTGAAGGTCAAGTCCATTTTCTCGATGCTGGCGATCGCCTCGCTGGGACTGTGCGCGGTGGCGAGCGCCACGGGCATCATCCCGGAGCCCAACGCCAATGCCGTGCCGTATGCCACCAAGGCCGATCCGGAGACCCTGGTGTTGGATGCGCGCATGGCGGGACGCGGCATCGCGATCTCGACCATGCAC
>DAIDUQ010000100.1:0-9876 GCA_027456605.1 Steroidobacteraceae bacterium | reverse complement strand
ACGTCGTCCCCGAGCGGAACGCGGCGCATGTGCACGCGCAGAATCTGCTCGCGACCGCGCACATCCGGCAGCGGCACGACGACCTGACGATCGAACCGACCCGGGCGCAGCAGCGCCGGGTCGAGCACGTCGGGACGGTTGGTCGCGGCGATGACGATGATGCCCTCGTTGCCCTCGAACCCGTCCATCTCGACGAGCAGCTGGTTGAGCGTCTGCTCGCGCTCGTCGTGACCGCCGCCGAGGCCGGCGCCGCGATGGCGGCCGACCGCATCGATCTCATCGATGAAGATGATGCACGGGGCGTGCTTCTTCGCCTGCTCGAACATGTCGCGCACGCGCGAGGCGCCGACGCCGACGAACATCTCGACGAAGTCGGACCCGGAGATGGTGAAGAACGGCACCTTGGCCTCGCCCGCGATGGCGCGCGCGAGCAGCGTCTTGCCGGTCCCGGGGGAGCCGACCATCAGCACGCCCTTGGGGATCTTACCGCCGAGCTTCTGGAACTTGCCCGGGTCCTTCAGGAAGTCGACGATCTCGCCCACTTCCTGCTTGGCCTCATCGACCCCCGCCACATCGGCGAAGGTCACGCTGACCTGGTCCTCCCCGAGCAGCCGGGCGCGGCTCTTGCCGAAGGACATCGCACCGCGTCCGCCCGAGGCGCCCTGCATCTGCCTGAGCATGTAGGCGAACACGACGATCAGCAGCAGCACCGGCAGCAGCTGGATCAGGATCTGCTCGAGAATCCCCTCGCCCTTGGGCGGCTTGCCGGAGATGTCGACGCTGTGCTGCTCGAGCGCACCGATCAGCGCCGTGTAGTCGGTCTCGGGGTTGTAGGTCTTGAACTGCTTGTGGTCCTTCAAGACCCCATAGAGCATGGTGCCCTGGAAGGTCACCGAGGAGACCTGGTTGGTCTCGACATCCTTCAGGAACGTCGAGTAAGTCAGGGGCTGCGGCGCATTGGTGTTCGGCATGTAGCGGCTGAAAACCGCCAGCAGGATCACCACGATGATCGCCCAGAGAATGATGTTCTTGGTCAGATCGTTCATCAGTTCAGCACGCTACACCAAGCGGAAGTCCTTCGCCAGCAGATACACCTCGGCACTGCGCGCGCGCGAGGCCGAGGGCTTGACCAGCCGGACTTTGCCGAACCGGCCGCGGGCGTCGCGCACCAGCGCGTCGAAACCTGCACCCTGAAACACCTTGATCAGGGCACCACCGCCACTCTTCAAGACCCGGCCGGCCATATCGAGCGCGAGCTCGGCCAGATACATCGAGCGGGGCTGATCGACGGCGTCGATGCCGCTCATGGACGGCGCCATGTCTGAGAGCACCCAGTCGACTTCGCGTTCGGGCACCCGGGACAGGATACTCTCGAAAACGTCGTTTTCACGGAAATCGCCCTGCACGAACTCCACGCCCTCGAGCGGATCCATGGGCAGGATGTCCGTGGCCACGACCCGGCCGCTGCGCCCCAGGCGCCGACGAAGATACTGGCTCCAGGCGCCCGGCGCTGCACCAAGATCGAGGCAGATGGCGCCCGATCGGATCATTTTTTCGCTCTGATCGATCTCTTCGAGCTTGAAGACCGCGCGCGACCGCCAGCCTTCCGCCTGCGCCCGTTTCACATAGGGGTCGGAGAAATGCTCCTGCAACCATCGACCACTGCTTTTGGACCGCTTCGCCATGTGAGTCTGTACAATCCGCCGGATGTCCCCTGCACCGAATCTGACCGAGCGGCAACGCCGGCACCTGCGCGGCCTGGCGCACGCGCTCAAACCCGTCATTCTCCTGGGCCACGCGGGCCTGAGCGAGGCCGTGGCCCTCGAGACCGACCGGGCGCTCACGGACCACGAGCTGATCAAGGTCAAGGCGCCGGGCGGCGACCGCGACGCGCGCGATGCGCTGTTCACGCAGCTCGCCGAGCGCACCGGCAGTGCGCTGGTCCAGCGCATCGGCAACGTCGCGGCGCTCTATCGGCCGCGGCGCGACGTGCCGCGCATCGTCATTCCAGGCGAATAGCCCTCAGGCGAGCCGGACCTCGACGATCTCGAGGGAGCGCACCCCGCCCGGGGCGCTCACATCCACTACGTCGCCCTCGGACTTCCCGACCATCGCCCGCGCGATCGGCGAGGTGACCGAGATGAGACCTGCGCCGATGTCCGCCTCGTCTTCCCCGACGATCTGATACACGAGGCGGTTGCCCTCCTCGTCCTCCAGTTCGACCACCGAGCCGAACACCACTTTGCCGTTCTTCGGCAGCGTGCTGGGGTCGATGACCTCGGCGGTGGAGAGCTTCGCCTCGATCTCGCGAATCCGCCCCTCGATGAAACCCTGCTGCTCGCGGGCGGCGTGATACTCGGCGTTCTCCGACAGATCACCGTGACTGCGCGCCTCGGCGATCGCCTTGATGACCGCCGGACGCGCCTCGCTCTTCAGGCGCTTCAGCTCGGCACGCAGCGCCTCGGCACCGCGCAGTGTCATGGGGGTACGTTTCATGCGCTCAGCGCTCCCTGATGCAGATCCTGCAGGCGGTTGACCTCGACCTCATCGAGGTGGTCGAGTGCCTCGCACGTGGCCAGTCCGGCCGCGAGGGTCGTGTAATACGTCACGCGCCGGTGCACCGCCTCGCGCCGGATCGAATTGGACTCGAGGATGGCGAGCTTGCCCTCGGTGGTGTTGATGATCAGATCGATTTCGTCGTTCTTGATCATGTCGACGATATGCGGTCGTCCTTCGCGCACCTTATTGACACGGCGGCACTCGAGGCCGGCGGCCGTGAGCGCATGCGCCGTGCCTTCGGTGGCGACGACCGAGAACCCACGCTCGAGCAGCCGGCGCGCCAGGTGCACCGCGCCCGGCTTGTCGCGCTCGCGCACACTGATAAAGCACACGCCCTGGCGCGGCAGCGTCACGCCCGAGGCGCTCTGCGCCTTGGCATAGGCCTCGCCGAACGTGCGTCCGGTGCCCATCACCTCGCCGGTTGATTTCATCTCCGGGCCGAGTATGGGGTCGGCCTCGGGGAATTTCACGAACGGGAACACCGCTTCCTTCACCGAATAGTATTTCGGCGCCGCCCGCTCGCGCACCCCGAGCTCGCTCAGGCGTCGCCCGCTCATGACCCGCGCGGCGATCTTGGCGAGCGGCAATCCAGTGGCCTTGGAGACGAACGGCACCGTCCGCGAGGCACGCGGGTTGACCTCGAGGACGTAAATGACGCCGTTTTGGATGGCGAACTGGATGTTCATCAACCCGATCACGTTGAGCGCAGCGGCGAGTTTGCGCGTCTGCTCACGCAATTCCTCCTGCAACTGCGCGCTCAGGCTGTTCGGCGGCAGCGAGCAACCGGAGTCTCCCGAGTGCACGCCGGCCTGCTCGACGTGCTCCATGATGCCGCCGATCAGTACCTGCTCGCCGTCGCACACGGCATCGACGTCCACTTCGATCGCCACATCGAGGAACCGATCGAGCAACACCGGACTGTCGTTGGAGACCTGCACCGCATGGTTCATGTAGCCGCGCAGATCCTCCTCGTTGAACACGATCTCCATTGCCCGTCCGCCGAGCACGTAGGAGGGGCGCACCACCAGCGGGAAGCCGACCTCGCGCGCCAGCTGCACCGCCTGCTCCTCGGTGCGCGCGGTCGCGTTGGCGGGCTGGCGCAGGCCGAGCTGATGCACGAGTGCCTGGAAGCGCTCGCGATCCTCAGCGACGTCGATCGACTCCGGCGAGGTGCCGATGATGGGCGCACCGGCCTGCTCGAGCGCCCGGGAGAGCTTCAGCGGCGTCTGCCCGCCGAACTGCACGATCACCCCTTCGGGCTTCTCCTTGTCCAGAATCTCGAGCACATCCTCGAGAGTGAGCGGCTCGAAGTACAGCCGGTCAGAGGTGTCGTAATCGGTCGAGACGGTCTCCGGGTTGCAGTTGACCATGATGGTCTCGAACCCGTCCTCGCGCAGGCTGAGCGCCGCGTGCACGCAGCAGTAATCGAATTCGATCCCCTGCCCGATGCGGTTCGGTCCGCCGCCGAGGATCATGATCTTGCGCCGCGTGCTCGGCTCGGCCTCGCACTCCTCCTCGTAGGTCGAATACAGATACGCCGTCGAGGTCGCGAATTCCGCCGCGCAGGTATCGACGCGCTTGTACACCGGGCGCACGCCAAGATCATGGCGTTTGTGGCGGATGGCCTGTTCAGGCATCTCGACCAGCTTCGCCAGCCGCGCATCGGAGAAGCCCTTGCGCTTCAGCACGCGCAGTCGCGCCGCCGTCAGCGCCGCGAAGCCCTCCGCGCCCACCCGCCGCTCCTCGCCGATCAGATCCTCCAGCTGCGCAAGGAACCACGGATCGATGTGAGTCAGCTCGGCGATGCGCTCGAACGACCAGCCGGCGCGGAACGCGTCGGCCACGTACAGCAACCGATTCGGCCCCGGCGCACGCAACTCGTGAGTGAGCTTGCCCGCGCACTCCTCTGCGGCCGGCGGCAAAGGCTGCGGTGTCAGTCCGTCAAGTCCGGTCTCAAGCCCGCGCAACGCCTTCTGCAGCGACTCCTGGAAGGTTCGCCCAATGGCCATCACCTCGCCGACCGACTTCATCTGCGTCGTCAGTCGGTCGTTGGCAGCCGGGAATTTCTCGAACGTGAAGCGCGGAATCTTGGTCACGACATAGTCGATGCTCGGCTCGAAGGAGGCCGGGGTCGCACCGCCGGTGATGTCGTTTTTCAACTCATCGAGCGTGTAGCCGACGGCGAGCTTGGCGGCGATCTTGGCGATCGGAAAGCCGGTCGCCTTGGAGGCGAGCGCCGAGGAGCGCGACACGCGCGGGTTCATCTCGATCACCAGCAGCCGTCCGTCGTGCGGGTTGAGCGCGAACTGCACGTTCGAGCCGCCGGTATCGACCCCGATCTTGCGCAGCACGGCGATGGAGGCGTCGCGCATGCGCTGGTATTCCTTGTCGGTGAGCGTCAGTGCCGGAGCCACCGTGATCGAATCGCCGGTGTGCACGCCCATCGGATCGAAGTTCTCGATCGAGCAGACGATGATGCAGTTGTCCCGGCTATCGCGCACCACCTCCATCTCGAACTCTTTCCAGCCGATCACCGACTCCTCGAGCAGCACCTCCGAGGTCGGCGAGGCATCGAGCCCGCGCGCCACGATCGCCTCGAGCTCCTCGCGGTTGTAGGCGATGCCTCCGCCGGAGCCCCCGAGGGTGAAAGACGGGCGGATCACGATCGGATAGCCGATGTCGGTGGCGATCGTGAACGCCTCATCGAGGTTGCGGGCGATCTGCGAATGCGGCGATTCCAGGCCGATCTCGGTCATGGCGTCGCGAAAGCGCTCGCGATCCTCGGCCATGTCGATCGCTTCGCGCTTCGCGCCGATCAGCTCGACGCCGAATTTCTCGAGCACCCCCTCGCGCACCAGATCGAGTGCGGTGTTGAGCGCTGTCTGCCCGCCCATGGTCGGCAGCAGCGCATCGGGGCGCTCCTTTTCGATGATGCGCGCCACGGTGCGCCAGTTGACCGGCTCGATGTACACCGCGTCGGCCATCTCGGGGTCGGTCATGATGGTGGCCGGGTTGGAATTGACCAGCACCACCCGATACCCCTCGCTGCGCAATGCCTTGCAGGCCTGCGCGCCGGAGTAATCGAATTCGCACGCCTGGCCGATCACGATCGGGCCGGCGCCAATGATCAGGATATTCTTCAGGTCGCTGCGCTTGGGCACTTCAACAGTCTCGAATCAGCGGGAAATCGCCGGCTGGCGCGTTGCGCTCGGACTCGCCGCGGGGCTCTGGCCCTGCGTCTGGCGCAGTTGCGTCTGCAGCCGGCGCACCATCAGTTGCACGAATCGCTCAAACAGCGGCTTCACATCGTGCGGTCCGGGGCTCGCCTCGGGGTGTCCCTGGAAGCCGAACACTGGTCGGTCGAGGAACGCCAGTCCCTGCAGCGAGCCGTCGAACAGCGACCGGTGCGTGGCGCGCACGTTCGGCGGCAGCGTCGACTCATCGACCGCGAAACCGTGATTCTGGCTGGTGATGAGCACGCGGCCGGTCTCGAGGTCCTGCACGGGATGGTTGGCACCGTGATGACCGAATTTCATCTTCACGGTCTGCCCGCCGCTGGCAAGTCCCAGAATCTGGTGACCGAGACAAATCCCGAACACCGGAATGTCGGTCGCGAGGAAGGCGCGCGTCGCCTCGATCGCGTACGTGCACGGCTCCGGATCGCCCGGCCCGTTGGAAAGGAACAGCCCATCAGGGGCAAGCGCCAGGGCCTCCTCTGCGCGCGTCTCGGCCGGCACCACGGTCATGCGGCAACCGAAATCCGCGAGCAGCCGCAGGATGTTGCGTTTGATGCCGAAATCATAGGCGACCACATGCAGACGCTGGTGCGAGCGCAGCGTGCGGGCGCTCTCCGGCCAGACGCTGCCCTCATTCCATTGGTAGCTGCGCCGGGTGGTCACCACTTTGGCGAGGTCCATTCCCTTCAGTCCCGGGAACTTGCGCGCGGCGATGACCGCCGCAGCGGCATCGGCCTTCTCGCCCGTCATGATGCAGCCGCTCTGCGCGCCCTGCTCGCGCAGAATGCGGGTCAGGCGACGCGTGTCGATACCGGCAATGGCGACGATGCGGCCGCGCTCGAGAAAGGCGCCGAGCGACTCGCTGCCGCGCCAGTTGCTCCAGCGCGCAGGCAGATCACGCACCACCAGGCCGGCGGCGTAAATCTGCGCCGATTCGAGATCCTCCGGCGTGGCACCGGTGTTGCCGATGTGCGGACAGGTGAGCGTGACGATCTGACGGGCGTAGGACGGGTCGGTGAGGATCTCCTGATAACCCGTCATCGCGGTGTTGAAGACGACTTCGCCCGTGGTGTTGCCCTTGGCACCAATCGACTGGCCACGGAAGACGGTCCCATCCGCAAGTGCCAGCACTGCCGGTACGCTCACTTCGATGAATCCTCTCTTTTCAGGTTGGCTCTCAGCGCAGCCGGCCGGCGGGTTGCCCGCCGCGCCGCGCGCACTCTAGGCCCGCGACCTGCGGATATACAAAGCGGGAGGAGTTCTGAGCGAACATCCTCCCGCCTTGCGTGGACTAACCCGCACACGAATCGACTAACCCGCACGCGGATCGGGCGAAATTCTACGGTCGGCGGGTGCGGGTGTCCATGGAAAATTCGCCCGCTCGAGCGAGGGAATAAGCCGCAGAAGATTTCGCAAGCTATTGATTTTTAATTAAAATATCGCGCATGAAATAGCGTCCGGCCGATTGCTGCGCGAGCCAGAGCGCGGCCGTTAGCGCACCGCGGGCAAAGAGGGCGCGATCGGTGGCCCGATGTCCGAGTTCCAGCGATTCACCCGTGCCGAGAAAGCGCACTTCGTGCTCCCCGACGACATCGCCGCCGCGCCGCACGGCGAAGCCGATCTGCCCGCTCGGCCGGGTCCCCACGCGCGCCGCGCCGACTTGCGAGAGCGCCGCCTCGGGGCTCTGACCGCGCCCTTCGCCGGCCGCCCTGGCGAGGGCGAGAGCCGTGCCGGAAGGGGCATCGCGCTTCAGCCGGTGATGCGTCTCGAGAATCTCGATGTCGAAGCTCCCCGGCAGTGCGGCCGCGGCGGTTCGCACCAGCTCGAGCAGCAGCGTCACGCCGAGGCTCGTGTTCGCCGCCACCAGCAGCGCGATGTGGCGTGCCGCCTCGGCGAGCTGCGCCTCGAGCGCCGGGGCCAGACCGGTCGTACCGATCAGCAGTGGCGTGCCGGCCGCCCGGCACGCCGCCAGATGTTGTGTGGTGGCATCGGCATGGGAGAAATCGATCGCCACGTCGGCCGCGGCGAGCGCGGCTGGCAGGTCGGCGCTCACCGTCACGCCGAGCGGCGCAGCTCCGGCGAGTTCGCCGGCGTCACGGCCGAGCGCCGCACTCGAGCCGGCGACGATTGCCCCGGTGATGCGCAGCGCGGGAAACTCCCCAGCGCTGCGCAGTAGGGAGCAACCCATGCGCCCGCTCGCCCCGATGATCACGACGCGGGTACTCATCGGGCCGCCTCACACACCAAAGAACCGCCGCACACCCTCGAAGAAGCCCTTCTCCCGCGGCGAGTGGCGTGTGTGGTCCTGTTTCAGCGATTCCTCGAGCTTGCGAATCAGCTCGCGCTGCTCCCCGGAGAGGTGCACGGGCGTTTCGACCACCACCCGGCAGAACAGATCGCCGCGCGCGCCGCCGCGCACGGGCTTGACGCCCTTGTCGCGCAGGCGAAAGACGCGCCCGGACTGGGTTTCGGCCGGAATCTTCAGCACCACATTCCCATCGAGCGTCGGCACTTCAACCGTACCGCCGAGCGAAGCGGTGGCGAAACTCACCGGAACCTCGCAGGACAGATGCTCCCCGTCGCGCTCGAAAATTGCGTGTTCGCGCACCTGCACTTCCACGTACAGATCCCCGGGCGGACCGCCGTTGCGCCCCGCCTCGCCCTCGCCGGAGAGACGGATCCGATCGCCGCTGTCGACCCCAGCCGGGATCTTCACCGAGAGCTTGCGCGCGCGGCGCACTCGCCCCTGACCGAAGCAGCTGTCGCAGGGGTTGCGCACGATCGTGCCCGCACCGCGGCACTTGGGGCAGGTCTGCTGCAGCTGAAAGAAGCCTTGCGAGATGCGCACCTGGCCGTTGCCCCCGCAAGTCTCGCAGGTGACCGGTTTGCTGCCTTTGGCCGATCCGGTGCCGTGACAGGTCTCGCACTCGACCAGCTTCGGCACCTCGATCTCCACCGTATGGCCGAACACGGCCTCGTGCAGATCGAGCTCGAGTTCGTAGCGCAGATCCGCACCGCGGAACATCTGGGCGTTCCCGCCTCGGCGCGCCGAGCCGAAAATATCGCCGAACACGTCCCCGAAGATGTCGCTGAAGGCATCCGCGGCGCTTGCGTGACCGCGCGCGCCGGCGGCCGCCTCGAGGCCGGCGTGACCGTACTGATCGTACGTGGCGCGCTTTTGCGCATCGGTGAGCACCTCGTAGGCCTCCTTGGCCTCCTTGAAGCGCTCTTCGGCCTCCTTGTCATCCGGATTGCGGTCCGGGTGATATTTCATGGCGAGGCGCCGGTACGCCTTCTTGATGTCTGCCTCGGTGGCCGTCTTCGGGACGTCGAGGACTTTGTAGTAGTCTTTTTTCATGCGCCTCGCGCAGCAATAGCGGGGTTCGCGCTGCGAACCCCGCTCACTATAACGGCTGGATCAACGGTCCGGTCAGGAGGCTTTGCGACCCTTGTCCTTGACCTCCTCGAACTCCGCGTCCACGACGTCCTCCTTGCCGCCGCCCGCAGCACCCGCTGCGGCTGCACCGCCCTCGGCTCCCGCGGCACCGGCACCCGGCTCGCCCGCCTGGCCGGCATAGGCCTTCTGGGCGATGCCGGCGGAGGCCTGCGCGAGCGCCTCGGTCTTCTTCTCGATCACCTCGCGATCGTCACCCTTCAGCGCGGTACGCAGATCGGAAATTGCCGCCTCGACGCTGGCGCGCTCGCCCGAGTCGACCTTCTCGCCGAGATCCTTCACGCTACGCTCGACCGCGTGGATCATCGCATCAGCCTTGTTACGCGTCTCGATGAGCTCGCGGAACCGCTTGTCCTCGGCGGCGTGCGCCTCGGCGTCGCGCACCATGCGCTTGATCTCCTCCTCGTTGAGGCCGCTCGAGGCCTTGATCACGATCTTCTGCTCGCGTCCGGTCGCCTTGTCCTTCGCCGAGACGTTCAGAATGCCGTTGGCGTCGATGTCGAAGGACACCTCGACCTGCGGCATGCCGCGCGGCGCCGGCGGAATGTCCGTCAGATCGAACTTGCCGAGCGACTTGTTGTCGACGGCCCGCTCGCGCTCGCCCTGCAGCACGTGGATGGTGACGGC
>DAIDUQ010000099.1:0-23697 GCA_027456605.1 Steroidobacteraceae bacterium | reverse complement strand
TCATCGTACTGATTCTCGTCGCGGCGCTGATCGGCGTGCGGATCTACCTGCGCGTGCGGCGCGCCTTCGGCCGCCAGCGCGTGCATCCGCGCCGCCTCACGGCGCGCGTCGCATTCTTTGCGTTCTTCGGCCTCGTATCCATCCTGCTCGCAAGCCCCGATGCGCGCACCCTTGCCACCCTGCTCGCCGGGGGCGCCAGCGGGGCCGTGCTCGGCCACCTCGGTCTGAGGCATACGCGCTTCGAGTCCACTCCCGAGGGCCGCTTCTACACTCCGCACACGTATATCGGCCTGACGGTCACGGTGTCGTTCCTGGTCTGGATCGTCTACGACTATCTGGACGTGTACCACCAGCTAGCCGTCGCTACGGCGGCAAATCCGCACGGCGCGCCGATGCCTCCCGAAAGCCCGCTGACGTTCGCGATTTCCGGCGCGTTCATCGCTTATTACTTCGCATACTCCCTCGGCGTGCTGCGCCGGAGCCGGCAACCGGCAATCACCCCGCCGGCAAGCGAAACCCGCTCGGCCTGATTCCGGCTCGCGCGGGCGTCCCCCTCGGTGCGTACAGCCCGGCCGCCGCGCTCCTACGGCGCGGCGCCGGTCGGCGCCTCGCGTTGGGCACGGGCCCGGCCTCGCGCCAGCGTCCACGCCGCCGCGGAGAACACCAATGCATTGGCGGCGATTACGGGCAGGGCGCCGATGCGGATTCCGTACAGGATCCAGAGCGCCGCCCCGGCCATCTGCAGGCCGCGCAACAACGACGGCCGGGAAAAGAAGTAGGACGCCACGAACACCGCGGTCGCGGTCCAACCAAGCACATCCGCCGGGGAAATGCTCATGGCCTTACACCGCCACCGGCGCGGCCGGCGTCTCCCGGATCAGCACACGGTCGGTACGCGCCCTCTCCCATTCCTCGAGTCGCAGACCGTTGTCCTCGAGCACACGGCGGATCTCGGGCATGCGCATGCCCAGCAACTGATCGAACACGGGAACGAGCACGCTGCACGCATTGTCACTGAGGACGGTGCAGCGGGCGATTCGCGCCAGCTGTCGGTTCTCCGACACCGCGATGGTGAAGCCCTCGCCATTGTTGACATGCAGCATGACATGCACGTCGGAACTGCCGTCACCGACGTAGATGATCCGGTCCGGGTGAATGCCATGCTCCCGGCTCAACTCGTCGATCACCGCCACCTTGCCGTAACCGGCCACCACGCGCTTGATGCTGCTCACTTCACCCGACACCGGATCGTATTCGAGCTCGGTACCGTAGATGTGCTCCGCCGGCACGACGTCGGCGAGCGCCGATACCACCACTTCGCGCGGCGCGGCGGACACGACAAAGAAGGAGAATCGGCTCTCTCCGACCCCGTTGCGCAGAACGCTCACCAGCGCCGGCAACGCAACCTTCAAGCGCACGCGACGCCCCGCCTCGATCAGATGCTCGCGACGCACGCCGCGGAAATCCGGATCGTGCCGGATCAGATAGGCGAGCTCGCCACCCTGCTGCACCAGATTGCTGTGCGCCAGACCGGCGACTTTCTCCTGGAAATCACCGACACCGAGCAGCTCCGCGAGGACATGCCCGGAATCGTTGAAACTGAGCGTCTGGTCGAAGTCGGACGCCAGCATGTAGTGTTTCGTCGTCATGTATCGCTTGCTCCTGCGCACCAGCCGCGCGACCGTTACGGCGAACATCGCGGCGCTGATGTCGGTACCCACCTTAGCAAAACCGGCGGGGCAATCAAGCGAGCCGGACTCGCGCGCCCTCGAGGAATCCTCACGCGGACGTCATGCAATTGTCATCGAGCGTCGGCGGGCGGCGGCGCATTCAGCGGCCGTTCAGCCGCGACGCTGCTCCAGTTACGCAAGCGCGGGCTGCACGCCCGCGCCGCATCCCATCGAGTCCGTGGGAACGGCCGGCCCATCGGGTCCGCAATAGAGGTGTGTGTCCGCCGCCGTAACGCCGCGAGCGCGGAACTGCTCGCGTCAGCTGGTTATGGACCTGACCATCATACGCGCCCCCCGCGCCGCGGCATCCCTCTTCGGGGAGAACGGCGCGCATATCGAAAGCGCGCCATCCGGGCCGTAACCCGCCGCCTCGCCGCCGACGCGCTTCTGTTGAAATCCCAGCGCCTGCCCCGAGGCCCAGGGGCGGCGCGACTGACAGCCGGCAACGCCGCCCCGCGATGACCACGAGGGCGTGATGAGCGCCGTGCCTGGGCCCCCGCGAGCACCGGGACACGAACCGGCCTGTTGCAGCGGCCTAGGGGCGTGGGCGACTGAATCCGCGGCGTGCGCGCTCGGCTTGCGCCCGGACCACGCAGGCTTCGGCATGATCATTGACCAGCCCCATGGCCTGCATGAAGGCGTACACGGTGGTCGGTCCCACGAACCGCCAGCCCAGCCTCTTCAGGTGCTTCGACAGGGCGATCGACTCGGCCGATGTGGACGCCGGCGGGGTACGCCTGGCCTCGGCGGTGCGCGGCGCGTACCGCCACACGAACGCCGCGAGCGATCCCTCCTGGCCGATGAGCTCCCGGGCCCGCCGCGCGTTGTGGATCACCGCCTCGATCTTGCCTCGATGCCGAACGATACCGGCATCCCCGAGCAGCCGGGTGACATCCCGGGCGGTGAAGCGGGCGATCCGCTCGATGTCGAACTGGTGAAAGACGGCGCGGAAGCGGTCGCGCTTCTCGAGAATGGTCCGCCAGCTCAGCCCCGACTGGAAAGCTTCGAGACTCAGCTTCTCGAACAGCCTGCGGTCATCGGCAACCGGGAAGCCCCATTCCGTATCGTGATAGGCCAGGTATTGCGCAGTCGCGATGCACCAGGCGCATCGCCGCCGTCCATCCGGACCAATGACCGTGGCAGACATGCGTGCGAACTCCCGTTCCGAGGCTCCCCCCGATCAGGCGGCGGACGGCGCGGGGGCGTCCTCCTCCGATCGCGCGGCCGGGCGCGGCTGAAACAGCCGCGCGGCGGCGATGGGGTTGGAGGGAAAGTAGGCGTGAAAATAGCTCGCCACCACCCGCCTCTGCACGTAGATGGCTTCCCCCGGAGCGCCGTCTTGCCGCCGCTCGGCGTGCGCCGCCGGCGGCAGAGTCGTCTCGATGGTCGAATGGTGGAACGTATGTCCGCGCAGCACCCCGCCGGGCATGGGCGCGGACTGATAACCGAGGCCTTTCAGGCGCGCGTGCATCAGCGCGTTGCCGGGCAGGATACCGCTCATGATGGCGCGCCTCCCGCGCATGTCGGTCACCGACTCGAGCAAATAAAGCAGTCCACCGCATTCGGCGTAGAGCGGCTTGTCCGCCTGAGCGTGACGCAGCAGCGAGGCGGCGAAGGCGCGGTTGGCCGTCAGTGCATCGAGATGCAGCTCCGGATAGCCGCCCGGCAGGTATACGCTGTCCACGGGCGGCAGCATCGAGTCGGTGAGCGGGGAGAAGAACTCGAGCCGCGCACCCAGCGCCTCGAGCAGATCGATGTTGGCCTGATAAATGAACGAGAAGGCTCTGTCGCGTGCGATGCCGATGCGTACTCCCTCGAGTAGCGGCGTCAGCGCCGCGCGCTCCACCGCCGGAAACTCGATCGCCGGCGGCAGGGCGGCGAGTGCCGTGGCGTCGATCAGAGCCGCCGCGCGCGTCAGCCGCTCATCGAGATCCTCGACCTCCTCGGCCTGCACCAGGCCGAGGTGCCGGTCCGGAAGCTCACATTCGTCCTCGCGCGGCAGCGCGCCGAGGAAGCGCATCCCGCTCGGCATACCCTCGCGCAGGAGCTGCGCATGACGGTCGCTGGCCACTCGATTGCCGAGCACCCCGTACCACGGCACCTCCGGGCGGTAAGTCGCCAGACCCAGGGCCACGGCACCGAAGGTCTGCGCCATGGCCTCCCCGTCGATGACCGCCACGACCGGGACACCGAGACTGTGGGCGAGCTCGGCGTTGCTCGGTGCGCCATCGTGCAGCCCCATGACACCTTCGAGCAGGATCAGGTCGGCCCGCTCGGCCGCCTCGTACAGCAGCCGGCGGCAATGCGCCTCGCCCCCCATCCAACCGTCGAGCTGATAGACCGGCGCGCCGACGGAACATCCGAGAATGGTGGGATCCAGGAAGTCGGGACCCACTTTGAAGACCCGGACCCGCCGGCCGCGGGCGCTGTGAAAGCGCGCCAGTGCGGCGGTCACCATCGTTTTGCCCTGGCCCGAGGCCGGTGCACTCACGAACAAGGCCGGACAGTGACGTACCATCATGACCGATACTGTCGGGGACTTTGGCCGAAACGGCAAGTCCGCACGCGCAACGTATTGATCCGATAAGCGCCACTGCACCGCCCAATCGACCACGCAGGCGAACCTACCGGAGAGTAGGGTATGATCGCGCGCTTCGTCACGGCCCGCGTGCCGGGCCGCTCGACTATTTTTTTGGGAGTGGATTCGCGTGCCGACCCAAACGCTCGATCCTCTGGACCTCTACGATCTGCGCGCTTCGCTCACCGACGAGGAGCGGATGGTGCAGGACTCCGTGCGCCGCCTCGTCGAGGCACGCGTAGTGCCCATCATCCGTGATTGCTTCGAATCACACCGCTTTCCACGCGAAATCGTGCCCGAGCTCGCTTCGCTCGGCCTGCTCGGCTCGTCGCTGAGCGGGTACGGCTGCGCCGGGTTGAATGCGATCTGCTATGGCCTCATCTGCCAGGAGCTGGAACGTGGCGACTCGGGCATCCGCAGCTTCGTATCGGTGCAGTCGTCGCTGTGTATGTATCCGATCCACGCGTACGGCTCCCCTGAGCAGAAGGAGCAATACCTGCCCGCCATGGCGCGCGGCGAGCTCATCGGCTGCTTCGGCCTGACCGAGCCGCAAGGCGGCTCCGATCCGGCCAACATGAAGACCCACGCCCGCCACCGCGGCCGCGATTGGGTTCTAAACGGCTCGAAGATGTGGATCACCAACGGATCGATCGCCGAGCTGGCCGTGGTGTGGGCGCAGACCGACGACGGTATCCGCGGATTTCTCCTCGAGAAGAACATGCCGGGGTTCACCACCCAGCTCATCGAGCGCAAATTCTCGCTGCGCGCCTCGATCACTTCGGCGTTGTTCTTCGATGACGTGCTGGTTCCCCCACAGAACGTGCTGCCCGGCGTGACGGGCCTGAGGGGGCCGTTGTCGTGCCTGACGCAAGCCCGCTACGGCATCGCCTGGGGCGTGGTCGGGGCCGCGCAGGCCTGCCTGGCGCAGGTGCTCGAGTACGCCGGCGGTCGTACGCTGTTCGGCCGGCCGCTGACCCAGAATCAGGCCGTGCAGATCCGCCTGGCCGAGATGGCCCGCCGGATCACCGGCGCTCAACTCCTGGCGCTCGAGCTCGGCCGCCTGAAGGATCGCGGCACGCTGCAGCCCGTGCAGGTGTCGCTCGCCAAGTGGAACAATTGCCGTGCGGCGCTCGAGGTGGCGCGTGAGAGCCGCGATCTTCTGGGCGGGGCGGGCATCAGCGCCGAGTACGTGCCGATCCGCCACATGCTGAACCTCGAGAGCGTCATTACCTACGAGGGCACTGAGACCATTCACCAGCTGTCGGTCGGACGCGAGCTGACGGGTCACAACGCGTTCTGACCCGCTTCGCCGCAGCGCGCCTCACCGCCGCTCGCGGCCGCGCCGCGGCCGCCCGGAGCGTTTCCCGCCAGTCCGTCTATCGTATGGATTCTGGTCGGTGCGGTACTCGATGACCACGGGGGTGGCGAACAGATCGAACGTCTTGCGGAACACGTTGGTGAGATAGCGTGTGTACGCGCCGGGCACCGCAGCGGTCTGATTCCCGTGGATCACCACCCGCGGCGGATTTCGGCCTCCCTGGTGGGCATAGCGCAGCTTGATGCGCCGGCCCCGGACCAGGGGCGGCTGGTGCATGGTAATGGCGTGCTCGAGCGCACGTGTCAGCTCACGGGTCGGCATCTCCCGCATCGCGGCCTCATAGGCGCGCACCGTCGCGTGGACGAGCTCGCCCACGCCGGTGCCATGCCGGGCCGAAATGAAGTGCACCGGCGCGAACGGCACGAAATTGAGCCTCAGGTCAAGCTGGTTGCGGATCGCCTCGCGCTGCTCGTCGGCGATGCCGTCCCACTTGTTGACTGCGATGATCAGCGCGCGGCCGCGCTCGAGGGCGATGCCGAGCACGCTCGCGTCCTGTTCGGCCACCGTCTCGTGCGCATCCAGCACCAGAATGACGACGTGAGCCTCGTCGATCGCCTGCAGCGTCTTCGCGACGCTCGCCCGCTCGATCGTATCCTCGACTCGCGCCCGGCGCCGCACGCCCGCCGTATCAATCAACGTGAACCGGCGGCCGTCGCGCTCGAACGGCACCAGGATGCTGTCGCGCGTGGTGCCGGGCTGGTCGTTCGCGATCACGCGTTCCTCGCCGATCAGCCGATTGACCAGTGTCGACTTGCCGACGTTTGGACGCCCGATGACGGCGATGCGCACCGCATCGTCTTCCTCTTGACCGGCAGACGCTTCAGGGACGTCGCGCAGCACGGCCGCCATCAGTTCGTCACACCCCTGGCTGTGGCTGGCCGAAATCCCGATCGGCTCGCCGAATCCGAGCGCGTGAAACTCGGCGGCGGCCACCTCGGAATCCAGTCCCTCGCTCTTGTTGAGCGCGACGGTCACGGGCTTGCCGGCGCGGTGCAGCGCGCGCGCGACGAATTGATCCTGCGGCGTCAGACCCGAGCGCGCATCGACCACGAACACGACACGGTCGGCTTCCTCGACCGCCCGCTCGGTCTGCGCGCGTATCTGCGTCTCGAGCCCCGTGGGATTCTCGATGAGCCCACCGGTGTCGACCACCACGCAGGGCACGGGACCGACCCGGCCGAAGCCGTACTGACGATCGCGCGTCAGGCCCGGTACGTCGGCAACGATGGCATCGCGCGTTCCGGTCAGAACGTTGAACAGCGTTGACTTGCCGACATTGGGCCGACCCACCAACGCGACGACGGGCAGCATGAGGCGCCGCGTCCGTTCGCGGCTACTTGGGCGAGACGCGGAAAGCGGTGATCGCGCCGAGGTCGTTGATCACGATCACTTCGTTGCCGACGACCAGCGGTGGATTCGAGACCCGCACGCCCCCCGTTCCCCGCCGTGCCTCGAACGCGCCCGTCCGCTTATTCATCCAACTGACATAGCCCTGGTAGTCCGCCACGATCACGCCATCGCTACTGACCGCCGGTTGGGTCACCGCGCGGTAGCGCAGCGCGGCCTGACGCCAAATGAGCGCGCCGTTTTTGCGGTTCAGCGCCTCGACCGCCCCGTCGGCCGTCGAGATGTACACCGCATGTTGGCCGAGCGTCACCCCCCGGAAACTAGACGCCTTGTGTGTCCACCAGGGATGGCCGTTCTTGAGGGACAGCATGTCGACCGTGCCGTGATAGCCCACCGCGTACACATTCTTGCCGGCGACGGCCACCGGGCCGTCGAGGTCGGCGAGCCGGGCGATTGCGGTGCGGCCGGTAGGGTTGGAGACCGTCGCCAGCCATCGAGTCGAGCCGTCCGTCGCATCCACCGCGACCACCTTGCCGTTGGGGAAGCCGCTGACGACCAAGCCGTGGGTAATGACCGGCACCGCTGCGCCGCGCAAGGTCAGCGAGGGAATGTCTTGCGGCTTCTCCCACAGCTCGTGTCCGTTCTTGGACGACAAGGCATGCAGGATGCCGTCGATAGTGCGTACGGCGACCAAATGGGCCGATACGGCGGGCGCGGAAATCACGGCGGCGGGCAGGCGCACCCCCCAGAGCCGCTTGCCATTGGCGGCATCGAAGGCAATCACTTGACCGTTGGTCGCTCCGACCACCAGCAGAGTGCCGTGCACGGCCGGTCCGCCGCCGAGCGGAGCATGCGCATCGACGTGCCACAGCTCTCGGCCGGAGCGCAGATTGAAGGCGGCGACCGATCCATCGTGGCCCGCGGCAAACAGCCGATTGCCGTGTGCGGTGAGCCCGAGGCCGAGCAACAGCTCGGCCGTCTGGCCCTCCCACAAGCCGAAGGGATGGAAGCCCCCGACCGACGCCGTCCAGATCGTGTGGACCCGCAGGGTCGACTTGATGGGAGCGAGCTTGGCGGGCTGATCGATCTGCTTGTGCGAGCAGGCGGCCAGGAGGCCGACGGCCAGGAGCGCCGCCGCGCAGGTTCGCATCGATCGCTTGATATTCGTGTGCAAGAGTCTCATCGCGCTGCGTATCGGTTCCAGTGGCTAGTGGGTACCCGGCCGGGCGACCGGCGGGCTCGGACGGGTCTGATGCGTCAAGGACTGCGCTCGGGGCTGGTTGGCAGCCAGCTCGGAAATCTCGAGTCCGAGCAGCTGCGAGTCGATCTCTCCCCCGGAATTGCTGACACGCGCCAAGCGGTATTGCGCGAGCGCCTCACTCTTCTTGCCCATGGCATAGTATGCATCCCCTCGCACCATGTCATAGCGCGGCGCGAAAGCGCCGGGGTTGACCGCATCGAGCGTGTCGAGCGCCTCCTGCGGCTGATGCAGCGCGATCTGCACGCGTGCCAGGCGCACACGGGCGATCAGGCCCAGAATCGGATCGTGCGCATGATTCATCACCATGGCCAGCTCGGCAGCCGCCCGCTTCAGGTGCCCTGTCTGTACGAACGAGGCCGCCGAGGCGAGCCGCGCCTGATCCGCATAGGGGGTTGCGCCGTAATCGCGCTCCAGGCGCCCGGCGGCGGCGAACGCAGCCAAGTGATCCCCCCTCGAGAAGGCGCTCTCCATACGCTCGTACAGCACGCTGGCAGTCATGTCGCGCCCGTTCACGCGGCCCTGCCACCAGCGCAGGCCGGCATAGCCCAACGCCGCGATCGCGATGCCCGCCAGAATGGCCGGCCCGTTCGTGCGCAGCCAGAATAGGAGCGCCTCCCATCGTTCACGTTCGTCAAGATAACCGTCCACGTCCCCTCCTCTAGTTCAGGTCTGTGCGGCAGCCACGGCCAAGGCCGATTCGATTGCCGCAGCCAGGGCGGACAGCGGACTCTCGCTCTGACCGGATTCATGACGCAAAGGTTTCAAGGCCGCCACCCCCCTCTGCAGCTCATCGTCTCCCAGGATCACCGCCAGTGCCGCGCCGCTGCGGTCGGCCCGGCGGAACTGGGTCTTGAAGTTGCCACCGCCGAGGTTGAGCTCGAAACGCCGGCCCGGCAGCTCATCGCGCAGCCGCTCGATCAGCCCGAGACCGAAACTCGAGGCGCGCGGGCCGCTCACGACGATATAGACGTCCGCGGTCGAAGGGGCGGCGCACGGACCGCCCTGCGTCAGCAGAGCCCCCAGCCGCTCGATGCCCATCGCGAAACCGATGCCCGGCGTCGGTTCACCCCCGAGCTGCTCAATCAGCCCATCGTAGCGGCCGCCGGAGCATACGGCATCCTGGGCCCCGAGCGCATCGGTGATCCACTCGAACACCGTACGGCTGTAGTAATCGAGGCCTCGCACCAGCCGCGGATTCACTCGGAAGGGGATGCCGAGCCCCTCGAGCGCAGTGCAAACGCCCTGAAAGTGCTCATGGGACTCCGGATCGAGGTGCTCGGTCAGCAGTGGGGCACCGTCGATGAGCGCGCGCATCTCCGGGTTCTTGCTGTCGAGCACACGCAGCGGATTGCCCTGCAGCCGGCGCCGGCTGTCGGCATCGAGCTGATCGTGATGGGCGTGCAGGTACTCCACCAGCCGCTCGCGGTACGCGCGCCGCGCTTCGGCGGTACCCAGCGAATTGATCTCCAGACGCATGCGCTGCAGCCCCAGTCTGCGCCAGAGACGCGCACACAGCGCGATCAGCTCGATATCGACATCCGGACCGACGTAGCCCACCGCCTCCACGCTGATCTGGTGAAATTGCCGATAGCGCCCTTTCTGCGGACGCTCGTGACGGAACATCGGTCCCGCGCACCAGAGCTTGTGGCGCTGGCCGCGCAGCATGCCGTTGGAGATGAGTGCGCGCATCACGCCCGCGGTGCCCTCCGGGCGCAGCGTCAGGCTCTCGCCGCCCTGATCGACAAAGGTATACATCTCCTTCTCGACCACGTCGGTGTGCTCGCCGATCGCCCGCTTGAACAGCTCCGTCCGCTCGACCACCGGCACGCGGATTTCCTGATATCCGTAACCGCTCAGCAGCTCGCGCGCGCCGGTCTCGATCGCCTGCCACGCGGCCATCTCCGCCGGCAATACATCGTTCATGCCCCGAACCGGCTGAATCTGCTCTATCAACTCAACCTCCAGCACGCAGCGGCGCGGGCAGCACCCGTCCGTCGGCGGTGATGTCGAAGGAGACGGCATGATCCCGTCCCACGTAGGAGCCAATGAACGCGGCGCGGCCGTCGATCCGCACCGCCACACCGCTGGCATAGCCGAGCACCACGTGCAGCGGCGCTCGCCCCTCGAATGAGCGCGCCGCTCCCGCCGCGACCATTCCGCGATAGATCGAGTGACCGGCCGCGCCGGTCACCGCGACCCAGCTGGCCGTGGGGAACCGCAGCGTAATTCGTGCAGTCGCCGGAGCGGCAGCGTGCGAGCCCACCTTGGCGCCGTGCGCGGCCGGCTCGGCGGGCTCGGCGGTCGGACGCGCCGATGCCGCACCCGCCCGAGCCACCGGCACGGCCGGCAACCGTGCCGGAACCAGCCGGGAGATGACCGGAACCGCGACGACCTGGTGCCGGTGCGACCAGCCCCACCAGGCCAGCCCCATCACCCCCAGCACCCCGAGGCCGGTCAGGACGCGACCCACAATGCCGGCCTTGGGTACCGCGGCCCGCGGCCCGCGCGTCAGATCCGGCTGCGGCATCACGATGCGCGAAGCGAGTCGCTCGTGCAGCGGCGCCGCCGGCTCGCCCAGCAGGTCTGCATAGCGGCGCAGGTAGCTCTTGACGTAGATCGACGCGCCGAGCGCCTCGAACCGCTCCGTTTCGAGCGCCTCGAGCACCTCCTCGCCCACATGCAACTTCTGCGCCGCCTGCCCGATGGTCAGTCCGGAACGCTCGCGCGCGGCGCGCAGCTGGGCACCCACGCCGCAGCCGCCCTCGCGGCGCGGCTCGCCGCCGAGTTCGTCCGCCATCTCGCTCAGCCCGAGTTCAGCCCGAGCGTGGACAGGACGCGCGCCTGCGGCGAATCCGGATAGTCCAATTGCAGCCGGCGCGCGTACAGCACCGCATCGAGCGTATCGCCCTGCGCATGCATGACCCGCACGGCCAGCAACAGCAGATTCGCCGTCTCGTGGTGGGTGGAAAGATACTGAACCAGCTCCGAGTGCGCCTGCTTCAACCGGCCGTGCTTGTAATCGAGCTCGGCGAGTTCCCAGACCGCGCCCGAGAATTCGGGATTGATCGCGAGCGCCGCTTTGAACATCTTGATCGCGTCGGCGTCATGATGCTCCGCGCGCAGGCAGACTCCGGCATTGTCGAAGGCGTCCGCCGGCGTCAGATAGAGCGGGTTGCGCGCGGCCTCGAGAAAGTACTTGACGCCCCGCGCGTAGCGGCCGCTGCTGCACAGATACACGGCATAATCGTTCTGATAGTCCGGGTTGCGAGGCGCCAGCTCGAGCGCCCGACGGAAGGCGCGGTCGGCCCGCGCCGGCTCGCGCAGCCGCTCGAACAGCAGCGCGCGGGCGCTCTGCACGTTCGGACTGTCCGGATTCTCCCGCTCGGCCTGATCCAGCTTCTCCTTGGCGAGCGCGAGCTCGCCGCGCTGCAGATAGGCGACACCCAGCTCGGTGTTGTATACGGCCGCCCGATGTCGCTGCCGAATCAGCTGCGGATTGCTGCAGCCGTACAGGACCAGCGCGCCCAGTACCCCGAGCAAGAGTCCCCGGAGGGCGGATCTCATACCCGCACCGCCATGCCGACCGCGCGGCTGCCGAGGCGCACGGTGGTGCGATCGATGACGCGGCCGGCCAGCTGCCCGCAAGCCGCGTCGATGTCATCCCCCCGCGTGCGGCGCACGGTCGCCAGCACACCGTGCCGCAGCAGCTCGTCCCGGAACGTACGGACCGCTTCAGGTCCCGAGCGGCGCAGGCGCGTGCCGGGAAACGGGTTGAACGGAATCAGGTTCACCTTGGCCGGGCGGTCGGCGAGCAGCCTAGCCAGCGCCCGAGCTTGTGCGCGCGAATCGTTGACCCCCTCGAGCATCACGTACTCGAACGTGACGCTGCGGCCGTTGCGCTCGTCTATATAGTGCCAGCAAGCCGCCAGCAGCTCCGCAATGGGATGCACGCGGTTGATGGGCACCAGCTCGTTGCGCAGGGCATCGTCGGGGGCGTGCAGCGACACCGCCAGAGCCACATTGCTGTGCTCGGCGAGCTTGTAGATCTGTGGCACCAACCCCGAGGTCGACAGTGTCACCCGGCGCCGCGACAGGTCGAATGCGCAATCGTCGAGGAATATATCGAGCGCCGGCACCACGTTGCGGAAGTTCGCCAGCGGTTCACCCATGCCCATCAGCACGACATTGGTGACCGCGCGCTCGCGCGCCAGATCGGCCACCGTGGCGGCCAGCAGGCGATTCGCGAGCCATACCTGGCCGACGATCTCTGCGGTGGTCAGATTCCGGTTGAAGCCCTGCTGCGCCGTCGAACAGAAGGCGCAATCGAGGGCGCAACCGACCTGAGAGGAGATGCACAGCGTCGCGCGGTCGGGCTCCGGAATGTAAACCATCTCGAACGCCTGGCTGCCGTCGGCCCGCAGCAGCCATTTACGCGTACCGTCGGCCGAGCGGTGTTCGGTGATGATCTCCGGCGCGCGCACGCATGCCTGCTCCTGGAGCTGGGCACGGAAGGTCTTGGCGAGATCCGTCATCCGTTCGAACGACGGCTCGGCTCGCTTGTAGACCCACGGCATCAGCTGACGCGCCCGGAACGGTCTGCTGCCAAGTCCCGCAACGAACCGCTCGAGCTCGGGCCGGGGAAGACCCAGCAGATTCGTGGTCGTGGCGGGGACGCTCATGGCTCTTGCTGCGGCCTCAACCGCGCGGGTGCAGCTCCGTGGCGCTGAAGAAGAAGCCGATCTCGCGCGCGGCGGTCTGCGGCGCATCCGATCCGTGCACCACATTGCGCTCGATGCTCTCGGCCAGATCCGCGCGAATGGTACCCGGCGCGGCCTTCTTCGGGTCGGTTGCGCCCATGATCTCGCGGTTGCGCGCAATCGCCTGCTCTCCCTCGAGCACCTGCACCATCACAGGACCCGAGGTCATGTAGCGCACCAGGTCGTTGAAGAAGGGACGCTCGCGGTGCACGGCGTAAAAAGCCTCGGCCTCGCGCTGAGAAAGCCTCAGCATGCGGGCTGCGATGACAGCCAGGCCGGCGGTCTCGAAGCGGCGATCGACCTCGCCGATGAGATTGCGGCCGACGCCGTCGGGTTTGACGATGGACAGGGTGCGCTCGAGCGCCATGCGGTGACCTTTCGGGAACGGAATGCCATACGGATACGATCGCCCCGCGCGTTGTGCCCGTAAAAGGCGCACCGAGCAGTCAACCAGTTGGACAGTGTACCTTTTGTCACCGGGCGTAGGCAATTTGCCGCGCCACCCGAAGTGGCGGATTGCAAACAGCTTTTTGACATCTGCCGCCGCCCGCGCCGCGGCCGGCGCCGCGGCCGGCGCCGCCCCTGGGGTCCACCTACACCGAAAAGCTCTCGCCGCAGCCGCATTCGCCCTTGACGTTGGGGTTGCGGAAGCGAAAGGCCTCATTCAGGCCCTGCTTGACGAAATCCACGACGATTCCGTCGATCAGCGGCAGGCTTGCGGGATCGACGTATACCTTGACGCCCCGATCCTCGAACACCACGTCCCCAGACTCCTGCGCTTCCGCGTAATTGACGACGTAAGCGAAGCCGGAGCAGCCGGTCTTGCGCACGCCGAGACGCAATCCGATGCCATGCCCGCGTGCGGCGAGGAAGGTCTGGATTCGATGGGCGGCGGATTCGGTCAGGGAGATAGCCATTTCACTCGAGACAGTGCAGAGCAGGCGATAGTTTACACCGCCGGCCACTGGCGTTGGCACTCGCGTAGCGCGTCCTCGAGCGTGAGCAGACGTCCGAGCTTCTCCACCGGGACATCCAGGACGCGCGCCCACTCGGTCGGCGTTCCCGGTATCAGCGTGCCGCGGGTGCGCCCCCGCACCTGCTCCGCGAGCCAGGCCGCCACGGCGAGGGTGTGTGGACAGCCGTAGACCCGGAATGACGCGCCGTGCACGATCCCCGCTTCCACCTGCAACCGGAAACGGATCCACACCTCGCGGCCCGGCCCGCCCGCTTCGCCCAGGACTTCCGCGCCGCGCCCAGTGCGCTCGCTGCACGTGTCGGACGCCGGTGACAGGGCGCGCAGCCGCTGAACCTCGCGGCGGATAGCCGCCGCGGCGGCGTCGATTTCGGCTTCATGGGTGAAGCGCCCGAAACTCAGGCGCAGCGAGCTTTGCGCCAGCTCCCGATCCCGGCCGAGTGCGCGTAACACGTAGGACGGCTCGGCCGACGCCGAATTGCACGCCGAGCCGGTGGAGAGCGCCAGCTCGGACAGGCCGTACAGCAGACTTTCGCCTTCCACACCATCGAAGGACACGTTGAGAATGCCTGGGACGCGCGGGGCACCCTCGCCGTTGAGCAGCGTCCCATCCACCGCCCTCAATTCCCCCCACAGTCGCTCACGCAGGCTCATGATCCGTTCCGCTTCGCTCTCGCTCGACAGGGCCCTGCGCGCACGGTCACACGCGGCGCCGAAGCCGACGATCTGATGCGTCGGCAGGGTGCCCGGGCGCATGCCACTCTCCTGCCCGCCCCCAAATGTCAGTGGCAGCACCCAGGGGCGCACGCCGGCGCGCACGTACAGCGCGCCGATGCCCTTTGGGCCATAGAGCTTGTGGGCCGTGAAGGACATCAGATCGATCGGCAGCTCGCGCACCTCGAGCGGAAATTTTCCGACCGCCTGGGCGGCGTCGGTATGAAACAAAACACCGTGCTCACGGCACAGTGCGCCGATCGCCGCGACGTCCTGAATCACGCCGGTCTCGTTGTTGACCCACATGATGGACACCAAGGCCGTATCGGCGCGCAGCGCCGCCGCAACCGCGGCCGGATCGATCCGACCCGTACACGCGGATGACACCAGGGTGACCGCGAAGCCTTCCTTCTCCAGGCGCTTGCAGGGATCGAGACCCGCTTTGTGCTCGATACGGGAGCTGATGACGTGACGGCCGCGCTGCGCACCAGCGCGCGCGGCACCGAGTATGGCGAGGTTGTCCGACTCCGTGGCCCCGGAGGTGAACACGATCTCCTCCGGCCGCGCGCCGATCAGCGTGGCGACCTCGGCGCGCGCGGCCTCGATCCGCTGCGCCGCCCGCCGACCGTAGACGTGTTGCGACGAAGGGTTGCCGCGCCCGCACTCCCCCCGGAGGCAGGATGCCATGGCATCGGCCACGGCGGGATCCACCGGTGTGCTGGCCGCGTAATCGAGATAAATGGGCTCGGATGCGCTCATGGTCGTGCACCCGCCATTGTGCGCGTCGACACCGGCTCGACTCCAGAGCGCCGGTACGGATTGCGACGAGCGCCCTCGGTCGGGGTCTGGCGCATGCGCCGTGCGGGTCGACGGTCATCCGCGGCGAGACCCGGCCCCGTGGGCCGCCGCCAGTACCCATCAGAACCGCACGGCCACGCCCAGGCTGACCACCGGATACCAGTGCACGACGTTGAGTTTGTGCTGCAGCTTCAGTCGCTCGGCCCCCACGTCGCTCGGCGCGGTCATGCAGGCTGCGCGCAGGCGCATGTTGGCGGCCCCCGGCCCCCTTTGGCCCGGCAATGCGCAGTGGCGATCCCAAAGTTCTGCCGCGCAGTCGTGGCAGTCGCGCCGCGCAAACCGTTCGGTGGGCGGCGGTCAGCTCCCACAGGCGACCACGAACGAGATGCGTTTAGCGGATCGTCGCCGGAACACTGGCGAATCCGGTCACGACCCCAACTCATCGCTTGCCCCCGGATCGGGGAGTTTGCCTTCCCCCGCATGGCGGCGCCGGCCCTGCACGGCCGCGAGAAAGCCGCGCAAGATATTGACTTCATTGCGGTCCAACTCGGCGCGCTGAAAGAGGCGACGAATGCGGGCCATCAGGTGAGTACCGCTGCGGGTTCGATCGCGGAAATCGATTTCCTCGAGCACCGTCGCAAAATGCTCGTACAGCCGCTCGAGCTCGGCGGGATCGGCGAGCGGTCCCGCGGCGGGCGTGGGCTCGATGTCGACGCCCCGCACCCGAAAGAGCTCATACGCGACCAGCTGCACCGCCATGGCGAGATTGAGCGAAGGATAGGCGTCGCTGGCGGGAATGCGGATGAGCAGATGCGCCATCTCGAGCTGCGCGTTGGTCAAGCCGGCGCGTTCGGACCCGAACAACACCGCCGCGGGCCCCCGCGCGGTCTCCCGCATCAACCGCGCGGCCGCATCCCGCACGTCGGCGACGCGAAAGTACTGATCCCGGTCGCGCGCCGTGGTCGCCGCAACGAGCCCGCAACCCTCGAGCGCCTCTGCAAGCGACCCGACCACCCGGGCGCGCGCGAGCACATCATCGGCCCCCGAGGCGCGCGCCGTGGCCTGTGGGTTCGGGAACTGCCCGGGACTCACCAACACGAGCCGCTCGAGACCCATGTTCTTCATGGCCCGCGCAACCGCTCCGATGTTTCCCGGATGGGTCGGCTCGACCAGGACGATGCGGATATCCGGTGAAGTCATCGATCGGCTCCCATGCCGCGCCACCCGACGGGCGTCTCCCGCCCGGCATGCCGCGCCGGCGTTACTGTGTGTTGGACGGCGGAGGCACGCCGATCCCGCCGCAACGATCGCCGCACGAGTCGAGAATCAGCGTCCCCGCAATTCCTCGGGCACGAGCGGGGCGAACAACTCGATCATTGCCGCATAGACCTTCGGGGTGCCTGCGACGACGTATCCGCCCTGGCGGTACGGCTCCCCGGTCAACGTGCCGATGTGGCCGCCCGCTTCCTGCACCAGCAGCGTGCCAGCCGCCGTATCCCATGGCGCAAGCCCGAGCTCCCAGAACCCGTCGGTGCGGCCGGCGGCGACGTAAGCCAGATCGAGCGCCGCCGCGCCCGGCCGCCGGATTCCGGCGGCGATCTGCGACGCCGCCCTCAACATGGCGAAATACGCATCGATGTACCGGTCATTGGCGCGGAACGGGAAGCCCGTACCAATCAGCGCGCCTTCCAGCGTACGCTGCTTGCTCACCCGGATGCGGCGGTTGTCGAGGTGCGCGCCGGCGCCGCGCGAGGCGGTGAACAGCTCCTGGCGCATCGGGTCGTAGACGACGGCGTGCTCGATCCGACCCTTGATCTCACAGGCGATCGACACCGCGAACACCGGAAAGCCGTGCAGGAAATTGGTCGTTCCGTCGAGCGGATCGATGATCCACCGGGTGTCGCTCTCGCCTTGCGCCCCGCTCTCCTCGGCCAGGATCGCATGCTGCGGATAGTGCCGGCGAATGATGGCGACGATTTCCGCCTCCGCCGCCCGATCCACTTCGGAGACGAAATCGTTGCGGCCCTTGGTCGTGACCGTCAGCGCCTCGAGATTGTTCAGGTTGCGCCCGATCACTTCCCCGGCGCGACGCGCGGCGCGAACGGCGATGTTGAGCAGTGCCTGCATGGGCGTCCCTCCGATAGCGGCGCCGCGCGCCTCAGGGCAAGTGATCGACGGCGGTCTTCCTGACGGTGGGGAAGACATGCTCGGCCGTCAACCCGCACTGCAGCGCGATGGCGCTCGAGATGTAGATCGAAGAGTAGGTTCCCGCGAGAATGCCGATCAGCAATGCCGCCGAAAAGCCCCGCAGCACTGGCCCGCCGAGCACCAGCAGCGCCACCACCACGATGGAAGTCACCACCTTGGTCATGATCGTTCGCGACAGCGTCTGGTTGATTGCCTGATCGAGCACCACTTCCGGCGCCAGGCGGCGGTTGCCCTCGAAGCGCTCGCGGATACGATCGAACACCACCACGGTATCGTTCAGTGAATAGCCGATCACGGCCAGTACCGCCGCCACCACGTTGAGATCGAATGAGATGTGTGACAGGGCGAAGAAGCCGAGCACCAGGATCGGATCGTGCACCACCGCGAGAATGGCGCCGAGGGAGAGCCGCCAGGTGTGAAAGCGCCAAGCAATGTACAGAAAGATGAACAGCAGCGTGAAGGCGAGCGCCCACATCGCGCTGTGCTTCAGCTCCGAGCCGACCTGCGGGCCGACCACCGACAGCGATGACACCGTCGCCCCGGAATTGACCTTCTGCAGTGCGCGCTCGATGCGGCCGCTCAGCTCGGTGGAGGTCTGATCCCGCTCCGGCGGCAGGCGTATGGAGACGGCGCGGGCGCTGCCGACATAGGTCACCACGGCGTCATGGAAGCCGGCTGCCGCAAGCTGTGTACGCACCGTCGACAGATCCGCCGATGCCGGGAAGCTCGCCTGGGCGGTCACGCCGCCCGTGAAATCCACGGCCCAGTTCAGGCCCCGCGTGGCGAGCAACGCGAGCGAGGCGATCATCAGCACGATGGACAGCGCGAACCACACCTTGCGTGTGGCCATGAACCGGAAATTTGTCTGATGGCTGAAGAATTCCACGTCCGCGCCCCTAGATGTGCAAATGCGCGAGCTTGCGCCGCCCGCCGTACATGAGCGTCACGAGGGCCCGGCTGCCCATCAGCGATGTGAACATCGACGTGCCGATGCCGAGAGTCAACACCACGGCGAAGCCGCGGATCGCCCCGGTGCCGAAGATCCACAGGACCAGTCCGGCGATTCCGGTGGTGACGTTGGAATCGACGATCGCCGAGAAGGCCTTTTCGAAGCCGGCGCGTATCGCCGCCTGCGGCGATACGCCCTTGCGCAGCTCCTCGCGGATACGCTCGTAGATCAGCACGTTCGCATCCACCGCGATGCCCACCGTGAGGATGATGCCGGCGATGCCCGGCAGTGAAAGCGAAGCATGCATCATCGACAGCAACGCGGTCAGCAGCACCACGTTCGACACGAGCACCGCATCGGCGACCAGGCCGAAGACCTTGTAATAAATGAACATGAAGATGAGGACGCCGGCCATGCCAAGCACCAGCGCCCCGACGCCCATCTTGATGTTTTCGGCGCCGAGGCTCGGGCCGATGACGCTCTGACCAACGAGGCTGATGGGCGTGAGGAACGAGCCGGAGCGCAGCAGGATCGCCAGATCCTGCGCGCCCCCGAGCGTAAGGCCCGTGATCATGAATTGGTTGCTGAAGACTCCGTCGATGGTGGCATCGTTGATCACCTTCTCCGTCGTGACCACGTGGGACTCTTTCTTTCCGCCCACGTCGCGTGTCACCACGCGCTTGGTGATCAGCACCACGCCCATTCCCTTGCCGACGTTCTCCTTGGTGGTGCGCAGCATGTTCTCGCCGGCGCGGCTGTCGAGCGTCACATTGACCTGCGGGCCCTGCGGACCCTCGCCGACCGTGGCGCCGGTCAGCTGATCGCCGGTGGCGATCACCTCGCGCTTCAGCAGAAGCGGCTGGCCGTCCGGGGTGTTCGTGTACAGCTTGTCGCCGAGCGGCACATTGCCCGTCTGCTCCGCCTGGTACGGACTGTTCTCCGTATCGTTCAGGTGGAACTCGAGCATCGCGGTCTGTCCGAGCAGATGTTTGACCTCGGCCATGTTCTCCACGCCCGGCAGCTGGACGTCGATGCGATCGTTGCCCTGGCGCTGCACGATCGGCTCGGACACCCCGAGCGCGTTGACGCGGTTGCGCAGAATGGTGATGGCCTGTTCGATCGCGTAATTCTCTCGCTGGTTGATCAGCGCAGCCGGCGCGGTCGCCGAGATCACGGTGCCGGAGGACCCTGTCGAGGAACTCACCGACAGGCCCTGCAGCGGATCGGCCAGCGCGGCGGTGGCCTCCTTCGCGTCCGCGCCCGGGCCGAGCGTGATCCGCACGGTATTGGGCAGATCGCTGCCTCCCGTGGCCACGTCCGTGATGCTCGCCACCGGGACATTCGCCGCGGCCAGCGCGTGCGAGGCATCCTGCGTATACATTCGGACCAGCTGCTTGACGGCGCTGCGCGTATCGACCTGATACAGGAGCTCCAGACCGCCGCTCAAATCCAGGCCGAGCGGCATGGGCTTGAGGCCCATGTCACGCAGCCAGGCCGGCGTGCGCGGCACAAGCGTCAGCGCCGAGAGGTATTCCTTCTTGAACTTCCGATCGATCGCGTCCTGTGCCCGAAACTGCGCCGACTCGTTGGCGAACCGCACGATCAGCCGTCCATTCTGCAGGTAGGTGCCCGTAAACGGGACCCCCTGCTGTTTGAGGTAGGCCGAGACGGTCCGCACCTCGGCGGCGGTTACCGGGGAGTGATCCGCGTGCGCCAGCTGCAAGGCCGGCGCCTTGCCAAACACGTTGGGCAGCGCGAACAGCAGCGCCACGAGCAGGACCACCACGATCAGGATGTACTTCCAGCGAGCGTACTCGAGCATGGACTTTCCGAAATTTATCGAGAGACGAACGGAATAACGAAGATCAGGCGCCCTTCAGCGTGCCCTTCGGCATCAAGGTATTGATCTGGCCCCGCTGCACCTTGACGCGCACGTTCTCGGCGACTTCGAGTGTCACGAAGTGCTCGCCCACCTCGGTGATGCGCCCGAGCAGCCCGCCGCTGGTGACGACCTCGTCGCCGGGGGCGAGCTTGGAGATCAGAGTCTGGTGCTCCTTGGCTTTCTTCTGCTGCGGGCGGATCAGCAGGAAGTAGAACACGACGATGAAGCCGCCCATCACCAGCAGGGGTGCGAGCTGGCTACCGCTCGATGCCGGGGCGGCGGTGGCCGCCCGGGCCAGGGGAATCAATGCATTCATGCTTTATCCTCGGGACGGCTCCCCAGGGGCAAGACCAAGCCCCGGGGAGCGAAGGGGCGGCATTATGCCACAGCGTCGGCGGCGGTCCGCCGGACGAGAAAATCGGCGCAGAAAGCCCCCAACCGCCCGGCCGCGATCGCCTCGCGCAGCCCGTGCATCAGGCCCAGGTAGAACGCCAGGTTGTGCAGCGTTGCGAGCCGGCTGCCCAGGATCTCATTGCAGCGGTCCAGGTGGCGCAGGTAGGCGCGCGAGTAGTGGCGGCAGGTGTAGCAGCCGCACTCCGGATCGATCGGGCCGAGGTCGCGCTGGTGCGCGGCATTACGAATGTTGATCACGCCGGCGGCGGTGAACAGGTGGCCGTTACGGGCGTGCCGCGTGGGCATCACGCAATCGAACATGTCGACGCCGCGCTGCACCGCCGCGATGATGTCTTCCGGACGGCCCACGCCCATCAGGTAGCGGGGCCGATCCGCCGGCATATGCGGCACCAGAGCCTCGAGGATGCGCAAACGCTCCGCCTCCGGCTCTCCGACCGCGAGCCCGCCGATCGCCAGGCCCGGCCAGTCGAGGCGCGAAAGCGCCTCGAGCGAGGCCAGGCGCAGCGCCGGATGGGTCCCGCCCTGCACGATCCCGAACAGTTGGCCGGGGGGCGGCTCGCGGTAATAGCGCCGATGCGCGCGCTCGGCCCAGCGCATCGAGCGCTCCATGGACTGAAGTGCCTCGGCCTCGCTGGCCGGATAGGGCGTGCACTCATCAAACGCCATGGCCACATCGGATCTGAGGGCGATCTGCACCGCCATCGAGTCCTCCGGGGTTATCCGCACCTCGCTGCCGTCGATAGGCGAACGGAAGCGAACACCCTCCTCGCTGATTTTGCGCAGGCTCTTGAGACTGAAGACTTGAAAGCCCCCGGAATCGGTGAGGATCGGATGCGACCAGTGCATGAAGCCGTGCAGCCCGCCGTGGGCGGCGATGACGTCGGCGCCGGGTCGCAGCATGAGGTGGAAGGTATTGCCCAAGACGATGCCGGCGCCGAGCCCCTCGAGCTCCTCCGGGGTCATCGCCTTGACGGTGCCATAGGTGCCCACCGGCATGAATGCCGGCGTCTCAACCGTGCCATGGGCCAGGTGGAGCCGCCCGCGGCGGGCCGAGCCATCGGTGGCGAGCAGCTCGAACGTCGGTTTCAAGGATTCACCAGAAACTTTCAGTTACTCCGGCACGGACTGCCGGCTCAAGGGGCCGCGGCGCGCGGCTCATCGGCCAGGAACATCGCGTCCCCATAGCTGAAGAAGCGATAGCCGGCCTCGACGGCGTGCCGATAGGCGCGCAGGACGGGCTCGCGGGCCGCGAACGCGCACACGAGCATCAGCAGCGTCGATTCGGGCAAGTGAAAGTTCGTCAGCATCGCGTCGATCACCCTGAAGCGAAATCCCGGACGGATGAACAGCCGGGTCTCTCCGGACCACGGCTCGAGGGCTGCCGCGCCATGATCGGCAGCTTCGAGCACCGCCGACTCGAGTGCACGCACCACAGTCGTACCGACGGCCACCACTCGTCCGCCCGCCGCGCGGGTCCGGCCGATCGCCTCACACGTCTCCGCGCTCACGGTGACCCGCTCGGCGTGCATGACGTGCTCGTCCAACCGGTCGGCGCGCACCGGCTGAAATGTACCTGCGCCGACGTGCAGTGTCACGAATGCCCGCTCGACGCCCCGGGCGGCGATGGCCTGCAGGAGCGGCGCATCGAAGTGCAGACTGGCGGTGGGCGCGGCCACGGCGCCCGGCTCACGCGCAAACAGGCTCTGATACCTCTCGCGATCCGACGCATCGGCCGCGCGCTGGATGTAGGGGGGCAGCGGCATCTCCCCCCACTGGTCGAAGAATTCGAGCGCGGCGGCAGGCAGCCGGACGCGCCACAGATCAGCCTCTCGCTCGAGCACCTCCAGCACCCCGCCGGCGGTCGTGATCCGCAGCCCCGGGCGGATCGGCTTGCTGGCCCGAAGCTGCACGAGCGCCTCGCGCTCACCGACCGCCCGCTCCAGCAGCACCTCGACCTGACCGCCCGTGGGCTTGGCGCCGCGCAGCCTCGCCGCCACGACGCGAGTGTCGTTCAGGACCAGCAGATCGCCGGGGTGAAGCAGACCGGGGAGGTCGCGCATCGCACGGTCCGCCCACGCGCCGCTCGCGCGGTCGAGCGTCAGCAGACGGCTGGCCGAGCGCTCCTCGAGCGGAAACTGGGCGATGCGATCGACGGGAAGATCATAGGAAAAGTCATTGCGGTCCACCCGCCAATGGTACACGGAGCCGCCGCGCCTCCCGCGCCGCGCTCCGGTATCCACTTTGCCCGCGCCCCCGTATACTTGCCGCCTCGTGCCCGAGTGGCGGAATTGGTAGACGCAGCGGACTCAGACGACAACTTGAGCCCTCGCGGAGAAATCCCCGAGGTGAAGCCCGTCAAACTCGGTAGAGGCCCTGAAGCAATTCGAGCTCATGCCGAGCCAAGTCCCGCGTGATGCGGGGAAGGTGTAGAGAGCAGACGGCGGGCACCTACGGCCACAAGGCTATGGTGAAGGCGTGCTCCAGCCCACGAACCCGCGCGGCCCCGGCCGGCGGGGCGATGAAAGTCGAAGTGGGATGAAAATCCGCCGCCCTTAAAAGCGTGTCGGTTCGACTCCGACCTCGGGCATTCTCATCTCCCTTCGCTGGCTTCCGCTGGCCTCCGCCAGACGAAGCGAGCCGTTGATTCTACAGCCAATCGATCTCCACTGACGGCCACTGGCATCCACTGGCTGCCTGACCTTGCATTG
>DAIDUQ010000098.1:0-26290 GCA_027456605.1 Steroidobacteraceae bacterium | reverse complement strand
TGGTCGGGGTGACAGGATTTGAACCTGCGACACCTACGTCCCGAACGTAGTGCTCTACCAGGCTGAGCTACACCCCGAAACGGCGATTCCCGGTCTCGGGCGGGGCGGATGCCGGCGCGCGAGGCAGGGCGGCGCAGTGTACTGAAGCGGCGCGGGTGCTTCAATGGCGGCGACGTCGCGACGGCATCGAGCCGCTGCTTGCGCCTGAGCGGCCCGCGCGGCCTCGGTGACGCCCGGCTCCGGGCGACTCGGCGGCTAAGTGGTGTGCTCGACGGCGAAATGCGCCAGCGCGGCGAGGCCGCGCCTGTACGGGGTCTCGGGCAGCGCCTTCAACGCCTCCAGCGCCTGATCGGCCGATTCCTGCGCCAGGCGCGCCGCATAGTCGAGCCCGCCGGTCACCTCGATCGCGCCGATGATCGGTTCGAGGTCGGCGCAGCCCTGCTCGATGGCCTGACGGATGGCCGCGCGCTGAGTCTCGGTGCCGCGGCGCAGCGCATGGATCAGCGGCAGGGTGGGCTTGCCCTCGGCCAGATCGTCACCCAGGTTCTTGCCCCGCTCCGCCGGATTGGACCGGTAATCGAGCACGTCGTCGACCAGCTGATACGCGGTGCCGATGTGCCGTCCGTAGGTGGCGAGTGCCTGGCGCAGCGGACGGGGACCGCCGGCCAATACCGCCGCCACCTCGCCCCCGGCCTCGAAGAGTTTGGCGGTCTTGCGATAGATGACCTCGAGATAACGCTGTTCCGTGGTGTCGGGATCATGCGCATTCATCAGCTGCATCACCTCGCCCTCGGCGATCACGTTGGTCGCTTCGGCCATGATTTCCATCACCGTCTGCGAGCTGAGGGAGGTCATCATCTGAAAGGCTCGCGAGTACACGAAATCCCCGACCAGCACGCTGGCCTGGTTGCCGAATACCTCGTTGGCCGTGTGGCGGCCCCGCCGCAGCGAGGAGCCGTCGACCACGTCGTCGTGCAGCAGCGTCGCCGTATGGATGAATTCGATGAACGCCGCGGCTTCAATGTGGGACGAGCGCAGGCCGCAGGCGCGCCCCGCCAGCACCACCAGCAGCGGACGCAGCCGTTTGCCGCCGCCCGCAATGATGTGCTCGGCAATCTGATCGACCAGCGGCACGGCGCTCTTGAGGCGTTGGCGGATGACATCGTCCACCGCGGCAAGATCGGTCGCGACCAGCGCGCGTATTTCTTCCAGGGTCATTAGCAATGGACTTTCAATAACGCGGCGCATCGTAGCCGACCGTGAGGTACGCCGCACGCCAAAGCGCAAGAAACAGGCGGAAGATTTTTCCGCCGGTCCGGCGGTTTCTGCGCGCTGCTGTTTGACCCGGCCGGTACCGCCCAGTAGAATGCTCGCCCCTTCTCAGACCCCTCGTTCCGGTTCAATACCTTATGTACGCAGTGATCGCCACCGGTGGAAAGCAGTATCGCGTGACCCAGGACGGGGTGCTGCGGATCGAGAAACTGGAAGCCGAGCCCGGCGCCACGGTCGAGTTCGACCGGGTGCTGCTGGTCGGCGAGGGCGCCGAGGTGAAGCTCGGCAAGCCCCTCCTCGAGGGCGGCAAGGTGACCGCCACCGTGGTGCGCCACGGCAAGGGCCGCAAGGTCTCGGTGGTGAAGTTCAAGCGGCGCGCCCATTACCTGCGGCAGAAGACCCACCGGCAGCCCTTCACCGAGGTGAAGGTCACGGGTATCAGCGTGGGCTGAAGCGCGTCCATTCAATCGGAAGACCGTACACATGGCACATAAAAAGGCAGGCGGCAGTACCAAGAACGGCCGCGACTCCCATTCCAAGCGGCTGGGCGTCAAGCGCTTCGGCGGCGAGCATGTCCTGGCCGGGAATATCATCGTGCGCCAGCGCGGCACCCACATGCGTGCTGGCGTGAACGTCGGTGTCGGAACCGATCACACGCTCTTCGCCAAGGTGGCGGGTACGGTGCAGTTCCGGCACAAGGGCGTCGACCAGCGGACCTACGTCAGCATCCTGCCCGAGGCGGCGCCGACCGAGGGCTGAAGACCCACTGAACTCCGGATCTTGAAAGCCCCGGCCTCGCGCCGGGGCTTTCGTCTCTGAAGCAATGGTATGAAATTCGTTGACGAGGCGAGGCTCCGGGTTCAGGCCGGCAACGGCGGTCGCGGCAGCACCAGCTTTCGCCGTGAGAAGTTCGTGCCCTTCGGGGGCCCGGACGGCGGCGACGGTGGCCACGGCGGCAGCGTGTACCTGCGCGCCGCCGCCGGCATCAATACCCTGGTGGACTTCCGCATCGAGCGGATCTGGCGCGCCGCTCACGGGGAGCCCGGGTCGAGCAGCGACTGCACCGGACGGAGCGGGGAGGACCTGTACATCCCGGTGCCCATCGGTACCGTCGTGCGCGACGGCGAGACCGGCGAGGTGCTGGGCGATCTGGCCCGGGAGGGCGACGTGCTCGCCGTGGCGCGCGGCGGGAAGGGGGGCTGGGGCAACCAACGCTTCAAGTCGAGCGTCAATCGCGCGCCCCGCCAGTTCGGGCCCGGTCTGCCGGGGGAGAAGCGCGCCCTCGAGCTCGAGTTGAAGCTCTTGGCCGACGTCGGCCTGCTGGGCCAGCCCAATGCGGGCAAGTCCACACTGATCCGGGCCGTGTCGGCCGCGCGGCCCAAAGTGGCCGATTATCCCTTTACCACGCTCTATCCGAATCTCGGTGTGGTCTCCGTCGGAGAGCACCGCAGCTTCGTCATGGCCGACATTCCCGGTTTGATCGAAGGGGCCGCCGAGGGCGCCGGCTTGGGGATCCGCTTCCTGAAGCACCTGCAGCGCACGCGTCTGCTGTTGCACGTGCTCGACGTGGCGCCGCCCGATCCCCAAGCCGATCCGGTCGTGGACGCGCGCGCCATCGTGGCGGAGCTGAAGAAGTTCAGCCCGGAGCTTGCCGCCAAGCCGCGTTGGCTGGTGATCAACAAGTGCGATCTGCTTCCCGAGGAGGAAGCCGAGGGGCGCGCGCGAGAAATCGTGCGGCGGCTGCGCCACCGCGGTCCGCGGTTCCTCATCTCGGGCGCCACTGGAGCCGGAACGCGCGCGTTATGCGACGCGGTTATGCGTTTTTTGGAAGAGCAGGATGCTGCCGAGCGCGCGCGCGCAGCTGCTCGAGGAGATACTGGCGACGGGCGGCCGGCTTGAGCTTCAGCGAAACCGGCAGAGCGGGCTTGGCGGGGCTTACGGGTACCTTGTGACCGAGCTCCACCTGCCGCTCCTTACTGCATGGCGCGGATACGCGCCGCAAGCCGGCCTTTGTGTCGGGCCGCCTTGTTGCGGTGGATGATGCGCTTGTTGACCAGGGTATCGATCAACGGCACCGCGGCCCGGTAGGTGGTCTCGGCCGACTTCTTGTCGCCGCCGGCGATCGCGACGGTGACGTCGCGCATGGCCGTACGCATGCGCGAGCGCAGCGCCACATTTCGGGCGCGATGCTCTTCGGCTTGGCGGGCCGCCTTTTCGGCGGACTTGGTGTTGGCCACAAATGCTCCGTGTCAATCAGCTGGCCCCAGCTCGGGGGGCCGGTAGTCTGCTCAGCCGCAGGCGCCTTGTCAACGTGTCGGCGCCCGCCGAAAGGCGGACGCCTCCGCCCGATGCGAGCGCCATCCCTGCCTCGGCCGGTGTAAATCCTGTATTCTGCCCTTCTTTCGGGTGATGGTGGCGGCTCGGGCGGCCAATGGAGCTGATTCGCGGACTCAATGGCATGACCGATCGTCGGCGGGGCTGCGTCGTCACCATCGGGACCTTCGACGGCATCCACCTCGGGCATCAGGCGCTGCTGGCCGCGCTGGCGGCGCAGGGACGGCGGCTCGGGCGTCCGAAGATGGTCCTGACGTTCGAGCCCATGCCGCGGGAGTACCTCGCGGGCTCGGAGTGTCCGGCGAGGCTGACCTCCTTCCGGGAGCGCTGGCGGGTGCTCGAGCATCTGGGGGTCGACGTCCTGTGGGTGCTGCGTTTTGCGGAACCGCTGCGCCGGCTCTCGGGCGAGGCGTTCACGGCGCTGCTCGCGAGCGCGCTGCGTGCCCCCGCCGTGGTGATCGGGCACGACTTCCGCTTCGGGCGCAACGGCGAGGCGACCGCCGAAACGCTGCGCGCGGCCGGGGATCGGCTCGGCTTCGCGACCGAGGTGATCGAGCCGGTGCTGCTCGACGGCGAGCGGGTGAGCAGCAGCGCGGCGCGTGCGGCGCTCGCCGGCGGAAACCTCGAGCGCGCCCATCGCCTGCTCGGGCGGCCGTACAGCATGGTCGGACGAGTCATCCGCGGGGAGCGGCTCGGCCGGCAGCTGGGCTTCCCGACCGCCAATTTGCGCCTCGAGCGCCGCCGCTCGCCGCTGGCGGGCATCTTCGCGGTTTGGGTGCACGGCATCGACGCCGCGCCCATGCCGGCCGTGGCCAGTCTCGGCCGCCGGCCCACCGTGGGCGGCGCGGAGATGATGCTCGAGGTGCATGTGTTTGATTTTTCCGGCGACCTGTACGGCCGGCGGATCGAAGTGGAGTTCGTGGCCAAGCTGCGCGAGGAGGCTCATTTCGAGGCCGTCGAGGCGCTCGTTCGCCAGATGCACGAGGATGCGCGGCAGGCCCGGGCGATCTTGAAGGCTTGATCCGGCCTTGGGGCCGGCAACGGCGAGTTCATGTCCGATTACAAACACACGATCAATCTGCCGGCGACGCGCTTTCCGATGAAGGCCGATCTGGCCCGGCGCGAGCCGGCCCTGGTGACGGCCTGGGAGTCGAATGGCCTGTACGCGAAGCTGCGCGAGCGCGGCCGCGGCCGGCCTCGCTTCGTGCTGCACGACGGGCCGCCCTATGCCAACGGCGCGATCCACATCGGGCACGCGGTCAACAAGATCCTGAAGGACATCATCGTCAAGGCTCGCACGCTCGAAGGTTTCGATGCGCCCTACGTCCCCGGCTGGGACTGTCACGGCCTGCCGATCGAGCTGCAGGTGGAGAAGAAGCACGGCCGGGCGGGCGGCAAGCTCGACGCCGCCGCATTTCGGGCCGCGTGCCGCGCCTTCGCCGCCGAGCAGATCGATCTGCAGCGCCGCGACTTCAAGCGGCTCGGCGTGCTCGGGGACTGGGATCGGCCGTATCTGACCATGGCGCCGCACTACGAGGCGCAGCAGATCCGCTCGCTCGGACGGATCATCGGCAACGGCCACGTCTACAAGGGCGTCAAGCCCGTGCATTGGTGCCTCGATTGCCGCTCGGCGCTGGCCGAAGCGGAGGTCGAGTACGCGGAGCGGACCTCGCCGGCCATCGACGTCGCCTTTCGCGTGGCGGACCTGAAGGAGCTGAGCCGGAGGCTGGCGGTCCCGCTCGATGACACTCCGGTCGATTTGGTCATCTGGACCACGACGCCGTGGACCCTGCCGGCGAATCAGGCGGTGGCGCTGCATGATTCGCTGCGCTACGCGCTCGTGCAGACCGAGATCGGCGGCGCCCAGCGCCGGTTGATCCTCGCGACGGAGCTGCTCGAGCCGTGCCTGAAGCGCTATGGCGCGGGCAGCCATCGGGTGCTCGCACAAGCCGAGGGCCGCGCGCTGGAAGGACTCGAGCTCGAGCATCCCTTGGACGCTCGGCGGGTGCCGGTGATTCTCGGCGAGCACGTCACGCTGGATGCCGGCACGGGCGCGGTGCACACCGCGCCCGGTCACGGGCACGAGGATTTCGCGGTGGGCCGCCGCTACGGGCTCGCGGTGGTCAATCCCGTGGACAACGACGGGCGTTTCCTGCCGGACACGGCGCTCGTGGCAGGGCTGCGGGTCGATGAGGCCAACCCGGTGCTCATCGAGGCGCTCGGCGCGCGCGGTGCGCTGCTGGCGCACCAGCCGATGACGCACAGCTTTCCGCACTGCTGGCGCCACAAGACGCCGCTGATCTTCCGCGCCACGCCCCAGTGGTTCATCAGCATGGACAACCGGGGACTGCGCGAGCACGCGCTGCGCGACATCCGGGGAGTCAGCTGGACGCCGCAGTGGGGCGAGCAGCGCATCAGCGGCATGATCGAAGGCCGGCCGGACTGGTGCATCTCCCGCCAGCGGCTCTGGGGCGTGCCGATCGCGCTGTTCGTGCGCGCCGGCAGCGGCGAGCTGCATCCGCGCACGCCCGAGCTGATCGAGCAGATCGCCGCGCGCGTCGAGCGCGCGGGGATCGAGGCCTGGTTCGCGCTCGATCCGGCGGAGCTGCTCGGGCCCGAAGCCGGCCACTACGAGAAGGTGACCGACGTGATGGACGTGTGGGCCGACTCGGGCCTGTCCTTCGAGTGTGTCGGCAGCGAGCGGCCCGAGATCACCGCCCCGGTGGATCTGTACCTGGAGGGCTCGGATCAGCATCGCGGCTGGTTCCACAGCTCGCTGCTGATGTCCGAGGCGCTCTACGCGCGCGCCCCGTACCGGGCCGTGCTGACCCACGGCTTCGCGGTGGACGAGCAGGGGCGCAAGCAGTCGAAGTCGCTCGGCAACGTGGTGGCGCCACAGAAGGTCGCGAACAGCCTCGGCGCGGACGTGCTGCGGCTGTGGGTCAGCGCCACCGATTACGCCAACGAGATGAGCGTCTCGGACGAGATTCTCAAGCGCACGGCGGATTCCTACCGCCGGATCCGCAACACGATGCGCTACCTGCTCGGCAATCTCGATGGGTTCGATCCGGCCCGCCATGCGCTGGCCCCGGAGGACATGCTGGCTCTCGACCGCTGGGCGCTCGCGCGCGCCGCCGCGCTGCAGGGCGAGGTCCGCGACGCCTATCTGCGCTACGCATTCCATCTGATCTATCAGAAGGTGCACAACTTCTGCAGTGTCGAGCTCGGGTCGTTCTACCTCGACGTGCTGAAGGACCGCATGTACACCCTGCCTGCCGGCTCGCACGCTCGGCGCTCGGCGCAGACGGCCATGTACCACATCGCCGAGTGCATGGTGCGCTGGCTCGCCCCGATCCTCTCGTTCACGGCCGAGGAGATCTGGACATTCCTGCCGGGGGAGCGCGACGAATCGGTCTTCCTGAGCACCTGGTACGTTCCACCGCAGGTCTCGGCCGGCGAGATCGACTGGCCGGCGCTGCTGCTGTTGCGCGCCGACGTCACGCGCGAGCTGGAGCGGCTGCGCGATGCCGGTGCGATCGGCGCCCCGCTCGATGCCGAGGTGGACGTATACTGCCGTCCCGAGCAGTACGAGCGACTGGGCGCACTCGGCGAGGAGTTACGCTTCTTCCTCATCACTTCCCGGGCGCGTGTGCATCGGCTCGATGGCCCGCCGCCGGCCGGTGCCGCACCGGCCGTCAACACCGGCACCGGGGCGGTATGGGTGGCGGTCGCGCCTTCGCGCGACGCGAAGTGCATACGCTGCTGGCAGCATCGGCCCGATGTCGGCGCCCACTCCGGGCACCCGCAGCTTTGCGGCCGCTGCGTCAGCAATGTCGACGGGCCGGGTGAAAGGCGAGTATTCGTATGAGCACCGGAGCTGGGCCGAACAAGCAAGGACTGAGCGGGCGCATCTGGCTGGCGCTCTCGCTCGCGGTCATCGCGCTCGATCAGTGGAGCAAAGCCTGGATCGTGCGGCACATGGCCTTCCACGTCGCGCACCCGCTGCTGCCGGTGCTCGATCTGACGCTGGCCTACAACACGGGCGCGGCATTCAGCTTTCTGGCGACCCAGCCCGGCTGGCAGCGCTGGGCGCTGACCGGCCTCGCGCTGGCGGTGGCGGTGCTGATCGTCTTCTATCTCGGGCGGCTGAAGGCGCGCCGCCAGGGGCTGCTGTGCGCGGCCCTGGCGCTGATTCTCGGCGGGGCGGTCGGCAACGTCATCGACCGGATCCGGCTCGGATATGTGGTCGATTTCATCAGCTTTCACTGGCATGGCCACTATTTTCCGGCGTTTAATGTCGCGGATTCCTCGATCACGATCGGGGCCGGGCTGCTGCTACTCGACCTGTGGCTCGAGGGCCGCAGGCCGGGCGCGCCGCGATCCGGACAGGAGAACAACTGATGCAAGTGCTGCTGGCCAATCCACGCGGGTTCTGTGCCGGTGTCGACCGGGCCATCGACATCGTCGAGCGGGCGATCGACCTGTTCGGCGCGCCGATCTACGTTCGCCACGAGGTGGTGCACAACCGCCACGTCGTCGAGCGCTTGCGCGAGCGCGGCGCGGTATTCGTGGAAGAATTGCGTGAAGTGCCCCATGGCGCGACCGTCATCTTCTCCGCGCACGGCGTCGCGCACGCGGTGGAGAACGAGGCGAGAGAGCGGGGCCTGAAGGTATTCGACGCCACCTGCCCTCTGGTGACCAAGGTGCACATGGAGGTCCAGCACTACGCCCGCGACGGCCGCGAGGTCATCCTCATCGGCCATGCCGGCCATCCGGAGGTGGAAGGCACCATGGGCCGGTTCGATACCGCCCACGGCGGGCGCATGTATTTGGTCGGCAGCGCCGAGGAGGCCGAGCGGCTCGAGGTGCGCGAGCCGGAGAAAGTCGCCTTCGTGACCCAGACGACGCTCTCGGTGGACGACACCGCGGAGATCGTCGCGACGCTGCGCCGCCGCTTCGCGCAGCTCGCCACGCCGCGCAAGGAGGACATCTGCTATGCCACTCAGAACCGCCAGGACGCGGTGAAGACGTTGCTTACCGAATGCGACATCCTGATCGTGGTCGGCTCGCGGGCCAGCTCCAACTCCAACCGGCTGCGCGAGCTGGCCGAGCGGGCGGGCGTCCCGGGCTACTTGGTCGACGGGCCCCAGGACCTGCAGCGCGAGTGGTTCGAGGACAAGCGCTGCGCGGGCCTCACGGCCGGCGCGTCGGCGCCCGAGGTGCTGGTCCGCGCGGTGTTGGATCAGCTGCGCGCGTGGGGCGCCGAAGTGTCGCGCGAGGTGGTCGGGCGGGAGGAGAAAGTCATCTTCGGGCTGCCTCGCGAGCTCAGGCGCGCGTAGCGCCGCCGGACGCGTACAGGGACTTCTTCAGCTTCCAGCGCTTGTGTGACCAGGGCCAGTCGGACGGTGCCGCGATGATCTGGCGCTCGACCTCGCGCACGTAGCGTTCGGTGAGCGTCCCGCCCGGGAGCCGCTCGCCCGGCGCCCAGAGCGGCACGAACGCCATTTCGTAAAATCCCCGGCGCACGCGCCGCATGGTGATGAAGAACACGGGGATGCGCGTGACGCGCGCGATCTCCTCCAGCCCCATGTAAAAAGCCGTGTCGCGGTTCAGAAAGCGCGTCCAGTGCTTGCGCTCGCTGTTGGTCGGCTCCTGATCGGCCACCATCGCGATCGCGCGGGACACTGCGCCGCGTTGGATGATGTCCGCCAGCAGATGCTTGGCCGGGATCAGGCGGCAGCCGAAGCGGCTGCGCAGCTTCTTCATTTCCCGCTCGGCCCATCGGTCGACCAGGGGCTTGTAGGCCGCATCGATCGGGTAGCCGAGCTCGAGCGACAACGCCAGCAGCATCCACTCCCAGTTGCATTGATGGGCCGCCGCCAGCAGCACCGATTGACCCTGGGCGAGACAGGCCCGCGGCGCCTCCAGGTTCACGATGCGCACCCGGCGGCGGATCTCCTCGGCCGGCAGGGCGGCCGATTTGACCACCTCGACGAGCATCTGCGCGAAGCCCCGGTAGTAGCCGCGGCGTACCGCGCGCATGTGCTCGGGGTCCCACTCGGGAAATGCGCGCGCGAGATTGTTCCGCACCACCGTATCGCGATACGGAAAGACACGAAACGCGAGCCAGCCGAGCAGGTCCGCGAGGCCGTACAGCAGCGTCAACGGCACCCGCGCGAGCAGGCGGACCCACCAGGCGGGCGGCGCCTCGGGGCGGGTGGCGGGCGCGGGCGCCGCGGCGGCGGGTGGCACGGGGGCGGGGAGTTGCTGATTCACGGATCTTGATGAAGTGGCGCGCCGTTCTCGCGGGGGCGAATGCTGCAAAGCCGGCGCATGGTACCGGCACACGCCGCGCATGCAAGCGCAAGGGCCGCCGAATATACTGGGCATCACATGGCCAATGCACATGTCGCGGCGGATGATCGCTACCGCCGATGAGCTGAAGGGGGTGCTGGAGGCGCTGCTGTGTCTCAGGACGGGCAGTGGAAACCGCCTGCCGGGCTTCGCCGAGCCGATCCTGGTTTTTCTCGGAACTCGGCCCGAGGCTCCGGTACGGATGGGTGAGCTGCGCGAGCGGCTGGGTCTCGGTCAATCGCGCGCGAGCCGGCTCTGCGCCGCGCTCAAGCGTGCCGGCCTGGTGGCGATCACCACGGCCGCCGAGGACCGACGCGCATCCTGGGTTCAGTTGACTCCGGCGGGCCGGACGCTCATCGAGGATTGTGCCGGCGCACTGCGCGGGGAAGCGCCGTCCGATGTATAGATCCGATAACGGATCAAACCGTTCCCGGATTTAAGTGCCCCGGCGAGGGCGGAATCCGAGCCCGCGCCTATTGACCCCGGACCCCACTCCAGGTCTTAGCATGCCGTGAGTCCGGTCATCCTCCGCGCCGGATCGATCCCAGGAGAGTCCGCCGCGTGGCCGTTCCCGCCCCCCAGATCCCGCTCAATCGCCTGAGCCTGCCCATCCAGGGCATGACCTGCGCCTCGTGCGTGGCCCGGGTCGAGCGCGCGCTGAATGCGCTGCCGGGCGTGCAGGCCGAGGTGAATCTGGCCACCGAGCGCGCCGAGGTGCGGTTCGACGCCGCCCGGATCAGCGCGAAGGATCTGGCGGACGCGGTGCGCAGCGCTGGCTACGACGTTGCGCAGGAAACGCGCGAGCTGTCGATTTCCGGCATGACGTGCGCCACGTGCGCGCAACGGGTCGAGAAGGCTCTGCGGGCGGTGCCCGGTGTGACCGGCGTTGCGGTGAACCTCGCCAGCGAGCGCGCTACGGTCGAAGGGGCTGGGACGCTGCATGTGGCGCAGCTGCTCGAGGCGGTGCGGCGCGCGGGGTATGACGGCGATGTCATCGGCACCGCCGCCGACGAATCGCGGCTCGAGACCGAGCAGGCGCGGCGCTTCAGGCTCGAGACGGCACGGCTGGTGGTGGCGGCCGCCCTGGGCGCGCCGCTGCTGCTGCCCAGCGTCGGCGTGGCGCTGCCTCACCCGTTGGATCTGGCGCTCGCGAGCATCGTGCAGTTCGTGATCGGTGCGCGCTTCTACCGCGGGGCGTGGCGGGCGCTGCGCGCGGGCGTCGGCAACATGGATCTGCTGGTCGCGCTCGGCACTTCCGCCGCGTACTGCTACAGCCTCTGGCTGATGTTCGCGCGGCCCGGCGCGCCGTTGTATCTCGACTCCGCCGCGGTCGTGATCGTGCTGGTCACGGCGGGCAAATGGCTCGAGGCGCGCGCCAAGCGCGCCACCACGGCGGCAATCCGCCAGCTGATGTCCCTGCGTCCGCAGCACGCGTGCGTCGTACGCGACGGGGTGGAGGTTCAAGTGCCGCTCGAGGCCGTCGCGGCCGGCGACATCGTGGTGGTGCGCCCGGGCGAGCGCGTGCCGGTCGACGGCATCGTGCGCAGCGGCGCGAGCGAGCTGGATGAGAGTCTGCTCACGGGAGAAAGCCTCCCGGTGGATCGCACGGTCGGCGAGACGGTGACCGGCGGATCCATCAACGGCAGCGGGCTGCTGCGTATCGAGACCACGGCGGCCGCCGAGCAGTCCGTGCTGGCGCGCATCATCGCGCTCGTCGAGGGCGCACAGGCGCGTAAGCCGCCGGTGCAACGCCTGGTCGACCGCGTCGCGGCGGTCTTCGTGCCCGCCGTGCTCGCGGTGGGTGTGGCCGCGTGGCTTTCGTGGTGGCTGCTGGCCGGCCAGTTCGGCGCGGGAGTCATCGCCGCGGTCTCCGTGCTGGTGATTGCCTGCCCGTGCGCGCTCGGCCTGGCCACGCCGACCGCGCTGATGGTGGGCACGGGCGCGGCCGCCCGCGCGGGGATTCTGATCCGCGATGCCGAAGCCCTCGAGCAGGCGCACCGCCTCGATACCGTGGTGTTCGACAAAACGGGCACCGTGACCGAGGGACATCCGGCGGTCACCGAGATCGTGGCCGAGGGCATCGGTGAGCGTGAGCTGCTGGCGTTGACGGGCGCGGCGCAGACCGGCAGCGAGCATCCGCTCGCGCGAGCGGTTCTGTTCCGGGCCCAGGCCGATCAGATCACACTGCCGCCGCTCGAGGGGCTGCAGGCCCGGCCGGGCCAGGGGCTCACCGCGCAGGTGGCCGGGCGTCACCTGGCGGTCGGCAACCGTTCATTGATGCGCGAGCTCGGCGTGCCGCCCGAGGCCGGGCAGGCCGCGGCGGAGCGTCTCGAGCACGAGGGCCGCTCGATCATGTGGGTGGCGGATCTGACCGACGGGCCCCGCCTGCTCGGCCTGATCGGCTGCGCCGATCCGATCAAGCCCGCCGCCGCCGAGGCGGTGCGCGCCCTGCACTCGATCGGCCTCAAGACGGTGCTGTTGACGGGCGATCATGCGCGGGCGGCCGGGAAGGTGGCCGCCGCGATTGGCATTGCGGAAGTGCTGAGCGAGGTCCGGCCGGCCGAGAAAGCCGAGCAGGTGCGACGGCTCCAGAGCAGCGGCCGGCGTGTCGCCATGATCGGCGACGGCCTCAACGATGCCCCCGCGTTGGCCGCGGCCGATGTCGGCATGGCGATGGGCACGGGCGCGGATGTGGCGCTGCAGAGCGCCTCGATCACGCTGATGCGCGCCGATCCGAGGCTCGTGGTCGACGCCATCGCGGTGAGCCGCGCGACGTACCGCAAGATCCGTCAGGGACTGTTCTGGGCGTTCGTCTACAACGTCATCGGCCTTCCGGCCGCGGCGTTTGGGCTGCTCAATCCAATGATCGCCGGGGCGGCGATGGCGCTCTCGTCGGTCAGCGTCGTGTCGAACGCGCTGCTGCTGCGGCGCTGGCGTTCGCTGGCCGCCGGCGGCGGGCGCCCGCCTCAGCGGCGCGCATAGGCGTCCAGCCAACTTTGCGACGGTAACCCGACCTGAGTCCTCCACACGCCGCTGCGAGAGCGGTACAGGATAGTCGGCGTGCCGTTGCCGCCGGCGTCGCTCATGGCGTCCAGATGAATCTTCAGCACCTTCGCGATCACGGGCGGGATCCGGCGCGCCGGGGCGATGCCGCCGTGTTCGCGAGCCAGGTCGAAGCGGTCCTCATCGAGGCTCAGCGCCGCCGCGGGGTTCGCCGCGGCGAGGATCGCGGCCGCGCGAGCCTCGCTGGTCGGCTCGAGGAAGCCGACCAGGACCCAACGGACCCGCAGTCGATCGGCGGCGATCAACGGCTCCGCCATGTGATAGAAGTGATAGCAGAAGCTGCAGTTCGGATCGATGATGCCGTAGAGCAGCGGCGCGTGGGGCGGGCCTTCGGCGATCAGGCGCCCGGCCTTTTTGAGCCGGCGGATCACCGCCGCATCGTTCACGGGCGCGTATTGCTGGCGATACACGCCGTTCAGATCGACGCTCTGGGGCGAGATGAGCTCTCCGGTGAAGAGATAGCCGTGCGAGCCGTAGACCACCTCTCGGTCGCCCGCGAAGCGCACCACGTAGCCGGTCAGTCCCGGCACCGCGGTGGTGAAGCGGGTGAGCATCCGAACCCTGCCCGCATGCATGAGCGCGGCCAGGGCCGGCGGCGGGGGCGGGAGCGATGAGGCGCGCGGGGATTGCGCCGGATGCGCCGGCGCGCATCCCCCGAGCAGCGCAACGAGGACCGCAGCCAGGGGGCCCGCCGCTCGGGACAGGCTTTTGACGGATTTCAACGCGGGATCTCCGGCGGTGGGTACGGGTGCCGCGCCGCGGCGGATCGCCCGGCTGCGCCGCGCGACAGTGTACTGGAAGGGGCCGGGACTCGCGTCGCGCCGTTGACTCTGGACCGTGGTCCAGGGCGTAGGGTCGACTGCGGACACTGGAGGCATCCATGCAATCGGTCATCTTGAGCATTCAGGGCATGCACTGCGGCGGTTGCGCGCAGTCGATCAAGCGACTGCTCGAGCGCCAGCCGGGCGTCGAATCCGCCGAGGTGAGTTTCGAGACGGGCGAGGCGCACGTGAGGTTCGACCCGACGCGACTCTCGAGGCAGCAGCTGGTGAGCGTGCTCGAGCCGCCGGGCTACCAGGCGAGCATTCGCGCCTAGCGGCAGCCCCTGCATCGCCGTGCTCAGGACGGCGCGGCCGCTGGCAGGCGCAGCATGAAGCAGGCGCCCGGCTCCCCCGGCCGGTAATCGAGGGTGCCGCGGTGCGCACGGGCGATCGTACGGCTGCTGGCGAGCCCCAGTCCCGTGCCGGCCGTCTTGGTGGTGCAGAACGGCTCGAAAAGCCGGGTCGCGATTTCGGCCGAGATGCCCGGTCCGTTGTCGCTCACTTCGATCAGGACGTCCCCGTCCGGCGCGCGGACGGTGCTCACCACCACTTCGCGGGCGCCGCAGGGGCGCCCCTGCAGCGCTTCGAGCGCGTTGCGCACCAGGGCGAGAATCACCTGTTGGATCTGCGCCCGATCGAGGCGCAGCGGGGCCAGGCCGTCCGCGAGCTCGATGCGGCAGCGTGAGTTGTGGGCCCGCGCGTCGGACTCGAGCAGGTCGGCGAGCTCGCGGATGAGGGCGTTGACGTCACAAATCTCGCGGCTCGATTCGGGCGCGCGCGTCAGGCCGCGCAGCCGACTGATGATGTCCCCCGCCCGTACGGCCTGCTCGGTGATCTGACGCAGCGCGTCGCGCACCTCTTCGACGTCCGGCTGCGCCACCCCGAGCAGCCGCTCGCAGGCTTGCGCGTAATTGGCGACCGCGGCGAGCGGCTGATTGAGCTCATGGGCCAGCCCGGAGGCCATCTCGCCGATCGCCGCGAGCCGAGAGACGTGCATCAAGCGGTCTTGCAGCAGCCGGGTGGCGTCCACGAACCGCACATAGGATTCATTCATGGAAAAATCCTGGCGCGCATGCGCCGCCCCGTCTGTAAGTAATTTCCCCACCCGTGAACGGTTCGGCACCTCATCCGGCGAGCCTGACCAGCCGGGTGATCGTGCTCGAATCGACCGTTCCGCTCTCCTGCGCCAAGTCATAACAGGCCGCGGTCAGCATGGCGTGCTTCGCGACGCTCAATGTCGTGCTCGTGTCCCGCAGCCGCTGCTCGAGAGCGGCCAACACCCGCTCGAGGAGTGCGCCGTCGAGGGGCGCGCGGGCGGCCGGATCGTGCGCGTCGGGTGGATCCCGGGAGGATCCGCGCCCGGCCACCAGCCAGTCGATCCGGGTCTGCGTGAGCTCGCTCAGGGCGCGCAGGTCCGTCACGCCCGGCTCGGATTGACCGCGCAGCCATTTGCGCACGGCGCCTTCGGAGCGCCCGATCGCCCTTGCCGCAACCGCGACGCCGCCGGCCCGTTCCAGAGCTTGCTTCAGCCGCGCCGGGAAGCCGCTTGCGCAACGCGTTTCGTCTCGCTGCGGCGTCATACAGTACGAACATGACAAGACAATACCATTATGCGATGATACCACATGATCGTGATGTGATATGCATGATCATGATGCCGACCGCCCGGCGGCACCGGGGCATCGGCGGCTCGTGGCGCACGATGGAGTGCCGGGGCGCCCCGCTATAATCGCTGCCCGGTCCCGCAGCGCCACGCGGCATGCGGCGCCCTGGAGCGAAAGTGGCGGAACTGGTAGACGCGCTGGACTTAGGATCCAGTGGGGCAACCCGTGAGAGTTCGAGTCTCTCCTTTCGCACCAGTCTGATGCGCCGACCGACTGGCGGCGCGGATGCCAACGACGCCTGGCTATGGCAAAATGCATGGTCCTGCGCGGTTGCCGCCCGCTATCGGGCTTGTCGGTTCGCCGGTTGCGTGCTGCTCCTGACGGGGCCGCGCGCGGCGGGCGCGGCCCGGCACAACGCGACTGCGCGTCCCATTCGCTCGAGGTTCAGGAATGCAGGTTTCGTTGTCCGCCCGCGGGGTGCTGGAGCGCCGTCTCGAAGTGGCCGTCCCGGCCGCCGAGGTGACCCAGGAATTCGAGCAGCGCTTGAAGAGGGTGGCCCGCTCGGCGCGCCTGAAGGGCTTTCGCCTCGGCAAGGCGCCATTGCCAGTCGTGCGCAAGCAATTCGGCGAGCAGGTGCATGCGGAGGTGATCGATCACCTGATCCGCAGCTCCCTCGCTCAGGCGCTGCGCGAGCAGAATCTCACGCCCGCGGGTGGCCCGCGCATCGAGCCCATCGCAATCGCGCCGGGTGCGGAGCTGAAGTTCGCGGCGGTGTTCGAGATCATGCCCGAGGTCCAGGTGAAATCCCCCGAGGGCACCGAGATCTCGCGCCCGAGCGCCGAGGTGACCGAGGCGGACATCGACGCCATGGTCGAGAGCATGCGCCGGCAGCGCGCGCAATTCTCGCCCGTGGACCGGCCGGCCCAGGAGACCGACCGTGTGACGGTCGATTACACGGGCCTGATGGACGGCAAGCCCTTCGAGGGGGGCGATGCCCAGGACGTGACGCTCGTCCTCGGTAACAAGCAGAACCGTCCGGAGTTGGAATCCGCCCTCACGGGCGCCCGTGTGGGCGAGACACGCGCGGTCGGCGTGACGTTCCCGGCGGACATGTCCAATGCAACGCTCGCCGGCAAGAGCGCCGAGCTCTCGGTTTCGGTCAAGCAGGTCGAGGCGCAGTCGCTGCCGGAGGTCGATGCGGCCTTCTGCCGCTCGTTCGGCATCGAGGAAGGCAGTATCGAGACGCTGCGCGCCGAGGTGCGCAAGAGCATGGAGCGCGAGCTGACCGATCTGGTCCACGGCCGCCTGCGCGCGCAGGTTCTCGATGCGTTGTATGCGCAGAATCCGCTCGAGGTGCCCCGGACGCTGATCGATGAGCAGGTGCAGCAGATGCAGCTCGAAGCGGCCCGCAACATGGGCGTGCGCGAGGCCTCGCAGCTGCCGCCGCGTGAGCCGTTCGAGGAGCCGGCGCGCCGGCGCGCGGCGCTGGGCTTGATTCTGGGCCAGATCATCCGCAGCGAGGGGCTGCAGCCGGATCGGCAGCGGGTCGAGGAGCGCCTTGAGGAGCTCGCATCGAACTATCCCAACCCGCAGGAGGCGCGCAGCGCCTATCGGCGCAGCGCCGAGGCGATGCGCCAGATCGAGTCCGCGGCGCTGGAGGAGCAGGTGATCGAATGGTTCGTCGCGCGCGCGGCCGTTCGCGAGCAGCCCATGACGTTCCAGGAGCTGACGGGCTTTGGGCAGACGAGCTGAGCGGCGGGGGGCTCCCGCGCCGGGAATCCGCCGCGCGCATTGAACGCCTGGGCGACTTCCACGATCCCCTCTTGCGCGGGACCGGGCTCTCGTAGCGTAATGGCGGCAAGCACGGAGACCCGAAAAGATGAATGAACGCGGATTGAACCTGGTACCGATCGTCGTCGAGCAGACCGCCCGCGGCGAGCGCTCCTACGACATCTACTCGCGGCTGCTGAAAGAGCGGCTGATATTCGTCGTCGGCCCGATCGACGATTATGTCGCCAACATCGTCGTGGCGCAGATGCTGTTCCTCGAGTCGGAGAACCCGGAGAAGGACATCGGCCTGTACATCAACTCCCCGGGCGGGGTGGTGACCTCGGGGCTGGCCATCTACGACACGATGCAGTTCGTCAAGCCCGATGTGAGCACCATCTGCATCGGCCAGGCGGCAAGCATGGGCGCGGTGCTGCTCGCCGGCGGTGCGGCCGGTAAGCGCTATTGTCTGCCTCATGCGCGCATGATGATTCACCAGCCGCTCGGTGGCTTTCAGGGTCAGGCGGCGGACATGGAGATCCATGCCAAGGAAATGCTCGAGACCCGCGACCGGTTGAATCACATTCTCGCCCGGCACACCGGACAGAAAGTCGAGCAGATCAAGCAGGACACTGATCGCGACCACTTCATGGACTGGAAAGAGGCGGTCCATTACGGACTGATCGATCAGGTGCTCGAGAAGCGCGGGGACATGGCCGCAGGGGCCGAAAAGCCCGCGTAGCGCACTCCCCGGGGGCGGATCCGGACCCGGCCGCGGCAGGCCGAACAGCGCCGCGGCGGGCGCTCCTTTGTCAAGAAGTGAATTCCGTCAAACAATTCCCGCCGAGACAACGACTTGGCCGTGCGCGGGCGCTTTGCTTCGCAGCCGGACCGCATGCTATAAGAAAGCTGTATTTTCCGGGGAAGCGTGGGCATTCGGACGCTGTTCGCGACGTGCACGGAAGACGATTGAAAACCATGCCTCTTGAGGGCTTTGTAAATGAGTGATGATTCCCGCGGCCGCCACGACGACGGCAAACTCCTGTACTGCTCGTTCTGCGGGAAGAGCCAGCATGAGGTCCGTAAGCTCATCGCCGGTCCCTCGGTGTTCGTCTGTGACGAGTGTGTCGAGCTGTGCAACGACATCATCCGCGAGGAGCTCGAGGACCGGGCCGAGCGTGCCCGCGACAAGCTGCCCAAGCCGCACGAGATCAAGAAGGTCCTGGATGAGTACGTGATCGGCCAGGAGCGCGCCAAGAAGGTGCTCTCGGTGGCCGTGTACAACCACTACAAGCGGCTGCAGACCCGCACCGCTTCGGCTCGCGCCAAGGATGAAGTCGAGATCGCCAAGAGCAACATCCTGCTCATCGGCCCGACGGGCTGCGGCAAGACGCTGCTGGCGGAGACGCTGGCGCGCCTGCTCAACGTGCCGTTCACCATCGCCGACGCCACCACCTTGACCGAGGCCGGATACGTGGGCGAGGACGTCGAGAACATCATCCAGAAGCTGCTGCAGAAGTGTGATTACGACGTCGAGAAGGCTCAGACCGGCATCGTGTACATCGACGAGATCGACAAGATCTCGCGCAAATCCGACAATCCCTCGATCACGCGCGACGTGTCAGGCGAGGGCGTGCAGCAGGCGCTGCTGAAGCTCATCGAGGGCACCATCGCCTCGGTGCCTCCGCAAGGCGGCCGCAAGCATCCCCAGCAGGAATTCCTGCAGGTCGATACGGGCAACATCCTGTTCATCTGCGGCGGTGCGTTCGCGGGCCTGGAAAAGATCATCCTCAACCGCACGCAGAAGAGCGGCATCGGTTTCACCTCCGAGGTCCGCGCCATCAACGAGCGGCCGCACGGGAGCGATCTGTTCCACGACGCCGAGCCGGAGGATCTGATCAAGTATGGCCTGATCCCGGAGTTCGTCGGCCGTCTGCCGGTGGTCGCCACGCTCGACGAGCTCGACGAGGCGGCGCTGATGTCGATTCTGACCGAGCCGAAGAACGCCCTCACCAAGCAGTACCGCCGCCTGTTCGAGATGGAGGGCGCGGAGCTGGAGTTTCGCGACGATGCGCTGCGCGCGGTGGCCCGTCGAGCCATGCAGCGCAAGACGGGCGCGCGCGGCTTGCGCACCATCCTTGAAAACGTGTTGCTCGACACCATGTATGATCTGCCGACGTTGAACGAGGTGGCCAAAGTCGTGGTCGATGAGGCGGTCATCGACGGCTCGACCACTCCTTACGTCGTATACCGTTCCGAGGAAGGCCAAGGCCGCGCCGGAGCCGAAGAGCCGCGGCGGGCCGCCGGCCACTGATCGGACGATCGCGCACCGGGCGGCTCGGTCCGTCCGCCAAATGAATCGAGGCTTCGAGCGTGTCTGAATCTCACTCTCCTACACAGCCGGCGGCTGCGCCGCCGGGCGTACCCGTACTGCCGCTGCGGGACGTCGTCGTCTATCCGCACATGGTCATCCCGCTGTTCGTCGGGCGGGAGAAATCCATTGAAGCGCTCGATGTGGCGATGCGCGCCGATCGCCGCATCATGCTGGTGGCCCAGAAGCAGGCCGACGTCGATGATCCGAAAGCGGACGATCTGTACCGCATCGGCACGGTGGCGACGATCCTGCAGCTGTTGAAGCTTCCCGACGGCACGGTGAAGGTGCTCGTCGAGGGCATCGACCGCGCGCGCATCGACCGGCTGGCCGCCGGACCGCACTACTCGGCCGAGATCGAGCCGCTGCCGGACGTCGAGTCCTACGACGAGCGCGAGATGGACGTCATGACGCGCTCGGTGATCTCGCAGTTCGAGCAGTACGTCAAGCTGAACAAGAAGGTGCCTCCGGAGGTGCTGACGGCGCTCGCCGGCATCGAGCAGGCGGGCCGGCTCGCCGATACCGTCGCGGCGCACATGTCGGTCCGGCTCGCCGAGAAGCAGAAGGTTCTCGAGATCCTCGACGTCAAGAAGCGCCTGGAGCACATCCTGGTCGCGATAGAAGGCGAGCTGGACGTCCTGCAGATCGAGAAGCGCATCCGCGGCCGCGTCAAGGCGCAGATGGAAAAGAGCCAGCGCGAGTACTACCTCAACGAGCAGATGAAGGCCATCCAGAAGGAGCTGGGTGAGATGGACGAGGGCGGCAACGAGCTGGCCGACCTCGAGGGGCGCATCGCCCGGGCCGGCATGCCGAAGGAGGCGCGGGAGAAGGCCACCAGCGAGCTCAACAAGCTCAAGATGATGTCGCCGATGTCCGCCGAGGCGACGGTGGTGCGCAACTACATCGATTGGCTGGTCAAGGTGCCGTGGAAGAAGCGGACCAAGATCCTCAAGGACATCGCCCGTGCCGAGCAGGTGCTCGACGAGGACCATTACGGGCTCGAGAAAGTCAAAGAGCGCATCGTCGAGTATCTGGCGGTGCAGCTGCGGGTCGAGAAGCTCAAGGGCCCGATCCTGTGCCTGGTCGGACCGCCCGGCGTGGGCAAGACCTCGCTGGGACAAAGCATCGCCCGGGCGACCAACCGCAAGTTCGTGCGCATGTCGCTCGGCGGCGTGCGCGACGAGGCCGAGATTCGCGGCCACCGCCGCACGTACATCGGGTCGCTGCCCGGCAAGATCGTGCAGAACATGGCCAAGGCCGGCGTGCACAACCCGCTGTATCTGCTCGACGAGGTCGACAAGATGTCGATGGACTTCCGCGGCGACCCGTCCTCGGCGCTGCTGGAAGTGCTCGATCCGGAGCAGAACTCGACGTTCAACGATCACTACCTCGAGGTCGATCTCGATCTCTCCGAGGTCATGTTCGTGTGCACCGCGAACAGCCTGAACATTCCGCCGCCGCTGCTCGATCGCATGGAAGTGATCCGTCTGCCCGGATACACCGAGGACGAGAAGATGAACATCGCCCGGCGCTATCTGCTGCCCAAGCAGATCAAGGGCAACGGGCTGCGGGAAGACGAGCTGAAGGTCTCGGACGCCGCGCTGCTCGACATCGTGCGCTACTACACGCGCGAGGCCGGCGTGCGCAACCTCGAGCGCGAGATCGCCAAGATCTGCCGCAAGGCCGTCAAGCAGCTGCTGCTGCACAAGAAGGACGAGAAGCACGTCGGCGTCACCCCACGCAATCTGGACAAGTTTCTCGGTGTGCGCCGCTTCCGCTACGGCAAGGCGGAGGATCAGAACCGCGTCGGTCAGGTCACCGGGCTCGCCTGGACGGAAGTGGGCGGAGAGCTGCTCACGATCGAGGCGGCGGTGGTGCCGGGCAAAGGCAAGCTGCAGCACACCGGGCAGCTGGGCGAGGTGATGCAGGAGTCCATTCAAGCGGCCATGACCGTGGTGCGCAGCCGCGCCGAGGTGCTGGGGCTGGAGAGCGAGTTCTACCAGAAGCTGGACGTGCACCTGCACATCCCCGAGGGCGCGACGCCGAAGGACGGCCCGAGCGCCGGTATCGGCATGTGCACCGCGCTGGTGTCGGCTCTCACGCGCATCCCGGTCCGCTCCGACGTCGCGATGACCGGCGAGATCACGCTGCGCGGAGAGGTTCTGCCGATCGGCGGACTGAAAGAGAAGCTGCTGGCCGCGCATCGCGGCGGCATCAAGACCGTCCTGATTCCGGACGAGAACCGCAAGGACCTGGTCGAAATTCCGGACAACATCAAGGGTAATCTCGAGATCAAACCGATCAAGTGGATCGACGAGGTGCTGGCACTGGCGCTGACCCAGCAACCGGTGCCTCTGCCGCGCGATACCCCTCCGACCGCGGCGGCCGAGACGGCCGCTCAGGACGCGCGGCGCGGCCGGCGCAACGGCGGGCGCAAGCAGGTCGTTCCGGCTCACTGAGCGGCGGCGCGCGATGCGCCGCCTTGTCAACGCCGAGTTGGCGCGGCACGGCGGGCGGTCGTTGCGTTACCCGGCGCGTGGATGGGCGCATCCTCGGGGATCGGCCGGACTCGCCAGGGTCGTACACCAATGCACGAGGGTGCTTAGCTCAGCTGGTAGAGCGTCGCCTTTACACGGCGAATGTCGGGGGTTCGAGTCCCTCAGCACCCACCAATTGACCTTCCCATGCGCTCCCGCTTTGTGCAGATATCTACAATAATAAATGACTTAGATTTGACTTGAAGAAAACAAGACCCTGTTAGACCTTGCGAGAGCGTGCCCGATGGGGGCAGGATTGGGGGCATTGGGGCACTGGCCCCGCCTGATTGGGGGCATCGAGCCGCGCGTGGGGACATCGAAGGCGAGACGATGGGGGCATTGGCCGCTGCCTGGGCGGACAAGCAATCCTGGGCACCCTCGACCGAGAAGCGCGAGCGGTATTTGTTGGCGCAGTGGCTGCCTGCGCTCGGGGACATTCCGGCCCAGGCACTCACTCCGGCGGATATCCGGCCTGTCGTGCTCGGCATCGAGGCCGAGGGACACGGCGAGAATGCCCGCCGCGTGCTGGCGCCGATTGGCCGTGTGCTCCGCTATGCCGTGGCGCTCGGGCACGCTGAACACGATGTGGCCGCCGACCTAGGCGAGGTGGTGGCCCCCGGGTCCCATCCGAGAAGTACGCCACCCTGACGAAGCCAGCGGAGATTGCCGAGCTGATGAAGGCGATCCACGGCTACGGCGGCGACCCGAGCGCTTGCTACTGCCTGCGCATCCTGCCGCTGGTATTCACCCGTCCCGGCGAGCTGCGCAATGCCACATGGGCCGAGTTTGACTTGGCCAGCCCCGAGCCGCTGTGGCGCATACCGGGCGAGCGCATGAACATGCGGCGCAAGAATCCGGGCGAGCATCTGGTGCCGCTCTCGACCCAAGCGGGGGCACTGCTGCGGGAGCTGCGCTCGAACACCGGCACCCACCCGCACGGCCTGTTGTTTCCGGGGCTGGTGCCGGGTAAGCCAATCAGCGAAAACACTCTGAACCAAGCATTGCGGCGCATGGGGTACGGTCCCGACAAGATCGTCAGCCACGGATTCCGGGCGATGGCGAGCACCGCGCTAAACGAGCAAGGCCATGCGCCGGGCCTGATAGAGCTGCAATTGGCGCACCGGGACTCATCCGTGCGGGCGATTTACAACCGCGCGACCCGACTGCCGGAGCGGCGCGCGATGATGCAGAGCTGGTCTGACTATCTCGTGCGCCTAAAAGAAGGCGCGGTCTCTTCGTGGGCGCGAGCCCATCCGGCAACTGTTGCTCCAGCCGGTAGCAACCGGAGCAGTCGCGGAGGTAACAAAGCGGCTGAAGCCTCTGGTGTAGAGGGTCATGAAAGTGACTTGGCGAGTACGCAGGCCGTAACGTGAGTAAACGCTGAGCAAGCCTCGAAAAGTCCAATGCAGAAGCCGACCCGCTTAGATTTCGGGGAAGGCTGCCATCTCTGGTGTCACGAGCAACGCGTAACCGGAGATTCTGCCGGGGTACTGGCGACAGCATGCGTATCAGAGGGAGACCGCCGCAATTTAGGGAAGCCCCATCGTGTGGTCGGTTGCGACGACCGCCCGGACGCCCGCGAGGGAGAGGCCGGACACAATGGTGTGGCGGAGAGGCTCGTAGTACCGATGAGATCGGTGTAATGCCGATGGAGGGAAGGGGCCTCAGTTCAGGACCAACGCAATAAGTGGCGAGGGACGGGAAATTGGGTAACCTATCAATTCCGCCGAGTGTCCAGAAGCTACAGACGGCGTTACAGACGAAAGCGAAGGAGAATCCCGGCTTCCGGTTCTATTCGCTGTGCGACAAGGTGAGCCGAGAAGACGTCCTGCAATTCGCCTATCTCTGCTGCAAATCCAATGGAGGCGCAGCAGGAGTGGACGGGCAGGAGTTCGCGGACATCGAGTCGTATGGCAGGGAGCGATGGCTGGGGGAATTGGTGCAGGAGCTCAGAGAGAAGAAGTACCAGCCGCAAGCGGTACGGCGAGTGTTCATACCCAAGCGGGGTGGCACGGGGCGCAGGCCCCTGGGCATCCCCTCGATCCGCGACCGGACGGTGCAGATGGCGGCGGTGTTGGTCTTAGGGCCGATCATCGAAGCCGACTTGCCGCCCGAGCAACACGCGTATCGGCCGGAGCGCAACGCGCTCAGCGCGGTGAGGCAGGTGCATCACCTGCTGAAAACGGGTCATACGAAGGTCATCGACGCGGATTTGGCCGCGTATTTTGACAGCATTCCGCACTTCGAGTTACTTCGATCGGTGGGTCGCCGGGTCGTAGACCGGCAGATGCTGCATCTGATCCAGATGTGGCTCACCGCTCCGGTGGAAGAAACCGATAGGCGCGGCAATACGAAGCGCACGACCCGCAACCGCGATGAGAAACGGGGTATTCCCCAGGGCTCACCGCTCTCACCACTGCTGTCGAATATCTATATGCGACGGTTCGTGTTAGGGTGGAAGCAGCTGGGATACGCCGAGCGTTACAAGGCGCGAATCGTCAATTATGCCGACGACTTTGTGATCTGCTGCAGCGGCAACGCGTTCGAAGCGATGCAGGTTATGCGCCAGCTCATGGGTCGATTGCGACTGACGATCAACGAGGAGAAGACTCACTATTGCCGCGTGCCGAGGCAGCACTTTGACTTTCTGGGGTATACGTTCGGGCGATACTATTCCTTCAGGTCGGGTCGCGCTTACTTGAGCGCCAAGCCCTCGAGGAAGAGCATCCGTCGCCAGATCGAGTCGATCCGGGAGAAGACCGCCAAGCGGCGGACCCTGCTCCCCGCCGAACAAATCGTGACCGAGCTGAACGATGGGCTGCGCGGCTGGGCCAACTACTTTGCGTTGGGGCCAGTCGAAGACGCCTATCGGGCAATCGAAAGATACGTCACGAGACGGCTGCGCCGATGGCTGTGCATCAAGCATGAGGTCCGCGGCAGCGGAAGTTACCGGTTCACGGACCAGTACCTGCACGATACGCTGGGCTTGGTACGTATCCGGGACCTCGAGCACAACCTTCCGTGGGCGATCGCCTGATGGTCTTGTCCGAGAGCCGAGTGCGGGAAATCCGCCTGCTCGGTTCGATGAGCGGGATGTGGAAACGGAGCTATGGCACCTCAATTGAGGCACCGACGGCCGAAAGGCGCGGAAACGGTCGAGAGGGAGCCTACCGCCACCGCGCCACATCTCGACTCTACGATGCGCTGCGCACCGGCGCGAATGTGGTGCTGTTTCGCCGGCCTGGCGGGGCATAGGCTTCGGACTGGGCGCCATCGCGGGCAACATCCGCAATCATTTCGATCCATGGCGCGCAGAGCGCCACGCCAATTCAATACGTCATTGCAGTATGTACTGCAAAGGCGTAGCATTCATCGATGTTCACCATCGCCGAAACGCCGACTTTCTCAGGACTGTGGCCGAAGTACTGGACGGAGGATGAACGCGGCGCGTTCTGCGCCTGGCTGGCCGCAAATCCGACCGCCGGGGACGTGATCCCCGGCTCGGGCGGCTGCCGCAAGGCCCGGTGGAGTCTGCCCGGCCAAGGCAAGCGCGGCGGGGTGCGCGTGATTTACTTCAACCGGCTCGATGATGGCCGCGTGTGGCTGCTGTCCATGTATTCCAAGGCGGTCCGAGCGGACGTTGAGCGCAAGATGTTACAAAGACTTCGAGAAACCATATGAGCAAGTTGACACCCAAGCAGTTGAAAGAGTGGGAAGCGAGCCGCGACCTGGGGGCGGAGTTGGCGCAGTCCGTGCGCGAGATGAAGGCTGGGAAGGCTGCCCGAGTACATCGGGTCATGGTGCCCGACATCGTGGAGGCGCGCATGCGCGTAGGACTCTCGCAACAGAAGTTCGCCGATGTGCTCGGGGTATCAGTGCGCACGCTGCAAGGTTGGGAACAAGGTAACCGCAACCCATCCGGCGCGGCCCGCTCTCTGCTCAAGATCGCCAAGAAGCGTCCTGAAGTGCTGCGGGAGATATTCGCCTGATCGTGGCCACCATGAGCGAGATGTACAACCCCCCCCCTCCCGCACCCCGGCGAGATTCTGGCGGACACGGTGCTGCGCGCTGATGGCGGCATCAGCATTACCGAGTTTGCCAAGCACCTTGGCGTTACCCGCGTCGCGCTCTCGCGCGTAGTCAACGGACGGGCCGCTGTGAGCGCCG
>DAIDUQ010000097.1:0-3670 GCA_027456605.1 Steroidobacteraceae bacterium | reverse complement strand
CAGGTCGGGGAACAGAACACTCTGTCTCGTGATATTCTCTGTCACGCAAAAGCCTCTCGAGTGGTGGAACGCCTTGTAGCAAAGCCTTTTTACCACGACAGGGGCTTTTGTTTTTCAGAATTCATGCATTTTCCGGGTTAGCATAGCGGCCATGAATGACATTCTGGTGCCGATCTCCCCGGGCGAGCTGCTCGATAAGATCACCATTCTCAGGATCAAGGCCGAGCGGATGCAGGATCCGACCAAGCTCGCCAACGTGCGCTTGGAACTGACGCTGCTCGAGCGCACCTGGCGCGATGCCTGCGGCACGGCGGACGTCTCGGCGGAGGAGCGCGCGCTGCAGGCGGTCAACGAGCGACTGTGGGACATCGAGGACCGCATTCGCGCCAAGGAAGCGACGCGCGCCTTCGATGCCGATTTCATCGAGCTCGCCCGTTCGGTGTACATCGAGAACGACGAGCGTGCCGCGGTGAAAAAACGCATCAACCTGGCGCTCGGCTCACGGCTTCTCGAGGAGAAGTCCTACCAGGCGTATCGTTGAGGCGCCCGCGCGCAGCGCACCGGGCTCAAGGCAGGCACGGGAATCTATGAACACGCGTTATTCATTGCGCAAGCGCATCCTGGTCACCGGCGGCGCCGGGTTCATCGGCGCGCATCTGTGCCGGCGGCTGGTCGAGGAAGACAACGACGTGCTGTGCGTCGATAACTTCTACACCGGTACGCGCGAGAACGTCGCGGACCTGCTCGCGCGGCCGAACTTCGAGCTGCTGCGTCATGACGTCACCTTCCCGCTGTTCGTCGAGGTCGACGAGATCTATAACCTGGCGTGTCCGGCCTCACCCGTGCACTACCAGAACAACCCGGTGCAGACCACCAAGACCTCGGTGCACGGGGCGATCAACATGCTCGGACTCGCCAAGCGCGTGCGGGCCAAGATCCTGCAGGCCTCGACCAGTGAGGTGTACGGCGATCCGACCACACACCCGCAAACCGAGGAGTACTGGGGCAACGTCAATCCGATCGGGCCGCGCGCCTGCTACGACGAGGGCAAGCGCTGCGCCGAGACGCTGTTTTTCGATTATTACCGTCAGCACCGGCTGCGCATCAAAGTGGCCCGGATCTTCAACACCTACGGTCCGTACATGCACCCCAATGACGGCCGCGTGGTGTCGAATTTCGTGATGCAGGCGCTGCGCGGGGAGCCCATCACACTGTACGGGGACGGTAGCCAGACGCGCTCGTTCTGCTACGTCTCGGATCTGGTCGAAGGCCTGGTGCGCCTGATGAACTCCCCCGATGAGCTCACCGGACCGATCAACCTCGGCAATCCCAACGAGATGACGGTGCGCGAGATGGCCGAGGTCGTCGTGCGTCAGTGCGGCTCGCGCTCGCGCATCACCTTCGCGCCCCTGCCGGCCGACGATCCGAAGCAACGCCAGCCCGACATCACCAAGGCGCAGCAACTGCTCGGCTGGCGGCCGACGGTCGCGCTCGCCGACGGGCTGGCCCCGACCATTGAGTATTTCCGCCGCTTCCTGCCGAGTGGCGCGTGAGTCCGCGCCACCGCCGGCCCGGGGCGCGCGCGCCGGGGCGAACATGAGTGCCGTGTCCGGCGCGCCGCGTCTGTTGTTCGTGCCGGTTTCCGGCCCGACCGGGATGGGGGAGTACTTCCAGTCGCTCGCCATCGCCCAGGCCGCGCAGCGCCGCTGGCCGCACGCCGCGATCCACTTCCTCGTCAACCGGAACGCGCCGTATGCGTCGAGCACCCCGTTCGAGGCGACGCTGCTGCCGTCCTCGCCGACCTTTCATACGCCGGAGGTCGTTGCGGCCATCGACACATTCCGGCCGGACGTGGTGGTGTTTGCCAACGCCGGACGCACCGCGCAGTTTCGCGCCGCGCGCGATGCGGGCGCGGCGGTGGTGTTCATCAGCTATCGCCGGCGCAAGCGGCTGAAGGCTGCGCGTCTGCGCTGGATGCGCCTGATCGACGAGCACTGGATCGCCTTCCCGCGCTTCATTTCCGGCGGCCCGGTGCCCTTTGAGCGCTTCAATCGCTGGCTATGTGGCAAGCCTGCCCCCCGCTACCTCGACATCGTGTTGCCGCCCCTGGAGGGCGCGAACGAAGCGCCGCCAGCCGGTGCCGCGGCGGCGTCGGGGCCCGTGCTGGTCGTACCGGGCGGGGGCGCTGCGCCACCCAATGCCCCGGATGCGCCGTCGCGGTTCCGCAGCGCCGCCGTGCTGCTCGCCGAGTCGGGGGTGCCGACCGTGTACGTCGGGCCGGGCGAGGGGCCGCAGCCACAGGGGCTCTCGACACACCCGTTCCTGCCGCAGCACGAGCTGTTCGCGCTGATGCGCGGGGCGCGTCTCGTGGTGACCAACGGCGGCCAGACGCTGCTGCAGGCGGTGGCCTGCGGCGTGCCGTGCGTGGCGGCACCGATCAATCGGGACCAGCCGATCCGAGTGCGCCGCTGCGCCCAGGCGGGTGTCGCGCTGCCGGCGCGGCTCGATGCCGCCGATATCGCGGCGGTCGCGCGCAGCGTGATCGAGGATGAGTCGCAGCGTCAGGCGATGATCGGGCACATCGCGGCGCTGTCGCTCGCCGACGGCGCCCAGGTCGCGGTGGATGCGCTCGCGGGGCTGCTCACCCGGCGTCCCGCCGCGTCCTGAACGGGCGGCCGCGCGCTATTTTTCCGGCGGTGCCGGCGGCGGGGTCATTCCCTCGGGGGTCATCGCGCCACTCGGGCCGACACTCACCGTCTTGGTGAGCCACCCGTTGATGGTGGCGACCTCGGATGGGGTGAGCGTGCCGGCCGCGTACTGCAGCTGGATGATGCTGTTGATGTAACTGTAGCGGCTGGTGGCGTAGTTGGTCTGTGCGGCCACCAGGGAGCTCAGCGCATTGAGCACGTCGACCTCGGTCTGGGTGCCGACCTTGTAACCGGCCTGCGTCGCCTGGAAAGCCGTCTCACTCGAGGTCATCGCCTGGCGCAGCGCGCGCACATTGGCGATTCCGGTGATCACCCCGAGATAGGCATCGCGGGCCTGCTGGACGGTCGAGCGGGACGCCTGCTCGACGGCATCCTGGGCGGCCATGGCCTGGTACTGGGTCTGGTGGATGCGTGCCTCATCGCCGCCGCCGCTGAACAGCGGCAGCGAGAACTCGATGCCGATCTGCCGGTCGTTGCTGGTCGAGCCGAGGCCATGGAAATCCTGGCCGAAAATCGTCTCATTTTGGTTGTTGCTGCTGTAGGAGCGGCTCGCCACCAGGCTGATCGTCGGGATGTCGCTGCCGAATGCGGCGCGCACATTGTCCTGGGCGACATCCGCGGCCAAGCGGCTCGCGATCAGCGCGAGGTTCTGTTTCAGTGAGGTCTGCACCCACGCCTGCTGGTCGGCCGGGTGCGGCATGGCGAGCGGCAGGGCCGTGCCCGGCTCGGTAAGGTCCGCGTACTGCGTGCCGGTAATCACCTGCAGCTGATCGAGCGCATTGGCGAGCGTCTGCTTGGCGGTAATCACCGCCGCGGCTGCCGTGTCGCGCGCCGCGCGCGCCTGCTCGACGTCGGTGATGGCGATCAGCCCGACCTTGAAGCGCTCCTTGGCCTGCGTCAGGCCGAGCGTGAGCGCCTTCAGAGAGGACTCCTGAGCGTGCAACGTGTCGACGGCGGCAAGC
>DAIDUQ010000096.1:0-7901 GCA_027456605.1 Steroidobacteraceae bacterium | reverse complement strand
CTGGCGGAGAGGGTGGGATTCGAACCCACGGTCCCCGTGAAGGGACGCCGGTTTTCAAGACCGGTGCAATCAACCGCTCTGCCACCTCTCCCGCGTCATGAGGATATCCGAATTGGCGCGACGTGTAGCGCCCCTGACGCTCCGGAATCGCGGCCGGCCATCGTGGATGACGACTCTCCCATCACATCATTCCCAGACTCAACTGTGGCCGACCGTTCCAGTCCCCACTAGCCCTCGGCATCGCCGCCGGCCGAGCGAATCGGCGGGTCGTTGATGCCGGACTCGGCCCGGCCGGCGCGTGCACGGCGCCGGATGCGCAGCACCAGATACGCGAGCGTGACCACCGCCACGGAGATCAGGCTCACGTGCAGATCTTCCCCGAGACCGGGCGTGAACTGCATCGCGATCAGAATGGCTCCCATCCCTCCGATCGCCAGATAGCTCGACCACGGGAACAGCCACAGCGTCACCGGCGGAGCCGGCTCGCCGGCGCGCTCGCGCGCCCGGCGCATGCGCAAGTGCGCCAGCGCGATCATTCCGTACACGAACACCATGAGCGCGCCCGAGGCGTCCACCAGGAACGCGAATACGCCCTGCGGCGCCTTGATTGCCGCCAGAATCCCGACAACGCCGGCGGCACTGCACAACAGCACCGAGCGCACCGGCACATGCCGCGCGTTGAGCTTGATCAGTCCCGGGGGCGCATCGCCGCGCTCGGCCAGCACGAACAGCACGCGCGAGCAGACGTAGAACGCCGAATTCAGGCAGGAGAGCACGGCGGTGAGGATGATCGCGTCCATCGCGAGACCGGCCCAGGCGAAATGCATCCGCTCGAGCGCGAGGGTGAAGGGCGACTGGCCGATCTCGATGTGCTTCCACGGGACCACCGCCACGATGAAAAACACCGAGCCCACGTAGAACATCAGGATGCGCACGATGATCGAGGTGCTCAATCGGGCGATCGCTCGCGACCCAGAGGCCGACTCGGCCGCGGCGATGGTGACGATTTCGGCGCCGGTGAGCGAGAAGAACACCGTCACCGCCCCCGCCAGCACCGACACCGCACCGAAGGGCGCGAAACCGCCGTAGGCGAAGAGATTGTGGAAGGTGGACCCGTGGGAGGAGGTCAAACCGAAGGCGAACGCGGCGGTGAGCGCGATGAACACGATGATGGCCGCCACCTTTATGGAAGCGAACCAGAACTCGAATTCTCCATAGGACCGCGCCGACATCAGATTCACGCCGGTCATCAATGCCATCAGGCCGCAGCCGAGCACGCCGGCGGGCACCTGAGCGAACCACGTGTGCAGAATGTTTGCGCCGGCAATCGCCTCGGCCGGCACCACGATGATCCAGAAATACCAGTAGAGCCATCCGGCGATGAACCCCGCCCAGGGCCCGAGCCCCTCGCGCGCGAATTCGGTGAACGAGCGCACATGGGGCATGCCGAGGGACATCTCCCCGAGCATGCGCATCACCAACAGCACGAGCGTGCCGGTGATGATATAGCTCAGCACGATGGCCGGGCCCACCGCGGCAATCGAGGCGCTGCTGCCGACGAACAGACCGGCGCCGATGATCCCGCCGATCGAGATCATCTCCAGGTGGCGCGGCTTGAGCGATCTGCTGAGCTCAGGCATCGGTTACCCCCCCCGCGGCCGGCGGCTCAGTCCGGCGCGAGCCGTGTCAGCCCGCCGAGATACGCTCGCAGCGCATCGGGTACGGCCACCGTGCCGTCGGCCTGTTGGTAATTCTCGAGCACGGCCACCAGCGTCCGTCCCACCGCGAGGCCCGAGCCGTTCAACGTATGCAACGGCTCGGGCTTACCCTGTGGCGTACGCCAGCGCGCCTGCATGCGCCGCGCCTGAAAGGCCTCGTCGTTGCTGCACGAGGAAATCTCCCGGTAGCGGCGCTGCGACGGCAGCCAGACCTCGATGTCGTACGTCTTGGCGGCACTGGCGCCGATGTCCGCCGCGCACAGCGCCATGGTTCGAAACGGCAGCCCGAGCCGCTTCAGCACCTGCTCGGCGTGGCCGGTGAGCGCCTCGAGCGCGTCATAGGAACTCTCGGGCCGCACGATGTGCACCAGCTCGACCTTGTCGAACTGGTGCATGCGGATCATGCCGCGGGTATCCTTCCCGGCCGCGCCCGCCTCCGAGCGGAAACACGGCGTGTGACACACGAAGCGCAACGGCAGCGACTCGGCGGCGAGGATCTGCTCGCGCACCAGGTTGGTGACCGGCACCTCGGCGGTGGGAATCAGATAGAAATCCTGCGCGCCGGCCACCTTGAACAGATCCTGCGCGAACTTCGGCAGCTGGCCGGTGCCGAACAGCGCCTGGCTCTGAACGAGGTACGGGACATACACCTCGGTATAGCCATGCTCGAGCGTGTGCAGGTCGAGCATGAATTGCGCGAGCGCCCGATGCAGCCGGGCGATCTGCCCGCGCATCACCACGAAGCGCGCCCCCGAGATACGCGCGGCGGCCTCGAAGTCGAGCCCGCCCAAGCGCTCGCCGACCGCCACGTGATCGAGCGGCTCGAACTCGAAGGCGCGCGGCTCGCCCCAGCGGCGCACCTCGCGGTTGTCCGCCTCGCTCGTTCCGTCCGGCACCGACTCGTGCAGGAGATTCGGCAGCGCGAGCTGCCAGCCGTCGATCTCGGCCTGCACCGACGTCAGGGTCCGCTCGACCGCCGCGAGCTCTCCGGTCAGCTGCTCCCCGCGCGCCAGCAGCGCGCTCGCGTCCTCGCCGCGCCCCTTGGCCATGCCGACCGCCTTGGCATTGGCGTTGCGCTCGGCACGCAGCCGATCCGACTCCACCTGCGCGCTCTTGCGCCGCTCCTCGAGCGCGCGCCACGCGGCAACCTCGAGCACGACGCCGCGCCGCGCCAGATTGCGGGCGACAGTCTCGGGGTCGGAGCGCAGCAGCTTCGGATCGATCACGGTTTGGTGTTCCTCAATTTCGCCAGCGCCTCGCCGATTTTGATCTCGAGCCCGCGCGGCACCGGACGATAGTATCGCCGATCGGGCATACCGTCCGGCAGATACCGCTCTGCGGCGGCAAAGGCCTCGGGCTCATCGTGCGCGTAGCGATACCCGCGCCCGTAGCCGAGATTCTTCATCAGCCGGGTCGGGGCATTGCGCAATCTCAGCGGCACCTCGAGCGTGCCGAAGCGCTCGACGTCGGCTTGCGCCTCCCCGAATCCCACGTACACGGCGTTGCTCTTCGGCGCGCAGGCCAGATACACCACCGCGTTGGCGATCGCGAGCTCACCCTCGGGGCTGCCGAGGCGGTCGTAGGCTTCCCATGCGTCGAGCGCCAGCGCGAAGGCGCGCGGATCGGCAAGCCCGACATCCTCGATCGCCATGCGCACCGCGCGCCGCGCGACATACAGCGGATCGCAGCCGCCGTCGAGCATGCGGCCGAGCCAATACAGCGCCGCATCGGGATCGGTGCCGCGCACGGCTTTGTGCAGCGCGGAGATCTGGTCGTAGAACTGCTCGCCGCCTTTGTCGAAGCGCCGCCGCGTTCCGCTTGCCACTTCTTCCGCGCGCTCGAGCGTGATCTGCGACCGCGGCGGCTCGCTCGCCTCGATCAGACTCGCGGCGAGCTCCAGCATGTTGAGCGCGCGGCGGCCATCGCCGTCGGCGGCGCGCGCGATCAGCTCCAATGCGGCCGGCTCCGCCTCCAGCCCGAGCGCGCCGAGCCCGCGCTCGCCATCGGCGAGCGCGGCGCGCAGCAGGCGCACCAGATCCGCCTCCTCGAGCGGCTTCAACACATACACCCGCGCCCGCGACAACAGCGCGCTCACCACTTCGAACGAAGGATTCTCCGTCGTGGCGCCGATGAAGGTGAGCGTACCGTCCTCCAGATACGGCAGGAACGTGTCCTGCTGCGCCTTGTTGAATCGGTGCACCTCATCGAGAAACAGGACCGTTGGTCGTCCGTTGTGCTCGCGTTCGGCGCGCGCCGACTCGACCGCGGCGCGTATGTCCTTCACGCCCGCCATCACGGCCGAGAGCGCGATGAATTGCGCCTGAGTGCGCCGGGCGATCAGCCGGGCCAGGGTGGTCTTGCCGGTGCCGGGCGGGCCCCACAGGATCATCGAGTGCAACCGGCCGGACTCGATCGCCTGACGCAACGGCTTGCCGGGCCGCAGCAGGTGCTCCTGGCCCACCACGTCCTCCAGCGAGCGCGGCCGCATCCGGTCGGCGAGCGGCCGCGCGGCGTCGGGCGGCACTGTCGGGGCCGCGCTCAATGCAGCGGGTGGCCGATCACGTCGACACCCGGCGGCGGCGTGAATCTCAGGTCGGCGGCCGGCACGGGCCCGTTGATCCGGATGTGCTGAAAGGTGACCGTGGCGACCTGCCCCAGGGTGTCCTCCAGAATCATCTTCTTCAGCGTGCCGCGGTCGAACCCGAACAGCGCGCTGCGGAAATCCGCCCCGCTCGCCTGGCGCGGCGCCACGTACACCCATTGCAGGTCCTCGCGCCGGCCCGCCAGACGCTCGCGGAAGGACTTGCGCACGTCGACCGTCCCGGACAGCAGCATCGCCGGCGTCGCCGACAGCGCCGCGCTCAGCGGCTGCACGGTCACCTGCTTCAGATCACGGTCGTAGAACCAGAGGTTGCGCCCGTCGGCAACCATCAACTGGCCCCCGCCGCGGGAATGCAGCGGATGGATGTTCCAGCGGAACTTGCCCGGGCGCTGCACGATCAGTGTGCCGGCCGAATGCGACAGCACGCCGCCATGAGCATCGACCAGCGTCTGCTGGAACCTGACGCGCAGCGTGTGCAGATGCGCCAGAAAGCGATCGAGCGGCGTCGGGACGCTCAGCGCCTTCGCCGGCGGCGCGGCCCGCGCCGCGAGCGCGGGCGCCGGGGTAAGAAGCAGGGCCGCGGCGGCCAGCACCCACGGTGTCGATACGTTGCGCATCAGAATTCAGTCCTCCGGCCGCGCCGGCACCAGCACCTCGCGCGCGCCATTCGCTTGCAACGGGCCGACCAGACCCGCCGCTTCCATCGCCTCGAGCAGCCGCGCCGCCCGGTTATAGCCGATCTTCAGCCGCCGCTGCACGTACGAGATCGACGGCTTGCGCTCGGTGGTCACGATCCGCACCGCCTCGTCGTAGAGCGCATCCTGCTCCGGGTCGGGGGTCATTCCGCCCTCGCCATCCTCGCCCGGCAGACCCGGGATCGGCGTCTGCGGACCACTGAGAACCTCTTCGATGTAGTTCGGCGGCGCGGCTTTCTTCAAGGCCTCGGCCACACGATGCACTTCCTGGTCCGAGACAAACGCGCCGTGCACGCGCGTCGGCACCGATGTGCCCGAGGGCAGATACAGCATGTCGCCGTGCCCGAGCAGCGTCTCGGCCCCCATCTGGTCGAGAATGGTGCGCGAGTCGACCTTGGCGGAGACCTGGAACGCGATGCGGCAGGGAATGTTGGCCTTGATCAGACCGGTGATGACATCCACCGACGGGCGCTGGGTCGCCAGCACCAGGTGGATTCCCGACGCGCGCGCCTTTTGCGCCAGGCGGGTGATGAGCTCCTCGACCTTCTTGCCGACGATCATCATCAGATCGGCCAGCTCGTCGATCACCACCACCAGATACGGCAGCGCCGTCAAGTGCGGGATCTGACTCTGATCCACGGTCGGGTCATTGGCCGCGCGCGCGAGCAGCACCGGATCGAGGATCGGCCTGCCGGCCTCGATAGAATCCTTGACGCGGCGGTTGAAGCCGGCGATGTTGCGCACCCCGAGCGCGGCCATCAGCTGATAGCGCCGCTCCATCTCCGCGACACACCAGCGCAGGGCGTTGGCCGCATGCTTCATGTCGGTGACCACCGGCGCGAGCAGGTGCGGGATGCCCTCGTACACGGAGAGCTCGAGCATCTTCGGGTCGATCATGATCAGGCGGACGTGCTCGGCGGTCGACTTGTAGAGCAGCGAGAGCACCATGGCGTTGATCGCCACCGATTTGCCCGAGCCGGTCGTGCCGGCGATCAGCAGGTGGGGCATGCGCGCGAGGTCGGCGACCATCGGCGAGCCGCCAATGTCCTTGCCCAGGACGAGCGCCAGCGGCGAGTGCATCTCGTCGTAGGCCTTCGAGCGGATGATTTCCCCGAGAGTGACCGTCTCGTACTTCTCATTGGCGATCTCGAGCCCCATCACGTTCTTGCCGGGAATCACCTCCACCACGCGCACGCTCATCACCGACAGCGAGCGCGCCAGGTCCTTCGCCAGAGTGGTGATCTGGCTCGCCTTGACACCCGGCGCGGGTCTGAGCTCGAAGCAGGTGACCACGGGGCCCGGCTGCACCGAGACCACCTGGGCCTCGATCCCGAAATCCCTCAGCTTCACCTCCACCAGGCGGGACAGACCTTCCAATGCCTCGCTCGAGTACAGCGCCTCGCGCAGCGGCGGATCGTCGAGCAGCGACAGCGGCGGCAGCTCGCCGGCCTTCGGCGGATCGAAAAGCGCCACCTGCCGTTCCTTCTCGACGCGCTCACTGGGCTCCACCCGCAGCGTCGGGACGGTGATGCGCGGCGGAACGCGCGCCGCGGTCCGGCGCGTCTCGCCCGCCACCGCTTCCTTGCGCGCCTGACGGCGCTCCCGTCCGACCGCTCGATCGTGCGCCGCGGCACGGCGCGCGCGCAGCCAGCCGACCAGTTCCCAAGCCCCGGTCCCGAGGCGGTCCATCACCCTGAACCAGGACACCCCGAAGCCCAGCGACAGGCCGGCCATCCAGGCCACCAGCATCAAGAGCGTCGCGCCGAGATAGCCCAACCCATCGCGCAGGCCGTTCCCGGCGAACTGGCCGAGCAGCCCGCCGGCACCCTCGTGCAGGGGGCCCCGGGGCCAGTTCAACGCCGCCAGCGCACAGGTCGAGATCATCAACAGGGTGAGGCCGCCCCCGCGCACCAGGTGCGTGGCCCGGCCGCTCGGCGCCTCGCGCGCGCCGCGATGAATGCGCCATGCCCCGAAACCCAGCATGAGCGGCACCCAGTAGGCGCCACGGCCGAACAGGCCGAACAGGGCATCGGCCAGCCAGGCGCCCACCGGACCGATCCGGTTGTGCACGCCCGACCCGACGCCGCGGTAAAAGAAAAAGCCCGGGTCCACGGGGCTGTACGTGAGGAGCGCGATGAGCACCACGAGCGCCGCGGCGGCGACGGCAATGACCGCGCTCTCACGCAGAGCGCCGGCCAGCGCGGCGTTGAAACGGGACGTTGAGCGCGAGAGCGCCTGGGGATCGGCCAATGGGTACGGCTCCACAATCCGGTAGAGAACGATAAACTGATTCTAGCGCAGTACCCGTCCGCCGAGCCTTGGTAGTATCGACCCGTGGGGTCCGCGCCCCGCGAAACAGCCTCAGCCACTTACGGAACGACATCGATGAGCGACACTCGGCACAGCCGTCTGATCATTCTGGGCTCGGGACCGGCCGGATACAGCGCGGCGGTGTACGCGGCCCGCGCCAATCGCGCGCCACTGCTGATCACCGGCCTGGAAGCGGGCGGGCAGCTGATGACCACCACGGATGTGGACAACTGGCCCGGGGACGTCGAGGGGCTGCAGGGCCCGGCCCTGATGGAGCGGCTGCGCCGCCACGCCGAGCGCTTCAACACCGAGATCGCGAGCGACCACATCAATGCGTGCGACCTGGCGAGCCGGCCGTTCCGGCTGAGCGGGGACTCGCGCCACTATAGCTGCGATGCGCTGATCATCGCCACCGGCGCCACCGCCAAGTACCTCGGGCTGCCGTCGGAGGAGCGGTACCGCGGCCGCGGCGTGTCGGCCTGCGCGACCTGCGATGGGTTCTTCTTCCGCGCTCAGCGCGTGGCGGTGATCGGCGGCGGCAATACCGCGGTGGAGGAGGCGCTGTACCTCTCGCAC
>DAIDUQ010000095.1:0-19045 GCA_027456605.1 Steroidobacteraceae bacterium | reverse complement strand
ACGCATCGTTGAGCGTTTTCCCGCCCCGATGACCGCGTGGCAACAGGGGTCTGAAAACAAATCCCCGGAGCTGACAGCCTCCCACGCCCAGCGCAGTGCGCGGGAGGATTCCGGGGGGCATGACCGGCAGATCGCGGCGCGAAGATCCTCACGTGCCGTCCATCAGGGCGGCCGGCGCCGGTGGTGCCGGACAGCGTGTTCCATTCCTACGGACAGCACCCCTAGACGAAGGGGCCCGGGCCGATCGGCAGGAGCACCAGCGCGCATGCGCGGGGATTTTGCGTGCATGACGCGTTGGCTGTTACGACCTGCGGAGTACCGCAGGGATGTTAAGCCGGAATATCCGGGCACGCCAGGCGGCACCCGGGAAGGAACGCCAGGAGAAAATCGAGCAACTGCAGGCAATGCGCGCGACACCCACGCGCGCCCTGCTTCTCGGCGCGACCCCGCCGCGTTCCCCGCGCTCAACTCTTCGATGGTCCGCCCCCGCCGCCGGGCACCGCGGTCTCGGCGGCCTTGAAACCGATCTTGGCGTGCGTACCGTCGCAGAACGGTTTGTTCTTCGAGGCGCCGCATCGGCACAGATAGAACGGACGCTTGGCCAGGGCATACTTCTCGCCGCTCGTGTCGACGGCCGTCACATCGTCTCCCTCGACCTGATAGGGACCGTTCTGCAGAACTTTGATCGTTGCCATTCACGTACTCCCATTCATTCGCCGGCGCTCCGGCGTCTCCGCGACGGAAATTCACACGGCTCGCGGGTGGCGCGGACCTTTCCCCATCGCATCCGGACCGGTCCGCGCCGCGCCCCGTCATTTTATCCGCATCGCATCTTGCTCGCTCGAGCGGCTCGGCGCCGGCCGCCTCAAGAAGCGGAGACCGCCGCGGCGATCCGCCGATAGCCCCCGGGCCGGAAGAACAGGATCCCGGCGGCCAGGCCGCCGATGCCGACGATCCGGGTGGTCATGTTGAACGTCGTGATCGCGTAAATCCCCAGCGTCATCAACATGATCGCGCTGAGCGCGGGCGCCGCCCCGTATTTCAGGAAGGTGCCGAGGGACTCCCGGTAGCTGGACCGGTAGAGCCAGGCGCAAACCAATCCCGCCAGGCCGTAATAGTAGGAGACCTGCACGGCGATCGCATTCACCGAATCCGCCAGAATCGAGGCAATCGACGGCATGAGGCTCGAGGCGAAGATCGCGACGAGTCCGACCGCAAGCAGCAGGTACATCGTGCGCACCGGCGTGATGGTGCGCGCGTGCACCTGGCCGAAGTAGCCCGGCAGTGCGCGGTCGCGCCCCATCGCGAACAGGGTGCGCGAGAACTGCAACATCGTCGTCTCGAGCGTGGCGATGCTGGAGAGAATCAATGCCAGCGCGGCGGCATAGCCGCCGACCTTCCCCAGGCCCGCGGCGATCGCGACCTGATAGATCAGGTTGTCGGAGAATCCGGACGACTCGCGCACCGAGAACAGCATCAGCGTCGCCGCCGTGAACGCCACGAACGAGGCAATCGTCACGAACACGCTGAGAAAGCCGCCCTCGCCGGCCGCATTCGGGCGGTCGTTGCGGGTCTCCTCCGAAAGATTCGCGGTGACGTCCCAGCCCCAATAGAGGAAGACGACGATCAGCGCCGAGGATGCGAAGCTCGCCCGCGAATAATGCACGCCGAACCAGCTCCACGAGAACGGATTGATCCCGTGTCCGCCCGCGGTTCGCAGGAAGGCGGCGACGCAGATCGCGAACAGGATCGACAGCTCGATCGAGCTCATGACCACCTGCACCCGGCTGGTGATCTCGATCCCGGCGATCAAGACCAGCCCGATGCCGACGAACCAGATCGCGCCGATGCCGGTCGTGAGCAGCACGTGGCCGGCGAGCGCCGGTGCGACCAGATCGATCGTCGCGGTGCCGAGCGGCACACTGCCGGTGACCATGAACACCATCGATGCGATCAGGAGCGCCCAGCCCGAGAAGTACCCGGGCAGCTTGCCGAAGCCGATCTTGGTCCACTCGTAGGCGGCGCCAGCGTTGGCGAACTTCTCGTTCAGACCTTTGTAAGCGAGCGCGATACCGAGCATCGGCAGCGCGAAAATCAGCACCGCGTTGGGTGAGAAATCGCCCGCCGTGGCCAATAGGCCGGAGATCGCCACCGCGATCGAGAATCCGGGCGCGCTGCCGGCCACCCCCATGATGATCGACTCGAAGAACGAGAGTGAGTCGGCCTTCAGCTTGTCGCTCATGTGCGCCCCGGCGCCGGGCGATCGCGCTGCCGCGTCGGATCCCGATCCGCCTACCAGCGCGCGTGCACGTGCTCGCGGATACGGCGGTCGTAGATGTCGCGCACCGTGCCCATCTGCGCTTCCGTCAGCGCCGGCAGCGCCGATGCCGCACAGTTATCCGCCACTTGAGCCGGATTTTTCGCCCCCGGGATGATGGTGGACACGCCATCGAACATCAGAATCCACCGCAGCGCCAGCTGCGCGAGCGTCGCACCCGGCGGCACCAAGGATCTGAGCTCATCGACCGCTTCGAGCCCGACGGGAAACGGCACTCCGGAGAAGGTCTCGCCCACATCGAACGCTTCCCCGTGGCGATTGAAAGCGCGGTGATCGTCCGCGGCGAAGGTCGAGTCGGCGGTGAGCTTGCCCGTGAGCATGCCGGACGCCAGCGGCACGCGGATGATCGTCGCCACGCCGCGGCGTGCCGCTTCGGCGAGAAAGCGCTCCGCGGGACGCTGCCGAAACATGTTGAAAATGATCTGTACGGACTCGACGTTCGGGAACTCGATCGCCTTCAGCGCCTCCTCGACTCGCTCCACGCTGACTCCGTAATGCTGGATCTTGCCCGCCTTCACCAGCTCGTCCATGACCGCGAAGATCTCCGGCCGGTAATACGCCTCGGTCGGGGGACAGTGCAGCTGAACGAGCTCGAGGGACTCGACCCCGATGTTCCGCAGCGAGCGCTCGACGAACGCCGTGAGGTTCTCCCTGTTGTAGCCGGATGCGCGCTGCTCGCTGAGGCGCCGTCCGGCCTTGGTGGCGACATGGAACGGCGTCTTCGTTTCGCGGCGCAGCCGCTGCAGCAGCCGCTCGGAGCGCCCGTCGCCGTAGACGTCTGCCGTGTCGAAGAAGTTGACCCCCAGGTCGAGAGCCCGCTTCATCGCCGCGATCGACTGCTCGTCGTCGACGGTTCCCCAGGCCCCCCCGACCGCCCAGGCGCCAAAGCTGATTTCCGAGACATCCCAGCCGATCCGGCCGAACTTGCGGTACTTCACTCGCCTCTCCGATTCCCAGGTACGCCGCCGCGGCGCCCAATGCCCGCGGGAACCGGAGATTCTATGCGCATCCGGTGCCGAGACGGAATGCGCATCTCGCGCCGATCCGCGGACCGGTGCCGGCGAGAGCGCCCACCGGGTCCGCCCGAGCGCCGCCGCCCCGGGCCCGCCTCACGGGCGGGCGGGCCCGGCGCCGGCCGATGCGCCGCTAGTGTCCGCCCACCGTCAGGAAGCGATAGACGATGATGTTTTGATAGAGCTGGCCTGGGCGCAGCACCGCCGACCCGAAATTCGGATGATTCGGCGCATCGGGGAAGCGCTGCGGCTCGAGCACGAAGCCGTCGCTCTGCCGATAGATGTGTCCCGAAGTGCCCACCACCGTGCCGTTGAGATAATTACCCGTATAGAACTGCAGACCCGGCTGTGTGGAGTACAGCTCGATCTCCCGCCCCGACGCCGGATCGACCACCCGTGCCACCAGACGGGGCCGGGCCACCGCCTTGCGGCTGATCACCCAGTTCATGTCGTAGCCGCGGCCGATCACCAACTGGTGCGAATGCCCGTCGCGGATGTCGCGCCCGATGGTCTTCAGCTTGAGGAAATCGTACGGCGTGCCGATGACCGACACGATTTTACCGGTCGGAATCTGCGTGGCGTTCACCGGGGTCATCTCGCGGCCGGCGATCATGATCCGCTCGTTGAGGATGCTTCCGGAGCCCTCGCCGGAAAGATTCCAATAGGTATGGTTGCTGATATTGACGATGGTGGGCGCGTTCGTCGTGGCCCGATAGTGGATTCTCAGGCGATTGTTGTCATTGAGTGAGTAGGTCGCCGTCACGGTCAGCCGGCCCGGATAGCCCTGATCGCCGTTCGGGCTGATCAGACGCATGGTCACGCTGGCGTTGTGCCCCTGATGGATCGCGGTGATGCGCCAGATGTGCCGATCGAAGCCGATCAGACCCCCGTGCAGGGAATTCGGCCCGTCGTTGATCGTGAGTTGGTACTTGTGTCCGTCCAGGGTGAAGCGGCCGTTGGCGATGCGGTTGGCGTAGCGGCCGACCGAGGCGCCGAAATACGCATCGCCCTTGCTGAGGTAGCCGGCAAGATTCGCGTAGCCGAGCGCGACGTCGGCCAGATGGCCGTTGCGGTCCGGAGTGATGATCGACTGCACGCGTGCCCCATAGGTGATCAGGCGCACGGTGATCCCGTGAGCGTTGTGCAGCGTCACCGCGTAGACCGGCCGGCCGTCCGGCATGTGGCCGAACAGCGAGCGGACCGCGGTGGCGGCCGGCGCGGCGCCGATCCCGAGGAACGTGAGGGCGCCGAGCGTGGCCGCGGCGCAAACGAGGCGATTCTTCTTCACTGACTGCTCTCCGATTGACAAAGGATCTCCCCCGAGATCTCAGAGCACCGTTCGCCTGCGGGTGCCAGGCTGCCGAGACGGCCCGCGCCGGCGGGGCGATCAATTCTCAGACAAATAAAGGTACACGCCCGGGGCGCAACATACCAGAGGGCCGGACGTGGTCGCCCCAGGGTCCGTTCCCGGCGAAGTAGCGGCGTCCGCGCCCTCAGCCCCGGATCGCGCCGGCCTGCAACGCCGCGATCCGCTCTTCGATCGGCGGATGGCTCATGAACAGGCGCCGCAGCGGACCCCGTCCGACATCGCCGCGGATGCCGAAAGCGCGCATCTGCCCGGGCAGCGCCACCGCCGGCCCGGCTTGCAGCGACCGCAGCGCCGCGATCATGTTGCCCGTGCCGGCCAGCGCCGCACCGCCGGCATCGGCGCGGTATTCGCGCCGCCGCGAGAACGCCATGACGATGAGGGTGGCCAACACTCCGAATACGATCTCCAGCGCGATCACGATCAGAAAATAGAACACTCCGCCGCCGCCCTCCTCCCGCCGGTTGCCCATCGCCCCGTCGATCGCCGAGCCGATGACGCGCGCGAGAAAGATCACGAACGTATTCAGCACGCCCTGAAGCAATGCCAGGGTGATCATGTCGCCGTTGGCGACGTGGGTCATCTCGTGCCCGAGCACCGCATCGAGTTCCTCGGGCGTCATGGTCTCGGCCAGCGCGCTGCTGACCGCGACCAGGGCATGATGGCGCCGCGCCCCGGTGGCGAAGGCGTTCATGACCGGAGAATCGAACACGCCCACCTCGGGCATCGTCAAGCCGAGACGCTGCGCATGACGCTCTACGGCGCTCAGCAGGCGGCTCTCCAGCGCGCTCTGAGGCGGGCCGATCCGCCGCACACCCATCGAGCGGATGGCCAGCCACTTCGAAAGCGCGAGCGACACGAACGCCCCCCCGAAGCCGAATACGGCGCTCAACGCCAGCACGCCCCCGAGGCTCAGTCCGTAGGCCGGCAGAAAACGATCGAGCCCGAAAAGCTCGATCACGGCTGTGATCACCACCAGGATGGCGAAGTTGACGGCGACGAACCAGACGATGCGCTTCATGATTGCCCCATCGATCACACACGAGCAGCGTATTCGCCCGTGCGCGTCCGCGGCGATACGGACAGATACGGAGCCTCGAATGCCGGCGCGGCGCACAGCGGGTCGGTGACGGTGGATTCCGGGTTCAGAACGTCGGCAATGCGCTCATCGGTCTTCGAGGTGCTCATCGCCGGCAGAATGATGATCGTGCTCGAGCCGCGACTGTCGGCCGATGAGCTTGGCGAGCTCCGTCAGCGACTCGGCCACCGCCGGCAGCACATCGTCGAGCGAGATCAGGCCAATGAGCTTGCCGCGTGCGTCGATGACCGGCGCGCGGCGCACGCCCCTGTGCCTGAGGCGGTTGATGCCTTGCGCAAGCGAGCACGATTCCTCGAGCACGAGCGGATTGGGAGTCATGGCCTCCCCGGTGGTCAGCGAGAAAACATCGGCGCGGCGGGACATCTCGGTGCGCACCACATCGCGATCGGTCACGATGCCGACCGGCCGCCCCGCTGCGGCGCCCCGGCCGACCACGACGACCGCGCCGACGTGCCGCCGGTGCATCTCGCGCACGGCTTCGAGCAGCGGCGCGTCGCTCGAAACACAATACGCCTCGCGCGTACACAGATCGCCGATCCGCATGACAGGCCTCCATGAGTACCAATCTTGCACCTGTGCGTCAATTGACCTATCCGCACTGGTACGTATGGCGCGCCCACGCGCCTCGTGCCCCAATGTCCGCCGAGGTCCGCGACATGAGCATCGGTCAAATCTGCACCCGTGGGGCCGTCACCGTCCCAATCGGCGCCTCGCTCGAGGAAGCGGCGGGCAAGATGCTGGAACTCGGCGTCGGCGCGGTCATCGTGACCAATGGCAACAGCGGTGAGCCGGCGGTTGCCGGCATCCTCACCGACCGCGACATCGTGCGGGCCCGTCTCGGGCATTCCGGGGCCCTGAGCGCGATAGGCGTGTCCGCCGTCATGACGCGCGATCCGCTCGTGTTCGATGAGGACGAAACCTTGACCAACGCCCTGCGCGCGCTGCGCGCCCGCGACGTGCGCCGCGCGCCGGTTCTGGGGCGCGACGGGCGTCTCATCGGACTCGTCTCGAGCGATGATCTGCTGGCCGAGATCGCCGCCGAGCTCGGGGCGCTCGCGCAAGTGGTCGAGCGTCAAGGGCGCGGCCGGCAACGCTGAGCGCGCCGGCTCGGGACGCTACGCCGGCGGACGGCGCCCGATCGATAGAGCCGAGAATCAAGAATTCCCCACTGTGCGCATACGTTTTTCCCGGCATCGTAGCCGGCGCACCGCGCCTATCCTGGCGATTGTCGAAATCGCGGCCATTGCGCCGGTCAGATTATTGCAACCGGGAGAAACCCCCTTCCGCTGCAACCGTATGCATGGGCCTCATAAGGTCCGGAGCCAAGGTTTGGCGCATGAATTTGAGCCCGAAGATCGAGTCCGACGCGGAGCTGGCCGAAGCGCTGGTGACCAACGCCTTCGGCGACCTGCCGAGCGAGCAATGGCTGAGCGCGCTGCTCTCGGCGCTGCCCACGCCCGCGGCGATTCTCGATGAGGCATTGGGCGTCCTGGCGGCCAATGCGACCCTTTGCGCTCTGCTGAAGCGCTCGGTCGACGGACCGGCGGACACGCACTGTCTGACGCTGCTCGGCATGGAGGGCTGGGACAGCGACCCGGAGCTGCGCCAGCTGCCACTCGAAGTCGGCCGGAGCCTCACCCGGTCCGTGCGGATACGGGGTTCGAGCGGATCCCTGGCTTTGGTCGAGGTCACGCTGGCGCGCCTCGCCGCTCCCGTGGAACAGCCGTTGCACCTGCTCACGTTGCACATGGCGCGGAAGGCGGGACGCGTACCACGCTCCCTGAAACCGATCGCCTACGGCGCGAAGACTTCAATGCGCTCGCGACCCGTGACGGATCTGTCCGGGCGATCACTGCCCCTCTCGCTGGTGCTGCCGGCCGCGCGACGCGGCAGCGGCGCTCACCGCCTGTTGGAGCGGGTCACGGCCACCATTCGCCGCGACCTGCGAGCCGGTTCCGTCCACACCTATATCGTACCAGTGCCTTATGCGCTGCTGGATGACACCGAGCGCGCGGCGGCGTTTCTGGCCGCCTGCCGCAAACTGCGCGTGGCCGTGCGCGAGCGTCTGATCTTGATGTTCGATGAGCCGCCCCCGGATCTGGCGCATGAGAGGCTAGTCGCGATGCTCGAGTCGCTGCGCCCCCTCGCGCAGAAACTCGCGCTGTCCCTCGGATCGCTCGCCGCGCTCTCGCCCCGGCTCGAGACTCTGGGACTGGGTCTGATAGCACTGCCGGCCGACGGTCTCGCCGACGGCTTCCGCACCGATCCGCTCCAGCTTCGCCGGCGATGCGATGCGTTGCGCGCCGCGGGCATCGCCCTGCTCAGCCGCGAGTGCGCCACCGAGGCCGACACGGAATTTGCGCGCCGGTTGCACCTGGACTTCCTGTGCCATGGCATCGATCCGCAGCGTTTGCCCCGGTCACGGCTCTTCGCGCTCTCGGGTGTCGAGGGATGCAGTGATCGGGTACCCGCCCTGCCGCATACGGCCATCATCGAGGCCACCGACAGCGGTATCGTGTATGTTGATGCGACGCACCCGGATCAGCCGATCGTGCGCGTCAACCCCGCGCTGCTGGCGATCACCGGGTACGCCGAGCACGAAGTGCTCGGGCGAAACTGTCGTTTCCTGCAAGGACCGGACACGGACCCCGCGGCCGTGGCACGGATCGGCGCGGCGCTGCGCTCGGGCGATCCGGTGCGCAGCGAGCTGCTCAATTACCGCAAGGACGGTACGCCGTTCTGGAATCAGGTGGCCATCTCACCGGTGCGCGACACCGACGGACGGATCGTCGCCTTTGCCGGCACGCTGACCGACGTCACTCTGCGGCACAAGACGCAAGAGGCGCACGACCACTTCGTGCAGATGCTCGATGGGATCGCCGACACCGTACCCGGCTTCATTTACCAGCTCACCCGCTACGCCGACGGACACCTGGCGTTTACCTACCTCGGGCGCTCTGCGGCAAGCCTGTTCGGCTTCGACCCCGACGCGCCGCTCGAGCCGCTCGAACTGTTCGCCCTGACGCTGCCGCCAGACCGCCCACGAGTGATGCAGAGCTTGCGGCGCTCGGCGAAAACGCTCTCCAGCGTCGATCTGGAGTTCGCCATCGACAGGCCCGACGGTGAGCCGCGCTGGCTGCGCTCGCGCGCCCGACCGGTGCGGCGTGCGAACGGCGACATCGTCTGGAACGGGGTGACACTGGACGTCACGCCGGAGAAGACCGCCCGAGCGGAGCTGAATTACCTGCGCGACCACGATCCGCTCACCCGGCTGCCGAACGCGCGGAAATTCCACGCCGAGCTGGCCGATTATCTGCACGGCGCGCGCGCGAGCGGCCGGTCCGCGACGCTGTTCATGGTCGACTTCGTGCGCTTTCACGAAATCAACGACACCTACGGCATCGCCAAGGGCGATCAGATCCTCACGCTGATCGCCGCGCGGCTGCACACCGCCTTTCCAGCCGGCAGCCGCTCCTACCGGATGCAGGCGGATCAATTCGCCGTGCTCGGCACGGGAGCCGAGTCCGAGGACAGCGCGCAGCAGATCGCCGCCGCCGCCGCGGCCATGCTCTCGACACCCTTCTCTTTCGCCGATGGATCAATCAACCTCTCGGCGCGAATCGGGCTTTGCTTCGAGACGGCCGGACCGCCGGCCTCAGCGGGAGCGCGCAGCGCCACGGAGTTCGCCCAACACGCCGACATCGCGCTGCACGTCTGCAAACGCGCGGCCCGGCCGGGCATCAGCCTCTACAGCAGCGATATCGACGATCAACTGCGCACGCAGGTCATCGTCAAGCAGTCCCTGCGCGGCGCGATCGAGCGACGCGAATTCGAGCTGTACTACCAGCCGATCGTGCAACTGCACACCGGGCGCGTGCTCGGGGCCGAGGCGCTGGTGCGCTGGAACCACCCGCTGTTCGGAATACAGACGCCCGAGAGCTTCATCCCGATCGCCGAGGAATCCGGCCTGATCGGCCCGCTCGGCGAGTGGATCCTGCGCGATGCGCTACTCGCCGCCCGCCGATGCCGCGCCGCGGAACTGCCGCTTCCGCGGATCGCGGTAAACGTCTCCGGAGTGCAGCTCGCGGACCCCGCCTTCCTGCGGACCGTGCAAGACGCGCTCGCCGACAGCGGCGTCGATCCGCGCATGCTCGAGCTCGAGTTGACCGAAACGGTCCTGATCGAACAGACCGGCGGAACGTCACACGCGCTCTCCGCGCTGCGTCAGCTCGGTGTACGCGTCGCCATCGACGATTTCGGTGCCGGCTATTCCTCGCTGCAATACCTGCGCCATTTACCGGTCGACAAACTCAAGCTCGACCGCAGCTTCATTCGGCATCTGCGTCCCGGAGCGCCCGGCGACGTATCGATTCTGAAGGCCATCGTCTCGATGGCGCGCGGACTCGGGGTGGACTTGGTGATCGAAGGCGTGGAGACTCCATTCCAGCGTGATCTGCTCACGAGCATCGGCTGCGAGATCGCGCAAGGCTATCTGTTCAGCCGTCCCAAGCCGCTGGCGGACCTGATGCGCCTGCTGAGCGAAGCGTCGGCCCCGAGCACGGCCGCGTCACAGCCCTCCTGAGCGGCAACCGCCGCCTGCGTTGACCCGGTTCGGGTCGCGCGCTAGATTGACGCTTTGCGGACCATCCTGCGGCGGCTGCCCTGTGCCGAGGGAGCACTCTTGCTCGAACGCAGCACGACCAAGCGCTCGACGCGCAAGCAAACGCGCCCCAATGCCGCCGAGCGGCTCAATTGGGTTCTCGCGGCGGTCAATGACGCGCACCACGCGCTCGTGCGGGCTACAAGCGAAACGCAGTTGTACCAGTCGATCTGCGAAGCGCTGAGCACGGCGGAGCCGTTTGCGCTCGCGACGGTCTGTATCGCCGAGCAGACGTCCGGGCGCACGGTCCGGGTCGTGGCCGCCGCCGGCAAGGCCATCGGTTACATCGAGGGACTCGCCGTCACCTGGGACGATTCCCCGCTCGGCAATGGACCGATGGGCCGCGCCATTCGCACCGGCGAGGTGCAATTCAACGACGATCTGACGGCCGACGAGCGCTTCAGCCCGTGGTGCGCCCGAGCCGTCGCCTTCGGTCTGCGCTCCTCGTTCGTCCTGCCCATATGCCTGCCGGGTGGCGCCCTGGCGATGATGCTGAGCGTCTACTCCGAGCGCAAGACAGCGGTCGACGCTCAGCAGCTCGAGCAGTTTCGGCGTCTCGGCGACGATCTCGCCGTGTGCATCGAAATGCTGCGCACCCGAACCGCGCTGCAAGCGGCCCTCGATCGCGCCGAGCGGCAGGATAAGCAGCTCGCCGTCCTCGAACGCGCGTTCGAGAACAGTGTCGCGGCGGTGATGGTGACGGATGCGCACAACCGGATCGCGCTCATCAACCCGGCGTTCGAGAAGCTCTTCGGGTACCGGCGCGAGGAGCTCCTCGGGCGCGATCCGGCGCTGCTCGCCTCGGGCCGCCACGACTCGGCATATTTCCAGTCGATGTGGGAGGCGCTGCGCACCCAGGGCCGCTGGACCGGGGAAATCGTGAACCTCGGCCGTGGCGGACGCGAGATCTCCTGTTGGCTGAGCCTCTCGGCGGTGCGGGACGCGCAGGAGCGTCTGACGCACTACATCGGCAGCTACCGCGACGTGACGGCGCAGATTCAGTCGATCGAGGCGCTGCGGCGCGAGCAGCGCTTCACCGAGGCGATCATGGAGAGCATGCCCGGCGTCGTGTACTTTCTCGACCGCGACGGCCGGTATCGCCGTTGGAACCGCAATTTCCTCGAGGTCACCGGCTGCACCGCCGAACAGCTGCAGCACATGCACCCGCTGGATTTCATCGAATCGCAGCACAGGGCGAGGGTCCGGGAGCGGATCGAGCAGGTTTTCAGCCAGGGCGAAAATTCGATCGAAGTACCGTTCGTGACGCGTTCGGGCGGCGCGATTCCCTATCTGTTCACCGGCCGGCGGCTGAGATTCGCGGGCGAGGATTTCTTGATCGATGTCGGCGTCGACATCAGCGCGCGCATGGCTGCGGAACAGGCGCGCGACGCGCACCTGCAGCGATTGCAGGCCCTCTCGCGCCAGGTGCTCGAGATCCAGGAGACCGAGCGCCAGGCCCTCGGGCGGGAGCTGCACGATTCGGTCGCACAGGATGTCGGCGCGGTCGGCCTGAATCTGACCATCCTGCGCGGCAAGCTCGGCCAGCCGCTCGCTGGGGCGATCGCCCAGCGGCTGGATGATTCGCAGAAGCTGCTGGAGGACTGCGCGCTGCGCCTGCGGAATGTGATGGCAGAGCTGCGTCCGCCCGGCCTCGACGAGTTCGGACTGCTGGCCGCGCTGCGCGAGCATGCCGATCGTGTGGCGGAACGCGCCGGGTTCGCAGTGACGGTGCGGGGTGAAGAGCCCCAGCCACCGCTGACTTCGGTGACGGCGATCGCCCTGTTCAGAATCGCGCAGGAAGCGCTGACCAACGTCGTCAAGCATGCTCGCGCCCGGCAGGTGATCATCACGCTCGAGCCCGCCGGCGGAGGCACGAGGCTCGAGGTTCGCGACGACGGCCTCGGCTTCGATCCAGCCTTGAGGCATCATGGCGGCATGGGCATGCTCACCATGACCGAGCGGGCCGAGCTCATCGGCGCGCATTGCGCGGTGGATGCCACTCCGGGCGGCGGCACCGGCGTGATCGTCACGATCCTCCCGCCGGCCGAACCCGCGCGGATCTGATCGCGTGCCCTCAAGCCGCATCAGCGTATTCGTCGCTGACGACCACGCGGTCGTGCGCGACGGGCTCGTCGCAATTCTCGAATCGGCTCCCGACATCAAGGTAGTGGGCACGGCCGCGAGCGGTCATCAGGCGATCGAGCGGATTCTCGCCCTGAGCCCGCACGTCGCAATCCTCGACGTGTCCATGCCCGAGCTCGACGGCATTGCCGTGACGCGCCAGGCTCTCGCGGCGCGTCCCACAATGGCGATCGTGATTCTATCGATGCACTCTTCCGCCCAGCACGTCATGCAGGCGCTCGAAGCCGGCGCGCGCAGCTATCTGCTGAAGGAGAATGCCGGCCGTGAAATCGCCGAGACCGTCCGGGCCGTGCATCTCGGACGACGGCACTTGAGCGGGCGCATCGCCGAGATCGTCGCCGAGAGCATCAGCAACCGACGCGGCGCGAGGCCCATCGACAGCCTGAGCAACCGCGAGCGGCAGATCCTGAAACTGGTCTGTGACGGGTGCTCGAGCGCCAAGATCGGCCGGATTCTCGGTCTGTCCCCCAAAACCGTCGATACATACCGCAGCCGGCTGATGCAGAAGCTGCAAGTCACGGATCTCGCCGGCCTGATCAAGTTCGCGATCCTGCATGGCCTGACGCCGCTGGAATAGCGCGGTCGTCGAGAATTCCTTACAGACCCAAGGTCGAACGCGTGCTGGACTGCAGCCGAAACACACGAGCCGGCCACTTGACGATGACGACTTGCAATCCGGACGAGCCGCCTACCGGCCACCGACGCGAATTCCGTATCCTGATCGTGGAGGACCACGCCCCGACGAGCAAAACCGTCATCGAGCTGCTGCTCGGCACGCTGAATCGCGACCCGGCGTTTGACGGGTTCCTGAGCATCTCAGCGGTCCGGGACGCCGAGACGGCGCTCGAGCAGATTGCTGTCGACCCGCCTGACGTGGTGGTGATGGACATCGGCCTCCCCGGCATGAACGGCATCGAGGCGACACGGCATATCCGCCACGTTGCGCCAGCGGTTCCCGTGGTCATCCACTCCCGAAGCGATACCGACGTTTACCGGACGAGGGCCACCGAGGCCGGTGCGAACGGATTCATCAGCAAGCAGCGAACCGCCGAGGAGCTCGGCCCAATGGTCCGCGGCCTCCTGGCGTGCAGGGCTCATCACGAATGCGACACCCAACCCCGGGGCCTGCGCACGTAGCCGAAACGGATCTCGACCCGGCGCGCGCCGCAGCGCGAGCAGCGGAAACGCTCCATGCGCGCCATCAGTGGCGTCTCCCACCCCAGCATTCTCGCCAGCGCGTCCGCACGGACTTCGCGTTGGTGAGCGCACGCGCCGCAGCGCAGCTCCACAAAGGCGTCGCGGTGGTCGGCAAGTCGGGTCGTGGAGGTCAGCGGCAACGCCATGCCGGTAGCTTTCCGCGTTCCAGACGGTGCTGTCCACGCAGTCCTCATTGCGTTCCGGCACTGGATGACGCAACGCATTGAATCCTCTGGCACCCGTGCCGAGCACACCCTGCCCGTAGCACCGGAGGCGCTGGTCGGCTAGAGTGAATGCGTGTGCGGACGCTATATTCTTGCGCAACAGGCCAAGTTCGAACGCGAACTGCGCCTCGGCCGTATCCACTGGGCGTTTAGTGCGCGCTATAACGTCGCACCCTCACAGTCCGTGCCGGTCGTACGTGTGGCCGAGGGCGTCCACGAGGGCGTCATGATGCGTTGGGGACTGATCCCGTTCTTCGCTCACGGCGTGCCGACCAAGTACTCCACCATCAACGCGACGATCGAGAAGCTCCAGACCGCGCCGGTGTGGCGAGGGCCATGGAAGCGCGGCCAGCGCTGCATTCAGGTCGCGGCCGGCTTCTACGAGTGGCATCTCGAGGCCGATGGCCGCAAACAGCCGTACTTCATTCACTTGACCGATCACGAGGTCTTCGGCTTTCCCGGCCTGTGGGATCGCAGTACCGCCGCCGATGGCTCGGTGATCGACAGCTGTGCGCTGGTGACGCTGCCGGCCAACGAACTGCTGCGCGGCATTCACAATACCGGCGCGCACCCCGGACGGATGCCCGCCATCCTCGCGCCAGCGGAATTCGACCTCTGGCTGGAGGGCAGCGCGCCGCAGGCCCACGCGGCGCTGCGCGCCTATGCGGCACGGCGGATGCGCGCCTATCGCGTCAGCCCCCGGGTAAACAGCCCGAAAAACGACGGTCCGGAGCTGCTCGAGCCGGCGCGCGACGACGCGCCGGCCGCTTCGCCTCCTGCGGCCCGTCACGCTCGATAGCGCGTTTCGTGCGGTCCGGCCGAGCGCCCCGTCACCCCAGCCATTGGTCGAACAGCTTGCGCCCCCAGTACATGCCGAAGCCGCTGCCGATGGTGCTCAGCACGAACGCGGTGCCGAAACCCACGTATGCCCCGATCCACCAGCCGACCGAGCCGACCAGCATCGTGCCGATGAAGGAGAATGATGCACGCATGATCCTGTGCTGCTTACCCCGGGGCGAGGGCGCTCGCCATGAACTGTGCCACGATTCGCGAAATCACGGGGCGGACCGGGGCGCGCCCCGATTGACAAGAGCGGGCCATATCAGCCGTCCTTCTCCTCCGGCGGCGCGGTCCGCAGATAGATCTGCGAATCGATGCGCTCCATGTGCCGCTCGGGGTGAGCGAGCGTCTTGAACCCGAACTGCCGATACAGGCCGTGCGCGTCATGTGTGACCAGCAGCCAGCGCCTCAGGCCCTGCAATCGCGGATGGCCCATCGCCGCGGCCATCATGGCCTTGGACACTCCACGGCCGCGGTGCGCTTCGAGCACGTAGACGTCCGAGACATAACAGAAGATCGTGAAATCGGAGACCAGCCGGCACAGGCCGACCTGCGCCCCATCGCCATCGTAAGCCCCGATGCACAGCGACGCCCGCAGCGCGCGTTCGACGGTCTCCAGCGGGATGCCCTTCGACCAATACGCGGTACAGAGAAAGGCATGCACCGCCCGGACATCGATCCGGCGCGGATCGTCCGAGATGACATATTCGCCGAATCGAGCGCACACCTCCCCGCCCACCGACCCGCTCCGCGCCAGCAATCCAGCCGCCATTGTGCGCCGTCCGCTCCCCGCCGTCACCGCACGCTCAATGCACACCATGCATGAGCTTGCGGACCTGCGGCGCGCCGAGCAGATAACCCAGGCTGACCACCGTCCCCGCCGCGAACATCCACAGGTAGACGTGCTCGTAATCGGCGATTCCGGAATACGCGCTCGTGCCCGACCCGGTCGTGAGGGTGGCGATCCGGCCCGCCAACTGATAGGCGAGCGCGCTGCCGAAGAACCATCCGCCCATTGCGAACGATGTTTCCTCCTTGGCGGCGAGCAATCCCACCAGGCCGAAACCGATCGGCGAGAGCGCCAGCTCCCCGATGGTCTGCAGCAGGTAGCATCCCGCCAGCACCCACCAGCCCACCTTGCCGTCGGCGGCGGTTCCGAAGTGAATGCCGGCGGCGACCAGACCGTAGCTCAACGCGACCAGCAGGATGCCGATACCGAATTTACGCGGCGTCGACGGATCCCGGCCGCGACGGCTGAGCCACGGCCACAACAGCGCCAACAGGGGCGCGAACAGCAATATGTAGAGGGGATTGGCGGACTGGAACAGCGTGTAGTTGAACGGCGCGTTGACATAGTCGCGGGCGAAGAAGTTCAGCGACGTCACGCCCTGAAAGCTGAACGTCCAGAACATCACCAGCGCCCCGAACAGCAGCAGCAGCGCCAGATAACGCCGGGTCTGCACGCGGTCGCGCCGGCGAACGCAACTGACCACGAAGTACATCACCAGGGCGGCCATGAACGCATACATCGCCCAACCGAGAATCCGCGGCCGCGACAGCAACAGCGCCGTCGGCACCACGAGCACCGCCATTCCGGCGATCACCCCGAGGGTCGCGCGCATCCCCGCCATGGTCCGAGTGCGCGGCAGCAGCGGCTCGAGCTTGGGCTCGCGCAGCTGGAAGATGATCGCCGCGATCGCCTCACCGACCGCCGCGGCGATGAACCCCCAGCGATACCCGTAGCGGTGACCGACCAGATCGGCGCAGATGAACGGAGCGATGAACGAGCCGAAATTGACCGCCAGATAAAACAGTGTATACCCGCCCTCGCGGCGCGGGTCATCATCGGCATAGTTGCGCCCGATCAGCACCGTCAACGGAATGTTGAGTCCGACGGACAGCGCGCACAGCGCCATGCCGATCTCGAAGCCGAACAGGGGCGATTGCGCCATCAGCAGCAGCGCGACCAGGTTCAGCCACAGCGACAGCCGCACCGCCCGCGCCTCGCCGAGAATCTTGTCGGCGACGTAGCCGCCGACTATGGGCGTCGTATACAGCAGCGCCAGGAAGCCGCTCGCCAGCAGATCGGCATGGCGCTGCGCCGCCGCGGCCGACAGGCCGCCGTAGAAATGCTCGGCGATATAGGGCGCGAGATAAGCGCGGTAGCCGTAGAAGGAATAGTTGAAACCGGCGGTCACCGCCAACAGCATCCACAGCTGGCGCGGATGACCCCAAAGCGTCCCGGACGCTGCGTCCGCGCCCACCGGCGTGTTCTCCTCGCTCATTCCTCGCCACCCCTTGCGCATGATGTTATCGATGGCCCGCGCCCCGATACGCTCCGGCGAGCGCGTGCGCTCGGGATCGCGGGGTGCGCATCCTACCAATGCGCCGCGCTCACGGACAGGCCGCTGCGCGGGGCTGCGCCGACCGAATGGCCCGCTATACTCTGTGCGTGACACCGCACGATCATTACGCCGCAAGACAGACCGAGCGCGAGGCGCGCGTCGCCGCCCTGCGGCGCCGGAGCAATCGGCTGAGCGCCGTGCGGCTCTCGCTCGGCGCGCTCGCTCTGGCCATGGCTTGGATGGCCTGGTACGCCCATTGGTTCACGCCAGCGTGGATCGCGCTGCCGGCACTGGCCTTCGCGGCGGCCGTCGCGGCCCACGTGCTGGCGGGGCAGCGGCTCGCCCACGCCTCTCGCCAGGTGGATTTCTACCGTCGCGGCCTGGCGCGCCTGGAGGATCGCTGGGCGGGCACCGGTGAGCGCGGCACGCTGTTCGAGGACGGCCAACACCTCTACGCGTCCGATCTCGATGTATTCGGTGAAGGAAGCCTGTTCGAGCTCTTGTGCGCGGCGCGCACGCCGATGGGCGCGCGCAAGCTCGCCGACTGGCTGCTGGCGCCGGCCGATCTAGCCGAGATCCAGCGCCGTCACGGGGAGATCGCGGACCTGGCGCCACGCCTGGATCAGCGTGAACGCATCGCCTCGGTCGCCGTGGACGCCACGGCGGCCGCCAACCCCCAGGCGCTTCTCGAATGGTCTCGAGAGCGGAACGATCTCGAGCATCCGGCAGTGCGCTGGCTCGCCGCCGGACTGCCCGCTGCGCTGCTCGCCGCGCTGATCTGCGCCTTCTCGCTCGGCCTGTGGGCGCCGGCCATCGCGCTGATTCTGCTCGAATGGGCCGCGCTCTACCGGTTCCGCGCCGCGATCGGCCGGATCAACACCGCCGTCACCGGCGCCTACGATGCCGGCGGCCTGAGAACTCTCGCCGAGCTGCTGCGGCACATCGAGCACGAGCCGTTCGATTCCCCTTCCCTGCGCACGCTGCAGGCGACCCTGAGCGCGAACGGCCGGCCCGCATCGGCGGCGCTGAATCGACTGGCGTGGATCGCGTCCGTGGCCGAGGCGAGCCTGGGCTCGACGTTCGTGCGCTGGTTCCTGAACGTGCCGCTGCTCCTGCCGCTTCAGACCGCCCGGACCGCCGAGCGCTGGCGCCACGATTACGCGCCGCACGTCGAAGGCTGGCTCGAGGCGACGGCGCGCTTCGAGGCGCTCTCCTCGATCGCGCAATACCGCCATGAGCACCCCGGCGACCCGTTCCCCGAAATCCTCGCGACGCCGACCTTCGAAGCCTACGGGCTCGGCCACCCGCTTCTGCCGGAAAATCGCTGCGTCCGCAACGATCTCGCGCTATCGAAGGCGACACCCGTCGTCCTGGTAAGCGGCTCGAACATGTCGGGCAAGAGCACGCTGTTGCGCGCTGTCGGTCTGAATGTGGTGCTGGCCATGGCCGGCGCTCCGGTCCGTGCGCGGACGCTGCGTCTATCGATCATGACCGTCGGCGCGAGCATCCGCGTGAGTGATTCGCTGCGCGAGGGTCAGTCGCGTTTCTATGCCGAGATCCTGCGGTTGCGGCGTATCCTGTCGATCCCCGAGGCCGGCACACCGCTGCTTTTTTTACTCGACGAGCTCCTGCAGGGTACGAACTCCAAGGACCGACGCATCGGCGCCGAGGGCCTGCTGCGCGCGCTGATCGGCCTCGGCTCCCTCGGCCTCGCCACCACTCATGATCTGGCGCTGACGGAAATGCCGGGCCTCGCGGGCCGCGCGCGCAACGTTCACTTCGGTGAGACGATCGAGGCGGGCCAGATGCACTTTGACTTCA
>DAIDUQ010000094.1:0-72301 GCA_027456605.1 Steroidobacteraceae bacterium | reverse complement strand
TGTGGCGCGGTTCATCACCGTGACATCAACTCGGCGCGGAACATTCTCGCGGCGGGACGTCGCCGTCTTGCAGAAGGAATCCTCGCCCTTTCCGCTAAAGCGGCAGCCTGAGAAGGCTGAGGACGAGGAGGACGTCAACGTGGCCTCTGATGACACGGCGCCGTACGCGGCCGGCGGGTTGCCTGTCATCAACCCGTGGCGGTCAAGACCGGAGCTCCAGTGGATTGGATTCCCACGGGCCAGGGCTGATTATCGACCTCGCCGGTGGGCGTCGCGAGCCTCTGCTCACCCGGTTTCCCGGTTGTTCAGCTGAGGTCCACCGGAAGATGAAAATCCGACAGCACGTTCACGGCGTTGTTCAGGGCCGAGGCAGCCAGCTCCGCGAGGCGTACCGAGGCGCTGGCGCAGCCCGTCCTCACGGTGCCGTAAGCGAGCCTCCGTCCGCTTCTGGTTATCGGCCGCCCCGGCCACGAGAGCGTGTCGCGCGGCGGCGGCGAGGCGGAGCCGAGAAGCTCTCCGCGAGCTGCGCGATCTCCAGGAATTCCGCCAGAGCGTCGAGTTCATCTTGGGTCTCGAAGGCGGGCTCCGGCTCGACCCGCGCCAAGCGCTCGCGCAGCCGGTCGGGATCGCGAAATGCCACCAGGTCCTCGTGCAACATCCGCAGGGCCGCGCGCTGTTCGGCGAGGTGAACGCTCATTTGCCGGTCGACGTCGGCGGGCGTGAAGCTCCGGCGACCCGCCGGGGCCAGGACGAGCTGGTACGGCTCGGCATGGCGCCGCTGCTCCGCCTCCAGCTCCTTCAGCTGCTCGCGCAGGATGTGGTTGTAATGCGCAAGCCGCTCGGCGGGCAGCGATGACAGATGCGCGGCATCGATCTGCTCGATTTCCAGCTGCAGCGTAAGAAGCGTCAGCAGATCGCTCTTCTCATAAGCTTGGTTGACCCGCTGCATCAGCAGCGTCTTGCGCTGGCGCTCGCGGACATCGGGTTCGCGATCGGGATGCAGGACGCTCACGAGCTTGCGGAACACGTCCCGCAGGGATTGGCCGGCTTCTTCGGCGGCATCCCTGCGCTGGGTCCGGACTGGGTCGGCGGCCGCATCGCTCGTATCGGAGCCCTTGCCGCCCGGGCCGCGGGTCTGCGACCGCGAGCGGCGGTCTCTTCGGGGCGCGGAATCCTCCTCTTCCTGCATCTTCCGCCGTGTCTCCCGGAGGAGTTCTTCCGCGCTCGCATCCGTCTCGGCGTCGAACTCGAAGCCCAGGACGTCCTTGAGAAAGCCGCGGAGCGCATCGCTCTCGTCCCCGGTTTCCGGGCTGGGCGAATCGCCGCCGTGCCGGGCGCGCAGCGCGTGCAGCTCCGCGTCCGCGTCACCCATCATCAGATCGTCGAGCACCATCAGCAACAACTCGCGCAACTTCGCCCGATCCGTCTTGCACAGGCGGCGGCCGGGCGTTGGGCGTGCGAGCAGCTCGTCAAGCAGCAGGACCATCTCCCGCTGAGCGGCACCGAACTCGGCGCGCAACGGCTCCAGCTCCCGCAGAATCCGCTCGTTGTAACGGATCGAGTAGCTGCGCCAAGCCTCGATCCGCTCACGGCAGCTTTCGATCCGCTTGATGAGGCGTTGGAATTCCTTGTGCGCCTTGCCCGTCGGCTTGCTGGCCGAGAGAACCTGAACCAGCGCTGTACCCGAGGCGGTTTCACCGCCGAACAGCGATCCTGTGATGGACGACGTCTGTGTCAAGTCGAGATTTGCCTCGGTGAACTCCCGCGGGAAGACGGCAGTATAATCGGCGTGCGGGCTTGGCGTACGACGAAACCGCCTTCCCGCAGCAGAGACGTGCGGACTCACGGTTCCCAAGTCGGCAGCGTAATCGCACGGTTGAGAGCGAGGAGGTCGGCGTCCCCGGTTGCCAGGAAGGCACATCCCCTTTCCGGGCACCACGGAGCGAGCGGGTAGCTGGGTTAGTCAGAGCCCAGACTTGGCCCTGCGTCGAGCTGTTCCTGGCAGCACCCGCCTGACCTCGGTCCCGAAGGACCTTCCCTCCGGTTCGCGCTTCTTGGCGGTCGGACTTGCCGCGCGCGGCTGGGCCGAGCGGCGTCGCGGATCCGCTCCACGCGCTTGACGTTCCGCCCTCTCGGCGATAGGGGCTTTCACCTGGCTGGTATTTTACACAGCTTCGCGAACCGACGTGAGCCTGCGGACCGAGCCGCCTCGGAGGGCGTTCATGAGCCGCCCGACGGGCCGCGCATCCGGTCCGGCCGAGACTACAGTCGACGGAGCAAAAAAATTACCCCTTTGGGGTTGAAATCCACGCGCTCGAACCTATGATTAGCAGTCACGCGGTTAGAGTGCTAATAGTTTCTCCGCCGCGGCTTTGATTCTATTTAACCCATTGGTTTGTAAGGAGCGTCCACCATGAAGATTCGTCCTCTTCATGATCGCGTCATGGTCAAGCGCCTGGAGGAGGAACGTACCTCCCCGGGTGGCATCGTCATTCCCGATACCGCGGCTGAGAAGCCCATTCAGGGAAAGATCATCGCGGTCGGCAACGGTAAGATTCTTGAAAACGGCCAAGTTCGCGGCCTCGATGTGAAGGTCGGCGACAAGGTCCTTTTCGGCAAGTACAGCGGGACGGAAGTGAAGGTCGAGGGAGAAGAGCTGCTTGTGATGCGGGAAGAAGACCTTATGGCCGTGATCGAGAGCAAGTAAGCGAGGAGCACCCACAATGGCAGCCAAAGAAGTTCGATTCAGCGATGACGCCCGCCAGCGCATGGTCAAAGGCGTCAACGTTCTAGCCAACGCCGTCAAGGCGACGCTCGGCCCCAAGGGCCGCAACGCCGTGCTCGAGAAGAGCTTCGGCGCACCCACCATCACCAAGGACGGCGTGTCCGTCGCGAAGGAAATCGAGCTTAAGGACAAGTTCGAGAACATGGGCGCGCAAATGGTCAAGGAAGTCGCGTCGAATACCTCCGATGAGGCCGGCGACGGCACGACCACCGCGACAGTGCTCGCGCAGGCGATCATCCGCGAGGGTATGAAGGCGATTTCCGCGGGCCGCAACCCGATGGACGTCAAGCGCGGCATCGACAAAGGTGTCGCCGCGGCGATCGAGGAGCTGAAGAAGCTCGCCAAGCCCTGCAAGGATTCCAAGGCCATCGCTCAGGTTGGCACCATTTCCGCCAACTCCGACGAGTCGATCGGCAAGACCATCGCGGACGCGATGGAGAAGGTCGGCAAGGAAGGCGTCATCACGGTCGAGGAAGGCTCGGGCCTGGAGAACGAGCTCGAGGTGGTCGAGGGCATGCAGTTCGACCGCGGCTATCTCTCGCCGTACTTCATCAACAACCAGCAGAACCAGACGTCGGAGCTCGAAAAGCCCTACATCCTGCTGGTCGACAAGAAGATCTCCAACATCCGCGAGCTGCTGCCGCTGCTCGAGGGCGTCGCCAAGGCCGGCCGTCCATTGGTGGTGGTGGCCGAGGATGTCGAGGGCGAGGCGCTCGCCACCCTCGTGGTCAACAACATCCGCGGTATCCTCAAGGTGGGCGCGGTGAAGGCGCCGGGCTTCGGCGATCGCCGCAAGGCCATGCTGCAGGACATCGCGGTCCTCACCGGCGGCACCGTGATCTCCGATGAGGTCGGTCTGTCGCTGGAGAAGGCGACCCTGAACGACCTCGGCGAGGCCAAGAAGGTCGTCGTCGAGAAAGAGAACACCACGATCATCGACGGCGCCGGCAAGCAGGCCGACATCAAGGCCCGCATCGAGTCGATCCGCCAGCAGATCGAGGAAGCCACCTCCGACTACGACAAGGAGAAGCTGCAGGAGCGTGTCGCCAAGCTCTCCGGCGGTGTCGCCCTGGTCAAGGTCGGCGCGGCCACCGAGGTGGAGATGAAGGAAAAGAAGGCTCGCGTCGAGGATGCGCTGCATGCGACTCGCGCGGCCGTCGAGGAAGGCGTGGTGCCGGGCGGCGGCGTGGCGCTGATCCGCGTGCAGAAGGCGATCGAGAAGGTCGAGACCCGCAACGAGGACCAGCAGGTCGGCGTGCGCATCCTGACCCGCGCCGTCGAGGAGCCGCTGCGTCAGATCGTCGACAACGCCGGCGAGGACGCGGCCGTCGTGTTGAATCGCGTGAAGGAAGGCAAGGGCGCGTTCGGTTACAACGCGGCCGCCGACCAGTACGGCGACATGATCGAGCTCGGCATTCTCGATCCGGCCAAGGTGACGCGCCTGGCGCTGCAGAACGCCGCTTCGGTGGCCGGGCTGCTGCTGACCACGGAGGTCATGGTGGCCGAGGCGCCGAAGGAAGAGGACCACGGCCACGGCATGCCGCCGGGCGGTGGCATGGGCGGAATGGATATGTAGCTCCCTCTCTAAAGAGGTATCGATTCCGCAGGACGGAATCGCTATCATGACAACATCGGTTAGGGATTGTGCCCGACCCCAAAGCGGGGACAATCCTGAAAGACGCGGATCAAGACCCCCCTATTCCGCGCAATCCTCAAAGCCCCGCAATTGCGGGGCTTTTTTTTGCGTCCGGGCAACATTGTGCGGCGCGCGGCATTGGCTTCGCGGCGACATGTTGTTGTCCATATCCAACAGCGGGACGCATGTCTTGCGTTTGACTCGCGCTTCAGGCTGTATGCCGGGATGAGTCCCGCACTCGAGGCTTACGTTCAGCGGCACATCGAGGCCCTGGGCAGGGCCGCGCCCGGTCTTCTCGCCACGCTACCGCCAGAGTTTGCGGACAGCCTGCCCCAGGTCTTTGCGGCCAGCGAGTTCCTCGCCGAGGCGTGTGTCCGGGATCCCGAGATGCTCGCCGATCCGCGCGCGCGCGCCGCACTGCTGCGTCCCCTCGAGCCGGGTGAATCCGCGCGCCAGGCGCCGCCGCTCGGCGACAGCGAGGAGCGGATGCTTTCGAGCCTGCGCCGCTGGCGGCGCAGAGCACTGGCGCGCATCGCGTGGCGCGCGCTCGCCGGCTGGGCCGATGTCGAAGAGACCCTGGGGGAGTCCTCGGACTTCGCCGACGCGGCCATCACAGTCTGCGTCGAGTATGCCCGGCGTGAGCTGACTCGACGGTTCGGCGAGCCGCGCGGACCCGACGGCAGCGTGCAGCCGCTGGTCGTTCTGGCGATGGGCAAGCTCGGCGGCCGGGAGCTGAACTTCTCCTCGGACGTCGATCTGGTCCTGCTCTTTCCCGAGCACGGCGAGACCGACGGCGAGCGCTCGATCAGCAACGAGGAATTCTTCACCCGACTCGGTCAGGGCATGATCCGGCTGTTGGAAAACCCGACGCCCGAGGGCATCGTGCTGCGGGTGGACACGCGGCTGCGCCCGTTCGGCGACAGCGGACCGCCGGTGGCGAGTTTTGCGTTCCTGGAGGATTACCTGCCGCTGCACGGACGCGACTGGGAGCGCTACGCGTACGTCAAGGCGCGGCCGGTCGTCGGCGCGCAGCGCTTCGCCGAGCTCGAAACCGGGACACTTCGGCCGTTCGTCTACCGGCGCTACCTCGATTACGGGGTGTTCGAGAGCCTGCGCGAGATGAAGGCGTTGATCGAGCGCGAAGTGGCGCGTCGGGAGCTGGCCGAGCACATCAAGCTCGGTCCGGGCGGCATCCGCGAGATCGAGTTCATCGTGCAGACGTTTCAGCTGATTCGCGGCGGCCGCGATCCGCGTCTGCGCGATCCCGCGCTGCTTCCCGTCCTGGCGCTGCTCGGCGGCGAGCGCTTGCTGCCGGAGGCGCAGTGCGAGCAGTTGCGCGCCGCCTATCGCTATCTGCGCCGTCTCGAGAACGCCCTGCAAATGCTCGCGGACCGTCAGGTGCACCAGCTGCCGGGCGATGCGCTCGGCCGCGAGCGCATCGCCCGGGCCGTCGGCGAGCCGGACTGGAACACGCTGATGGGCACGCTCGATGTGCATCGGCGGCGCGTCGCCAGCCACTTTCAACGCCTGGTGTTCGGCGCCGCGCAGACGCCGCGCGCGGGCGTGCGCATCGATCTCGGCCGGGTGTGGGAAGATCCGGCGGAAGCCGCCAGCCTCGCGGAATCGCTCGCCGAGAGTGGCATCGGGCGGGCTGAGGAGGTGGCGCGGAAGATTCTCGAATTGCGCGCCTCCGCTCTGGTGCGCAAGCTCGATGAGGTGGGCCGGCGGCGCCTGCAGACGCTGCTGCCGCCGCTGTTGAGCGACATTGCCGCGGCGATCGCGGCCGGCGATGAGCAGATGTTGGTACTGCGCAGGATCCTGGCGATCCTCGAGGCCATGGGCAAGCGCTCGGCGTACTTCGCGCTGCTCGCCGAGAGCCCCGCGGCGCGCTTGCGCCTGGTCGAGATCTGCCGCTGGGGAGACTTTCTGGCGCGCCAGATCGGCGCCTACCCGCTGCTGCTCGATGAGCTCATCGATGCGCGCGCCTTCGAGGACTTGCCGGAGCGCGCCGCGCTCGAGCGCGAGCTGGATACGGGGCTCGCCCGCGCGCCCGAAGACGATCCGGAACTGCAGGTGGAGGCGTTATGCCACTTTCAGCGCGCCGCGCTATTCCGGGTCGCCGTCGCGGACCTGTCGGGGCAGCTGCCGGTGATGCGCGTCAGCGATCGACTGACCGAAATCGCCGAAATCATCCTGGACCGCGCCCTCGTGATCGGCTGGCGGCAGATCACGGCGCAGTTCGGCATTCCGTGCTGCGGGGCAGAGCGCCGTCCAGTGCGGGTCTGCATTGTCGGTTACGGCAAGCTCGGCGGACTCGAGCTCGGCTACGGGTCGGATCTCGACCTGGTGTTCCTGCACGACTCGCGCGGCGAGCGCCAGGAGACCGAGGGCGCCCGCCCGATCGACAATCAGCTGTTCTTCGTGCGCCTGGTGCAGCGCGTCGTGCATCTGCTGACGGTGCACTCGAGCGCCGGCCGGCTTTACGAGGTCGACGTGCGGCTGCGGCCGAGCGGCAAGGGCGGCTTGCTAGTGACGCAAATCGACGCGTTCGCCGAGTACCAGCGCAAAGAGGCGTGGACCTGGGAACACCAGGCGCTGCTGCATGCACGCGCGGTGGCGGGCTCGCGCGCGCTGTGCGCCGAATTCGAGCGCATCCGGCTGGAGGTATTACGCTTCCACGTGCGCCGCGAGGAGCTGCGCGCGAGCGTGCGGTCGATGCGCGAGCGAATGCGCCGCGAGCACGCCAAGGGCGGGGAAGGCTGGATGGACCTGAAGCAGGATGCCGGCGGGATCGCGGACATTGAGTTTCTCGCGCAATACTGGGCGCTCAACTGGGCACGCCAGTACGCGCCGGTGGCGGAGTTCTCCGACACCATTCGCCAGCTCGAATCGGTGGCGTCCGCGAACCTCGTGCCGCAGTCCACGGTGGATGCGTTGAGCGGCGCCTATCGAGCCTACCGGGCCTGCCGTCACCATCTGGCGCTCGAGGGCGGGCCGGAGCGCGTCGCGGCGGAGCTGTTCACCGCCGAACGGGCGGCGGTGGGCGCCATCTGGCGTGAGACCTTCGAGGGCGCCTAGGCGCATGCCGCGCCCGGCGACCGGTATAATGGGCAACCGTGCGATTTCGTTCTTGCAAGGAATTGACATGGCCGCAGAAGTGCAGCCCCTGATTCAGCCCAATGCTCAGCAGCATTACGAGGTGGGTCCCGACGACCTGCCGCTCTCTTGCCCCATGCCGCAGATGAAGCTGTGGAATTCCCACCCGAGGGTGTACCTGCCCATCGAGCAGAGCGGCTGGGCCAAATGCCCCTACTGCGGCGCGGAGTACACGCTGCGCCGCCAATCCTGATTTTCATGCGCCGAGAAAACCTGCCCTCTACCAGTGGGGGATAAACCCAGCCGGCAATTGCCTCTCCCGGGCTCCCCGGGCGGCGGATGGCTGCCGCCGCGGTAGTTCCCCGGCTGGGCCTCGGCGCGCCACCGGCGATGAGGCCAACCGAGCGGGTGGGACGACGCGTGCATCTGCGATCCCCGGTGGCAAACGCTGGGCGCCCATGAACATACCCTCGCCTCAAAGGCGAGGGTTTCGGGGATACGGCTCAAGCCGGTGTTCGTCGGCCATTCGGCCGACCATCCACGCATGCATCCAGCCGGTCCTCCCGCACTCGTTCGCCGCGTTTCGTTCAGCTCCAAAAGCCACCCGGAACCTCACCATGTCCTCGTGTGTACATCCCAACCGTCGTCGACCCATTTGATGGACTTTGCGGCCGCGTGAAGGCGGGGGGTTTGCCGATCCCCATGGGGACTAAAGTTGCCTTCGGGTTCGACAATTCGAGCGCAAAGCGGCGGCTTGCAGAACAAGATCCGCCTGTGTGCCGCACATTGGACATCGCAACGCCCATACACTACCATATGGTTGTGGATAAACTCAGCTTGACTTTCGCGGCGTTGTCCGACCCAACGCGCCGCGCCATGGTGCACAAGCTCACGCGCGGCCCGGCCACCATTCACGCCCTCACCCAGCCCTTCAATCTCTCCCAGCAGATGATCTCCAAGCACGTGACCTGCCTCGTCCGCGCAGACGTCGTCGTCAAGCAGAAGCGCGGCCGCGAGAGCGTCTGCTCTCTCAGCCCCGCTGCCATAAAGTCCGTCGCCGACTGGGCGATCGACTTCCGCCGCCTCTGGGAGGAGAGCCTGGACAGGCTCGACGCAGTCCTACACGAAATGAAAAGCGAGGAGACAAACCGTGCCTGAACAAGCCACGCCAAGCCCCGCTGCGCCGGCCCACGCCACACCCGGCAACGCCGCCAATGAAGCACAAATCATCACGCGCGTTTTCGATGCGCCGCGCGCACTCGTCTGGCAGGCCTGGACTGACCCCGCATACGTGACGAGATGGTGGGGCCCAAAGGGCTTCACCTCCCCCCTCTGTCGGATCGATCTGCGCGTCGGCGGCCGCTTCACCTACTGTATGCGCACGCCCGACGGCCATGACTTCTACAATGGCGGCGAATTCCTCGAAATCGTTCCCCTCGAAAAGATCGTCTGGCTTTGGTACTTCGCTGACGCCGACGGCAATCGCGTCAACCCGTCACACTACGGCTTCCCCTCCGAGGACCGCCAAGGCAACATCGACGAGATTCTCTTCGAAGAAATCGGCGACAACAAAACTCGGCTCACCTTCAAACGCAACGACCCCACCGCCACCAGGGAAGAGCAGGAAGGCGCTGCCGAAGGCTTTGGTCAGATCCTCGACAAGATGGCAGGGGTCGTCGCCGAGCTGATCGCGCATGGCGCGCAAAGTGATCAGTGATTCCAGGCCATCCTGACCGGTCGAGGTGTGTCGCCAATCTCGCGGCAAGTGTCGCGCACAGCCGGAATCGACAAAATTCTTCATTCAGGGACCGCAGGTTTCGATGCCGCAGCCCTTGCATTACGCTGCTGCGCGCGGGGCGCGCCTGCGGCGCTCGGCAAAAGTTGTGCGGATCTGCTCGGCAAGATCAGGCCACCTCGGTGACAGCATCTGGCGCGGCTTCGCGCAAAATGTATCGTGCCCATCGTGCTGCCCCCATCACGCGACAGGGGCGGAAGAGCGGCCGGTATTTTGGAGCACCACGGATGCCGGTAGTGTCACCCCGCCTTCCGGCGACATGTCATCGGGGGCCGGGGCACTGGCCGTCGGGCCGATCGAGCGCATCCAGGTACCGCTTCACGCGCGGCCAGTCACCGGGTCGCACCCAGATCTGCCGCAAGACAAAGCCCGCCTTCCGGCGCCGCTCACGCTCGGCGCGCTTGCGGCGCGCCGCGGAGTTGTCGGCCGGCCCGCTCAACGGTCGAGGTCCTCGCGGCGATCCGGTTCTTCCTCGGATTGCGCGTGCCGCTGCGGTTCTGGCCGCTCATTCTCATTGATAAGTTGCCGCAATCGGCCAACCGCGACCTGTAACGAGGGAACGTGGCTTTTTACGATATCCCATATTCGATCGGGTTCTATCTCCGCATATCCGTGCACGATGACACTCCTTGCGCCAATCACTTGGCTCCACGGGACATCCGGCGCTAAATCTCGAGTATGTTGGCCTAATTTCCCCGCAGCCTCGCCAATGACCTCGATGTATCGCTCGATGGCGGCCTGCAAATCCTCGTTCCCGAGAAAACCGGCGAGATCGACGCCCGATGTCGCCCGCTCAATCCGCACAATGCGATTCGCGATGTGTTCCAGTAAGTCGGAATCCCGGAATTGCTTGGACCTCATAGCGGCACCGCCTCGGAATACGCTTCAGTGCGCATTCGTTGAGGCAAATCGGCCGAAGGTACAACATCGACCGGTCGCCCGATGAGAGACGATATGTCGTAATTCATGCCACCGAGCGCGAATACATTGAGCCGGTGACCTTCGGGATCGTCCACGAGTATGTCGAGATCGCTGTCCTCAGTGTCCTCTCCCCGCGCGACGGACCCAAAGACTCGCGGATTCACGCCGCCATAATGCGCCACGATCGCACGGATGCGCTCGCGGTGCATTGCAAGGGCCTCTGAGGGTTTCATGACCTCAGCGTACCCCGGTGACATGTCACGGTCAAGAGACTTCCTATACAGAGCGCCCCCTGCAGGCAACGCGCTGTGAGCAAGCCACCGCTCAGCCGGTCGGCATCGTGCCCGCCGACGAACGAGCGGCCAATTGCGACGCGAAGATCTCGTGACAGCAACTCATCCCGCCGGATACTCCTTTTGCGCGCGCGATCGTATATCTCAGTTCTACGTCGTCAGCTCCGCCCGGTCGCCAAGCCGAAGACAACACAGAACTTGATGAGGCAATTTGTCAACTACTTTTCGCAAGCAGAGGCGGGCTCATTCTCGACAGCGCCTCAGCTGCTTCGATCTATCCAGCGCCAGGCAGGTGCGCTGTATGCCAATTTCAGCCTCGGAAGGCGGTAGGATTTCGCTCGCAGGACCGGGCATCTCGCCCATTGCTTCGCCACGCTCCCGCGCCTCTAAGGGCCGTTATCGTGCCGCACCCGTCGCAAGCAGCGGCTCGATGAGCGCCATGAGCCGCTCGAGCGCGCCGCGGTTGGCCTCGACCGCCGCGCGCCCCAGGCCTCCGACGCGCGCCCGCTCGGGCGCATCTTGCAGCCACGCGCCGATACAGGCCGCCAGTGATTCGGCGTCGCGCACCACGCGCGCGCCGCCGCATTCAATCAGGACATCAGCCACCTGCGCCGCATTGAACACAAACGGCCCGGTGGCCACCGCGCGCCCCAGAGCGGCCGGCTCGAGCAGATTGTGTCCTCCGACGGGCACGAGGCTCCCGCCCACGAAGGCCACGTCGGCCGCCGCGTAGAAGTCCAGCAGCTCGCCCAGCGTATCGAGCAGCACGACCACGGCGTCGCCGGCCCGCTGGTGTTGCGCGGCGCGAGAATGGCGCACGTACGGGATATTCTGCTCGGCGAGCCGGGCGGCGACCGCATCGAAGCGCTGCGGGTGGCGCGGGGCCAGTACCAGCAGTGCACCCGGCAGCCGCTCGCGTAGCCGGTTGTGCGCCGCGATGACCCGTTCGTCCTCGCCCTCGTGCGTGCTGCCCGCCACCCACATGGGACGGTCCGGCGCATAACGCTCGCGCACACGCCCGCCGCGGACTGCGATGTCCGGTGGCAGCGTGATATCGAATTTGAGATTACCGATGACCTGAGTCCGATCGGGCTCGGCGCCGATGGCGCGGAAGCGCTCGGCGTCCTCGGCGCTCTGCGCCGCCACATGCACCCCGCAAAGCGCCGCGCGGAACAGCGTTCCAAAGCGCCGATAGCGGCGCGCCGACCGGCTCGAGAGGCGCGCATTGGCGACCACGAGCCCGACGTCCCGCTGGCGGCAGGCGCTGTAGAGCGTCGGCCAGAGCTCGGTCTCGAGAATGATCGCCAGACGGGGCCGCGCGCGATCGAGAAAGCGGCGCACGGGGCCGGGCAGGTCGTAGGGCAGGTAGCGTACGGACAGATCGGGGCCGAGGCCGCCGGCGCGAGCCGCCCCCGTTGCCGTGAACGCGGTGATCAGAATCGGCAGCGACGGGCAGCGCTCACGCAGGGCTCGCACCACCGTGGCGGCCAACTGCACTTCGCCCACCGATGCGGCATGAATCCACAGCGGTGCCCCTTCGATGCGGGCGCCGAACCCGAACCGCTCCGCGACTCGCCGGCCCGGAGCCGTACGCCCCCGCAGGGCGAGGGTCGCCGCATGGAGGGGCGCGGCGACGGAAACGGCCAGCCGGTAGAGCGATCGCACTACGCCGACCGCGCCGGCTCGGCGGCGGGAGCCGAGCGGTAGCCGTCGAGCAGCGCGTGCCAGTCCGCCTCGGTGAAACGTTCCGGGGGCATTCCATAAGTCACTTTTTCCAACGAGCGGCGCAGGCGCACCAGGTTTCCATCCCGCCACAGCCCGTCGGAACGTAGCCGGCAGCGGTCGAAATCCACCAGATACACCTCCTCGCCGAGCAACACGTTGCGTGCATTGAGGTCGGCGTGGCACACGCCGAGATCGTGGAAGCGCCGGATGCAGCGGCCGATCTCGATCCACGTGAGCAACGGCAGGGGCGCGAGGCCCAGGGCATAACTCAGCGCGGCGGCTCCGGCCAGTCGTTCCGTGATGATGTCGCCGCGGTAGACGCGGCCGTCACGCAGATAGCGGGCGGCGATCGGTGCCGGTACCGGCAATCCCGCGCGGTGCAACCGATGCATGAGCAGCCATTCGGCGAATGGCCGCGTGCGCCACTCGCCGCGCCAGACGTAGCGATCGGCGCACACTCGGGCGACGGCGCCGCCGCGCCGGTAGTGACGCAATACCAGCTCGCGCTCCGGGGTGCGGATGAAGTGCGCCGCGCCGCGGCCGCGCGCCGCGCCGCTGAGGCAACCCTGCGCGGCCCAGAACTCCGGCTCGAACCAACCGGGCTGACAATTGCGCTCCAGCGCCGCGTTGTATAGCATGGCGCCACCGGCGAGGTTCAACTGCTTGACCCACGGCCCCAGCGGCCATTTCGCGCTCACTCGTTCGTACTCCTCAAACTGACGGCCGCGATGTTGCTCGCAGATCGACCTCCGCGCTCCTTGTGCATTCTGCGGCTCTCATCGCTCGGCGACACATGCCACGCGGTGCCGATCGTGCGCACGCTGCAGAAAGCCTGGCCCCAGACCCGAGTGACCTGGGTCATCGGCAAGGCGGAGGCGCGGTTGATCGGGCTCATGGACGGCGTGGAGTTTATCACCGTCGAGAAGCGCACCGGACTCGCGTCGCTGCGTGCGCTGCGCGCGCGGCTCGCCGGCCGGCGCTTCGACGTGCTGCTGCACATGCAGCTATCCTTTCGCGCCAGCGTGGTCTCGGGGTTCGTTCCGGCGCGCGTTCGCCTGGGGTTCGACCGCGCTCGGGCGCGCGAGCTGCAGTGGCTGTTCACCAATGCCCGCATCGCCGCACGGACCCGCGAGCACGTTCTCGACAGCTTCTTCGGATTCACCGAGGCACTGGGCATCGGCGAGCGGATCCTGCGCTGGGACCTGCCTCTGCCGGAGGACGCGCGCGCATACGCCGCGGGCCTGATCCCCGATCGGCAACCGACGCTGGTCATCAGCCCGTGCTCGAGCCACGCGCGGCGCAACTGGCGGCCCGAGCGCTATGCGGCCGTAGCCGATCATGCCGCGCATCGCCACGGGATGCGGGTCATCCTCGCCGGTGGGCCCACGCCGATCGAGGCCGCGATGGGCGCGGCGATCGAGCGCGCCGCGCGCACGCCGCTCGTCAATCAGATCGGCCGCGATACGCTGCCGCAGATGCTGGCGTTGCTGGCGCGCGCCACCGCCCTGGTCAGCCCGGATTCCGGCCCGGCGCACATGGCCACCATGGTCGGGACGCCGGTGATCGGCCTGTATGCGGCCACGAATCCGGCGCGCAGCGGACCCTATCGGTCGCGCGCATGGTGCGTCGACGTTTACGCGCAGGCCGCACGCCGGTTCCGCGGCTGCGCGCCCGAGGAGCTGCCCTGGACGACCAAGATCGAGGCGCCGGAGGTGATGGATCTGATCGTTGCGGATCAAGTGACCGCCAAGCTCGATGAGCTGTTAGCATCCCAGGCATGAAGGACATTCTGGTCCCGGTTTCCCCCGGCGAGCTGCTCGACAAGATCACCATTCTGAGGATCAAGACGGCGCGCATCTCGGATTCCGCCAAGCTCGCCAACGTGCGCCTGGAGCTCGAGCTGCTCGAGCGGACGTGGCTCGACGCCTGCGCCGGGGCGCAGCTCGCCGACGAGGAGCGCGAGCTGCGGGCGGTCAACGAGCGTCTGTGGGACATCGAGGACCGGATTCGCGACCAAGAGGCCGCCGGGTCCTTCAATCAGGAATTCATCGAGCTTGCCCGCTCGGTTTACCTGGTCAACGACGAGCGCGCGGCCGTGAAGCGGCGCGTCAACCTCGCGCTCGGCTCGCGTCTGGTCGAGGAGAAATCCTACCGGCCGTACCGCCGGTAGGGTCTGAATCATTTTTTCTTCGGCGCCGGAGGATTCATCGGCAGGGGCGGATTCTTCGGCGTCGGCGGCGGCGTCATCCCGGATGGAGTGATCCGACCCGGTGCGACGCGCACGGTCTTGGTCAGCCAGGAATTGATGGTGGCCACCTCCTGCGGATGGAGCGTGCCGGCGGCATACTGCAGGGCGATGATGCTGTCGATGTAGTTGTAGCGGCTCGAGGCGTAATTGGTCTGGGCCGCGACCAGCGTGCTCAGCGCGTTGAGCACGTCGACTTCCGTCTGTGTGCCGACTTTGTAGCCGGCCATCGTCGCCACGTAGGAGATTCTGCTCGAGGCGAGCGCCTGGCGCAGCGCCCGCACGTTGGCGATTCCCGAGATGACGCCGAGATAGGCGTCGCGGGCCTGTTGCACGGCCGAGCGGGAGGCCTCCTCCACCGCGTCCTGGGCCGCGATCGACTGGTACTCGGCCTGGTGGATGAGCGCCTCGTCACCGCCGCCGCTGAACAGCGGCACGGAGAACTCGATGCCAATCTGCCGGTTCGCGCTGTTATTGGGCAGACCGCGGAACAACTGGCCGAACACCGTCTGGTTGACGTCGTTGCCGCTGTAGGATCGGCTCGCCACCAAGCTGATCGTGGGAATGTCGCTGCCGTAGGCGGCGCGCACGTTGTAATCGGCGGCGTCGGCGGCGAAGCGGGTCGCGATGAGGGTGCGGTTCTGCTGCAGCGAGGTCTGTACCCACGCGTGCTGGTTGGCCGGACGGGGTGTGACGAGCGGCAGGTTCTCACCGGGCTCCGCGAGCGTCGTGTAGAGCCGGCCGGTGATCACCTGCAGCTGGTCTTCGGCGGCCGAGAGCGCCTGCTCGTCGGTGATCACCTGGGCCGCGGAGGCGTCGCGCGCGGCGCGCGCCTGCTCGACGTCGGTGATCGGGATCAGGCCGACCTTGAATTCCTCCCGGGCCTGCTGCAGCGCGAGCGTCAGGGCCTTCAGCGAGGACTGCTGCGCATGCAGGGTGTCGACCGCCGCCAGGACGCCGAAGTACGCCTGCGCCGTGGTCAGAATCAACCGTTGCTGCGCCGCTTCGTAGGTGGCCTGCGCCTGGGCCACCTCGCGGTCGGCGACCTTGTAGTTCATCCAGTCCGTCCAGGAGAACAGATTCTCGCTGAGGTTCAGGCTCCACGTCTGACCGGTGGTGTTCGAGGTGGACGGCTCGCGCAGCGCGGACAGGGCGCCGGTTGAGCGGTTGCCGAGGCTGTACGACACCCCGCTGGTGTGATCCCAGGTCTCGCCAGCCGAGGCGGTGAGCTGCGGCAGCAGGACCGCGAAGGCCTCGGGGCGCGCCTCGCGGGCGGCCATGTAGATGGCGTGCGCCTGCAGGGAGGCCGGATCGTTCAATCGGGCCTGCTGGTACACCTGTAGGAAGTTCGTGGCCGAGGCGGCGGCCGAGAAGCCCAGGGCCAGCGCCGTGCCGCAAAGCGCCAGGATGCGATGACGTGTACTGGTATGCATGTGCGTCCCTAAAACACAGCGGGCGTTGCAAGGTTGCACGCCGGGGGTGAATTTTGTGATGCGACTTGAGTCCACCGCACCAGGCCGGAGACTCAGGCCGCTGGGATCAGAAGACAAACTCCTCCGGAGGCTCGAAGCGCGCCAGCGGATCGATGACGGTCTCGAACAGGCTCTCCGTGGTCCAGGCGTCGTTCGCGACACGGCGCACCAGACGCGCTTCCATCACCGGGGCCTCTCCAACCACGACGAAGAGCCGCCCGCCCACGGCAAGGTGCTCCTGGAAGCGGGTGTCGTAGCGCGGCATCGAGGCGGTCAGGGCAATGGCGTCGAAGCGGTCCGTCAGCTCATGGCGCAGCGCGTCCGCGCCGATGACCTCGGCGCCGCGCACGCGCTGCTTGCCGAGGTTCTCTCGCGCCATGTCGGCGAGTTCCGGCACGATCTCCAGCGAAAGCACCGGGCCGCCGGTGGCCCGCAGACACGCGGTGACGAATCCCGAGCCGGTGCCGACTTCGAGGATGCGCTCGTTGCCCGAGAGGTTCAGGGCCGCCAGCAATCTGCCGACGACGCTCGGCCGGAGCATGTGCTGACCCCCGGGCAGGGGCACTTCCAAGTCGGCATGCGCAAGAAAGCGGTATTGCGCCGGTACGTACGCGTCGCGCGGCACCCTGCGGAAGGTCTCGAGGACGCGCGGGTCGAGAACGTCCCAGGCGCGTACTTGTTGCTCGATCATCTGCTCGCGAGGGTCGGCGGCCAGCATGGTCGTGAAGGCTCCGGTTGAATCAATGGGTTGCCCGGGGGTTCCCGAGGGTATAGGAAAATAGCGGGTTTTCGAGCCGTATGCCAAGCGAATTTGCGACGAGATATGGTGAAATAGCGCCAGAACGCCTTGGGCGGTGCGCTATGCTGCCGGCAGTGCCCGGTATGGAAATAATCAATTACGTTGCGGAGCAGCCCGGACGCAGCCGCCCGAGGGAAGCTGACCTGAATGTCGATCGTATGGGCCCTCTGTCTCCTCCTGGCGCTCCTTGCGGCCGCGTTCCTCCTGTTGCGTGCCGAACGCTTGCGGCGTGTCGAGCGGCGAGCCCTCGAACAGCTGGCGCACCGGCTGGAGCGGCTGCCGCCCGGGCATCCTGTCGAACACATCGAGGCGTCCGCTCACGGCGGCCCCGAACTCGGTGAGCTGATCGCCGCGGTCAATCGATTGATGAGTGTCCCGCCGTCGTTGCCCGAGGGACGGGCGGCGTCGATCGAAGATCGCGGCTTCGCGGCGCTGGCCGAGCGCGTGGAGCAGCCGGTGCTGGTGCATCGGGACGTCATCGTATACGCCAATCACCGGCTCGCCCGGCTGCTCGGGACCGATGCCGAGCAGATCACGGGCCGGCCGCTCGCCGCTTGGGTGGCGCCGGAGTACGCCGAAATCGTGACCGAGAACATCCGCCGCCACCTGGCGGGTGAGCCGGCCGCCGATCGTTACGAAGTGGATGTGCCGCTTCCCGGGGGCGCGGCCCGGCTCGAGCTGTTCATTTCCCCCTTCGAGTTCGACGGTCCGGCGCTGCTGGTGACCGGCACCGAGGTGCTGCCGGAGGAGCTGGGCGCAAGACCGGAGGCTTCCATGCGTGGCGAAGGCGACGCGGGGCATCTCACGTCGCTCGATCTGCTCTCCGAGGCGGTCGTGGCCACCGACCGCGACGGACGGGTCACCTACCTCAATGCCGCGGCCGCGCGACTGGCGGCGATGGCGCCGGGACAGGCGGTCGGCAGGGTCTTCGAAGACGTGGTGAGCCTGGTGGAGGAAGGCGACCGCCGGCTGCTGGCCGAGCCGCTGCGCCAGACTCTCTCCAGCGGTACCGCGGTCAATCTCGGCCGCCGCGCGCTTCTGGTGGTCCGCAACGACGGCGGCGAGCGCTCGATCGAGCTGTCCGCCTCCCCGATCCGCACCGCCGACGGGCGGCTCACCGGCGCGCTCGTGCTGCTGCACGACGTGTCGGAGCTTCGCGGGATCGCGCGCCAGATGTCCTATCAGGCCACGCACGATGCCCTCACGGGCCTGGTCAATCGTCACGAGTTCGAGCGGCGGCTGCAGGAGGCGGTCGAGACCGCCCAGCGCGGCGGGCAGCACGTGCTGTGCTGTCTGGACCTCGATCGCTTCAAAGTCGTCAACGACACCAGCGGCCACGTTGCCGGCGACAACGTGATGCGCGAGGTGGCCAAGGTGCTGCGCGATGCGGTCCGCGATAGTGACACGGTGGCGCGGGTCGGGGGCGACGAGTTCGGCATGTTGCTGATCGGTTGTCCTCTGGAGAAGGCGCGCCAGATCGCCGACGACGTATGCCGCGCGATCGCGGATCACCGTTTCGTATGGCGCGAGAAGATTTTCAGTCTGGGCGTGTCCGTGGGTCTGGTGGAGATCTCGCGCGGCAGCGGCACGCCCGAGGAGCTGCTCGCGGCGGCCGACTCGGCCTGCTATGTCGCCAAAAAGCGTGGCTCGGGCCGCGTCGCGGTCTATTCGGCGCGCGACGAGGCGCTCGCGCGCCACAGCGGTGAGATTCAGTGGCTGCAGATGCTGCAGAGCTCCTTGAAGGAGAGTCGCTTCCAGTTGTATCAGCAGCCGATCGTGCCGGCTTACGGCGGCGATGACGGCGGGCCGGCGATGGAAGTGTTCGTGCGCCTGCGCGACGAGGAGGATAACGGCATCGCGCCCGGCGAGTTCGTGCGCGCCGCGGAGCGCTACCGCCTGATGGGTCTGGTTGACCGCTGGGTGGTGCAGACGACGCTGACGGCTCTTGGGCGCGGAGCGTTGCCGGTGCCGTCAAACCGCTGCGTGGCGATCAACATCTCCAGCCAGACGCTCGCCGATCCGGATTTCATGGAGTTCGTGGTCGAGTGCCTCGACAGCACCGGCGTGGCGCCCGGACAGGTGTGCTTCGAGCTCAGTGAGGCGGCGGTGGTGGCCAACATCGAGCACGCCCGCCGGTTCGTCGGCGTGCTGCACGGCATGGGGTGCCGCTTCGCGCTCGACGATTTCGGCTCCGGAGTCGGATCGTTCTCCAATCTGCGCAGCCTGCCGATGGATTACCTCAAGATCGACGGCTCGTTCATCCGCAACCTGGCGATCGACGCCGTCAATCAGGCGATGGTCACGGCCATGATCGAGCTGGCGCGCAAGCTGAACTTCAAGGTGATCGCAGAGCAGGTCGAGGACAGCGCCGCCCTGGAGGTCGCGCGGCGCATGGGGGTCGACTACATGCAAGGTTACGCCATCGCGCGCCCGACGCCCTTGCCGCTGGCGGCCTGAGTCGTGCGCCTCTACCGCGGCTCGAAGCGCAGCGCCACGCCGTTGATGCAGTAACGTTGACCGGTTGGCGGCGGACCGTCGGGAAACACGTGGCCCAGATGCCCGCCGCAGCGGGCGCAATGCACTTCGGTACGCCGCATCAACAGGCCGCGATCCTGACGTGTTGCGAGCGCATCCGGCAGCGGCGCGAAGAAGCTGGGCCAGCCGGTGCCGCTGTCGAACTTGCCGGCCGATGAGAACAACTCCTGACCACAGCCGGCGCAGTGGAACACTCCCGCACGGTCTTCGGTGTTCAGTTCGCTGGCGCCGGCGCGCTCCGTGCCGTGCCGGCGCAGCACGCGGTACTGCTCGCCGGTCAGCTCGCGCCGCCACTGTTCATCGCTCTTGACGATGGGAAACTGCTCGGCCGATTGCACGGGTCTCGCCTCCGGGGCGGCCGCAGCCGCACGGGCGAACAGTAACAGTCTGTTACTGTTTCGTCGAGTCCGGGCGGTGGGCATGCCAATGCGCATTTGACCGAAATGCAACGGTCAGACGGCGCGAATTGTCGCTTGCGTATCAATCGCTTACCAGGCCGAGCGTGGATTTGGCGGACATTCTGTTGGCGAGAGCCAACGTACCGCGTCCCGGCCGCGCTCAAAATGCCCGGTGCATCTTGGTTTCGGGCGTGGTATGAAGAGCGCCCGGTTCCATTATGAGAACGAGCGGTAGGGACGCCAGAAGCCCATGCAGCTAGCCCGTCTTTGGTGCGAACATCTGGCCGCCGGCTGTCCCCGCGAGCTCACCGGAGTTGAGATCGCGGGCAGCGATGCGCGCGCGCTGGATGCCGAGATCACCGCTTGCGTGAGCGCGCTCATCGGGCATTCAATGACGGTCGATGAGCGCATTGAGCGGCGCCTGTGCGAGATCCACCTGGCGCTGATCGGGAAACAGGCCGAAGCCGACGAGCCGGTCGCCGCTTATTGCGAGCGCCTCAACCGGCTCGTCAGCGCGGTGCTGACTCAGACGCGCGCCGGCCGCGCCTGAGCCGCAGAGCCTTACAGCAGCGGGACCATCAACAGCGCAACGATGTTGATGATCTTGATCAGCGGATTGATCGCCGGTCCCGCGGTGTCCTTGTAGGGATCGCCGACCGTATCACCGGTGATCGCGGCCTTGTGGGCATCCGAGCCCTTGCCGCCGAAGTTGCCTTCCTCGATGTATTTCTTGGCGTTGTCCCAGGCGCCGCCGCCGGTGGTCATGGATATCGCCACGAACAGGCCCGTCACGATGGTGCCGATCAGCAGGCCGCCGAGCGCGCGGATTCCGGCGCCGGGCCCCATCAGGTGGTTCATGACCACCACCAGGACGATGGGCATCAGGATCGGCAGCAGCGAGGGAATGATCATCTCGCGAATCGCCGCGCGCGTGAGCAGGTCGACCGCGCGCGAGTAGTCCGGCTTCGCTTCCCCCTCCATGATCCCCTTGATCTCGCGGAACTGCCGGCGCACTTCGTTGACCACCGCGCCGGCGGCCCGGCCCACCGCCTCCATGGCAAGCGCGCCGAACAGATACGGCACCAGTCCGCCGATGAACAGGCCGATGATCACCGCCGGATCCGACAGCGAGAAGGCGACGAGCTTGCCCGCGGCCTTCAGGTAGTGGGTGTAGTCGGCGAACAGCACCAGCGCGGCGAGCGCCGCCGAGCCGATGGCATAACCCTTGGTCACCGCCTTGGTGGTGTTGCCGACCGCATCGAGCGGATCGGTGATGTCGCGTACTTCCTTCGGCAGGCCGGCCATCTCGGCGATGCCGCCGGCGTTGTCGGTGATCGGTCCATAGGCGTCCAGCGCCACGATCATTCCGGTCATCGACAGCATGGCGGTGGCGGCCACGGCAATGCCGTACAGGCCCACGCCGTGCACCGCGCCGAGCTGGTAGGAGCCCCAGATGGCCAGGCAGATCGCCACCACCGGCGCCGCCGTAGCCTTCATCGAGACGCCCAGGCCGGCGATGATGTTGGTCGCGTGCCCGGTCTCGGAGGCCGCCGCCACCTTGCGCACCGGACTGAACTCCGTGGACGTGTAGTACTCGGTGATCACGATCAGGGCGCCCGTCAGGGCGAGGCCGATGAGCGAGCAGCCGTAGAGCGCCAAGCCGCCGGCGGGCATCAGGGATCGCGTGATGAAGTAGAAGCCGACCGCGGAGACCAGGCCGGCCACGACGACACCCTTGTACAGGGCCGTCATGATCTTGCCGCCCTCTCTTGTCGAGACGAAGAAGGTGCCGAGGATGGACGACACGATCGACATGGCGCCGAGGGCGAGCGGATAGACCACGGCGTTGATCCCGCCGCCGGTCCCCTTGTTGCCGAACAACAGCCCGCCGAGCACCATCGTGGCCACGACGATCACCGCATAGGTCTCGAAGAGGTCGGCCGCCATGCCGGCGCAGTCCCCGACATTGTCGCCCACGTTGTCGGCGATGACCGCGGGGTTGCGCGGGTCGTCCTCGGGAATGCCGGCTTCCACTTTGCCGACCAGGTCGGCGCCGACGTCGGCCCCTTTGGTGAAGATGCCGCCGCCCAAGCGCGCGAAGATCGAGATCAGCGAGCCGCCGAAAGCGACCCCGACGATGGCGTGCAGCGCCAGCTGCTCGCCGATGAGATGGCGCAGCATCATGAAGTAGCCGGAGACCCCGAGCAGCCCCAGACCGGCGACCAGCATGCCGGTGACGGCGCCGCCGCGGAAGGCGACCGCCAGAGCGGCGTTGAGGCCTTTCGTGGCGGCCTGCGCGGTTCGCACGTTAGCCCGCACGGAGATGTTCATGCCGATGTAGCCGGCCGCGCCGGACAACAGTGCGCCCACGCCGAATCCGCCGGCGGTGGGCCAGCCGAGGAAGATGCCGAGGATCACGAACACCACGATGCCCACGAGCAGGATGGTGGTGTACTGACGATTCAGATAGGCCTTGGCGCCGGTGTGTATGGCGGCCGCGATCTCCTGCATGCGCGCATTGCCCGCCGGCAGGCGAACGATGGCCGCGGTCGAGAATACGCCGTACACCACGGCAAGCACACCGGCCGCGATCGCGGTCCAAAGCCACAGATTGACACTCATCAGCTCGTCTCCCCCCGAAAAAATGACGTGCAAAGACCGTAAACTATAGCAAATCAGGCGCCCGCGGCGGCCGCTCGCATGCCGGGCGCCACGCGATCAGATCTGGTAGATCGTCTTCAGCTTGCGGCGCACCGGCGCGCCCTTGATGCGGACATAATCAGGGAGTCCTTCCCGGTAGGGGGGATAGGCCTCTCCGGCGATCAACGGCTCCAGGTAGCGCCGGCACGCGGCGGTGATGCCGAATCCGTCCGCCGTGATGTATTCGCGCGGGACCTTCTTTTCCCGATTCGCGACCTCGGCGAGCGGCACGTGGCCGATGGTCCACTGATAGGGCTTGGCGCGTTTGCGCACGATGGTGGGCATTACCGCGTTGTGACCCTCGAGGGCGAGCTCCACGGCCGCCTTGCCGACCGCATAAGCCTGTTCGACGTCGACTTTGGACGCCACGTGACGCGCCGCGCGCTGCAGGTAGTCGGCCACGGCCCAGTGATACTTGTAGCCGTGCCGCTGCCGAATCATGTCCGCGACGACCGGCGCGACGCCGCCGAGCTGCGCATGGCCGAACGCGTCACGGGTGCCGGCTTCCGCCAGAAATCGCCCATCGGGGTACGCGGCGCCCTCCGACACGGCTATGACGCAGTAGCCGTAATCCGTGACGCACTGTTTGACCCGCTCGAGAAAGCGTTCCGGCTCGAAGGGGATCTCGGGAAACAGGATGATGTGCGGTGGCTCGCCCGGCTTGCGGCCGGCGAGTCCGGCGGCCGCGGCGATCCAGCCGGCGTGCCGGCCCATTACCTCGAACACGAACACTCGGGTGGAGGTGCGCGCCATGGAGGCCACGTCGAGAGCCGCCTCGCGGGTCGAGACGGCCACGTATTTCGCCACCGAGCCGAAGCCCGGACAGCAGTCGGTGTGCGGCAGGTCGTTGTCGACGGTCTTCGGCACGCCGACGCAGATCACCGGGTAGCCGAGCGATTGACCGATCTGCGAGACTTTCAAGGCGGTGTCCATCGAGTCATTGCCGCCGTTATAGAAGAAGTAGCCGATGTCGTGGGCGCGGAACACCTCGATCAGCCGCTCGTACTCGGCGCGATTGTGCTCGATGCTCTTCAACTTGAAGCGCGCCGAGCCGAACGCTCCGCCGGGCGTGTGGCGCAGGCCGCGGATCGTGGCGGCGCTCTCGCGCCCGATGTCGATCAGATCCTCGGTGAGCGCGCCGATGATGCCGTCGCGCCCGGCGTACACTTTGCCGATGTGCCGGGTTCGGCGCAGCGCGGTTTCGATGACGCCGCACGCCGAAGCATTGATCACAGCAGAGACGCCGCCCGACTGGGCGTAGAAGGCGTTTCTCTTTCCGGAATTCTTCATGACGGGGCCCCGCGCTCGTCAATGGCTGAGTCGGGGTCAAGGATAGCGCAGCGCCGGCCGGCGTGTGCTGCGTTTGACCCATCCGTGACGCCCCGGTATGGTGGAAAACCTTTCACGCTGAAGACTGTCCTGCTCATGCGCATCGTCCTGTTGGGGGCCCCAGGCTCGGGTAAGGGTACACAGTCACAGCGGCTGGTCGAGCAGCATCGTATTCCGCAGGTATCCACCGGTGATCTGCTGCGCGCCGCCGTGGCTCAGGGCACGCCGCTCGGTGTTCAGGCCAAGGAGGCCATGACCGCCGGCCGGCTGGTCGAGGACTCGATCGTGCTCGGCATGATCCGCGAGCGTCTGGGCGCGCCTGACACGGGGCGTGGATTCATTCTCGATGGATTTCCGCGCAACCTCGCCCAGGCCCGCGCGCTCGATACCCTGCTTCAGCAGATGGGTCAGCCGCTCGATGTGGTCGTGCAATTGAAAGTGGACTACGCAGAGCTTTCCCGACGCATTGCCGGACGGCGCACGTGCAGCGATTGCGGCCGGGTGGTCAATCTGCTGACGACGCCGCGCGAGGCGCTGGAGCAGGAGCGTTGTCCGAACACCGGCAAGCCGCATCGGCTGTTTCAGCGGCCGGATGACAACCAGGCGACCGTGGCGCAGCGCCTGCGGGTCTATGATCAGCAGACCTCGCCGCTGATCGAGTACTACGCGGGGCAGGGCTTGCTGCGCGGCATCGATGCCCAGGGGGACGTGGCGCAAGTGTCTCGCCGGCTGGAAGCCGTGCTGCCCCGGTAGGCGCCTCAGCGCGCCGCGAGCAATCGCTCTCCGATCACCGCGCGGCGCCAGCCGCGCAGCACCGCGGCGTCGTCCCGGCCTTCGGCGAGCTGCTCGAGGTCGCGGCGCGTCGCCAGCACCTCAGGACTCAAGCCCAGCTCGGCCGCCGCGTCCCGCAGCACCGCGCCGAGCTGCTTCAACTGGGCGTTGCGCAGCGGGTCGGGCCTCGGCCGGCTCACCGGCGGGGGCGGATCGGGAATCTCCGCGGCCTGCACGTGCGCGAGTATCTGCGCGCCGGAGCGCTCGATCAGACCGGCCGGCATGCCGGGCAGGGCGCTGAGCGCCGTCGGTGAGCGCGGGACGCGCAGCACGATCTCCCGCACCAACCCATCCTCGAGAATCCAGCCCCGAGGCCGATTGCGCTCGAGCGCCCGCCGCTCGCGCCAGGCGGCGAGCGCGCGCAGCAGGCGCTGCCGTCCCGGATCGAGCCCGCTCAAGCCTTTCAGCCGCCGCCAGGCCTGATCCGGATCGACCGTGAGTGTCGCAGGGTCCTCGAGCGCGGTGAGCTCCTCGGCGAGCCAGGACAGGCGGCCAAGACGCTCGAGCCGCTCTTCCAGCGTCTCTTTGAGCGCCAACAGATGCCGCACGTCATCGAGCGCATACTCGATCTGCTCGGCCGACAACGGCCGGCGCGACCAGTCCGTGCGTGTGTGCGCCTTGGCCAGCTCGACGCCGAGCAGCCGCCGGACCAGCTCGCCATAGCCGATCTGGGCGCTCTCGCCGGTCAGCGCGGCGGCGGTCTGCGTGTCGAACAGCGGGCGCACCGGTCCGACGGCCGGCAGCAGCACCTCGAGATCCTGGCGCGAGGCATGCAGAACCTTGACCGCCGGTGGCGCGCTCAGCGTGGCGCGCAACGCCGCGAGGTCCGTCACCGCCAGAGGATCGACGCACGCGGCTGCGCCGGGCCACGCAAGCTGCAGCAGACACAGCTGCGCGTGGTAGGTGCGCTCGCGGAGGAATTCGGTATCGAGTCCAATGGCCGTCTGTGGCGCGAGCCGGTCGGCGAGCTCGGCGAGCTCTTCGGATGTGGTGACTGGGTGCACGGTACGGCCATCGGTACAATGGGTCTTATTATGCATGTTCACGTTCTCGGTGCCTGCGGCACGTTCATGGGCGGTGTGGCGGCGCTGGCGCGTTCGGCGGGCCATCGTGTGACCGGCTCGGACCGCAACGTCTACCCGCCGATGAGCACACAGCTCGCGGCGCTCGGCATCGAGCTCATCGAAGGCTACGAGGCCGATCAGCTCGATCCGCGGCCGGACGTGGTGGTGGTCGGCAATGTGATGCGGCGCGGGATGCCCGTGGTCGAGGCGCTGCTCGATGCGGGGCTCCCCTATGTGTCGGGTCCGGAGTGGCTTGCGCGCGAGCTGTTGCGCGAGCGCCGGGTGCTGGCCGTGGCCGGCACCCACGGCAAGACCACCACCACCAGCATGCTCGCCTGGATCCTCGAGCACGCCGGACTCGCGCCGGGCTTTCTCATCGGCGGCGTGCCGGCGGATTTCGGGACGAGCGCGAGACTCGGCACGGGCGCGTTCTTCGTGATCGAGGCCGACGAATACGACACCGCGTTTTTCGACAAGCGCGCCAAGTTCGTCCACTACCGGCCGCGCACGGCGATCCTCAACAACCTCGAGTACGACCATGCGGACATCTATCCCGACGTGGCCGCGATCCAACGGCAGTTCCACCAGCTCGTCCGCACCGTGCCCGGCGCCGGGCGGATCGTGTGGAACGCCGGTGATGTGAATCTGCAAGCGACGCTGCGGATGGGATGTTGGACGCCGCTCGAGGGCTTCGCGCGCGATGGGGGCCCCGGCGCTGACTGGAGCGCGCGCCCCACGGGAGCGGCGGCTGATTATTCCGCCTTCGAGGTCCTCGAGCGGGGCCAGTCCTGCGGCACCGTGCGGTGGGATCTCATCGGGGCGCACAACATGGAAAACGCGCTGGCGGCGATTGCCGCGGCGCGTCATGCCGGCGTGGCGGTGGCCCGCGCGATCGACGCCCTCGGATCGTTCCGGGGAGTGGCGCGGCGCATGCAGCTGCGCGGCGAGGTCAATGGTGTGCGGGTCTACGATGACTTCGCGCATCACCCCACGGCCATTGCCACCACCCTCGATGGTCTGCGGCGGCGAGTCGGCGCCGCGCGCATCGTCGCAGTGCTCGAGCCGCGCTCGAACACGATGCGCATGGGCGTGCATCGCGACGTGCTCGCCGGGTCACTGGCCGAGGCCGATGCAGTCTGGCTGTACCTACCGCCGGACCTCGGCTGGGATGCGACGCCGGTGCTGGCCGCCCTGCAGAGCCGGGCGCAGGCTCGCGGTGACGTGGCGGCGTTAGCGCGGGATCTGGCCGCCTCCACCCGTCCGGGCGATCACGTGCTCATCATGAGCAACGGCGGCTTCGGCGGCCTGCACGAGAAACTGATTCGCGAGCTCGGGCACGGGACTGATCGGTCGCCGCACGGCTAGGCGGCGGCGCCCGCGGCGCGCGTGCGGGCAGTGTAGAAGCGTGCCAGTCCCCAGCCCAACACCACGGCCCAGGCGAGCACCAGCCAGCCGGTGAACCCGTCGTGGTGGCTGAGCAGGAAGCTCAGCGGCGAGCTGATGTCCGGTCGCGAGAGACCATGCACGACCAGCATCACCCAGACCCATCCGGCGTGCAGCCCCATGCTTGCCGAGGTGTTGCCGGTGATCGACCGGACCTTCGCGAGCACGACGCCGATCGCGGTCAGGCACAGGAACGCGTCGGCGTTGCCGAGCGGGTTCTCGAAGGCGCGCAGCGTGCCCTGCAGCACCGTCACGCCGCTCCACGGCGTGACTGCGTCCGGGGGAATATGCGCCACGCCGAGGAAGTGCGTTGCCGCGAAGATGATCGAGGTCAGCGCGATCGCGAGCAGCGTGCCGGATTCGCGTTGAATGCCGGCGAACATCACTCCGCGCAGCGCCGTTTCCTCGATCAGTCCGACCGCTACGCCGCTCAGCAGCCGCTTGGCGATCAGAGCGGCCAGCGCCCCGGCGCCGTAGCGCGCCGCCGGCTGCCAGTCGAGCAGGCCGAGCGCCGCCATGCTGGCCACCACCAGCGCCATGGTGAGCGCGCCGATCACCAGAGCGATACCGTACTCGCGCAGATAGACCCGGCGCGGGGCGCCGAATCCCAGACTCACCCGGTCCCCGAGCCGCAGACGGCGCGCGATCAGCAGAAAGCCGATCAGGAATCCCAGCATCCCGATCCGTTCGCCGATGCGCTGAAAGGGAAAGTTGAAGTGCGGATGCAGCAGCAGCCAGGCCGGATAGGTGAATACGGCCATGCAAGCGAGGCTGAAGGCGATCAGAAGCATGAACCAGGCAAAGACGCGCATGGTGCGGGGCATCCTCGAGTGCGGAGGGCGCACTGTACGGGCGGTGCGCCTCGGTGGGCAAATCTGGCGCAACGCGCAGGCAAATGCGCTGGTCGATCCGCCCTCTGGGCGGGACACTGCCGCCGACGCCACAGCCGCCGTAGGAAGGTCTCATGACGCCATCGCGACCGATCGACATTCTGAATGCGCTCATTCAGGGTCTCGATCCCCACACCGGCGAGCCGCTTGCGCCCGACTCGGTGCTGCACCGCGCCGACGTCCTGCGCGCGCTGCTGGTCGCGGCCGCGGCGCTGGAGCAGTCGACGGCGCGCGCGCAGCTGCCGGGCAATGTCGGTCGCCCGTGGAGCGAGGCTGAAGTGGCGCAGCTGGCTGCCGCCTTCCGCGCGGGCGAGTCGCCCGCGGCGCTCGCGGACAAGCACGGGCGCACGCTGCGAGCGATCGAGGCCAGGCTCGAGCGTATGGGGCTGCTGCGGCCGGATCAGCGGCTGACGCGCGGGGGCTTCACTGGTGTGTCAGACGCGGCGCCGGCGCGCCGCGCTGTGCGGGGCCGGAGGGCTCGCGCGGCCGTCGGGCGCGCGGGACGGCGCATGCGCCCATGAGGCTCCTGTGAATCGCGCGAATTCCCCCCGGGCGCGGCGGATTTCACGGTCGCGGCTTCTGGTAAGCTCCCTCGACGGTGGCGCTGGGAACAATGGGTCGATGGTGCGCGACGATTTCAATTCGGTTTGCCAGTACGAGTTATGAGCGGGCTTCGCGGCAAGGTGCGTACGGGAGTGCGACGGATCGCGGCCAAGATCCTCGGCGAGTATCCGCCGCCGCGCCTGCGCCATGCCGATGAGCTGTTGGCCGGGTTGAGTGCCGCCGGCGCGGCCGCCGGAGAATGGGGTCCGCTCGCGGCGTCGATCGCCGCCGCATTGCGCGGCGGCGCGCCGTGACGCCGCGCGCCGCGTCTTCATGACCGCAATCGTCTTCTACGATCCGGTGTGCGCGCGCCCGTACGACAGCGACACGCCGCGCCGCGAGGCGATGGGCGGCACCGAGGCGACGGTGGTGCGCATCGCCGAGGGACTCGGGGCGCGCGTCGTGCAGCACAACCGCACGGAGTCCAGCGGCCGGTACCAGGCGCCGGAGCGCGATCCGACCGTCGGTTGCGTGATCGTCAATCGCGATTCGCGCGCGCTGGACACCGTGCGACGCCTGTACCCGAACGCGCGGATGTTTCTCTGGCTGCACGACCGGATGCGGCCGGGCTCACGCCGGGCACACTGGCTGGCCTCGACCCGCGAGCTGTTGCGGTCGCTCGACGTCCACGTCATCTGCGTCTCCGACACGCAGCGCGCGGCGGTCGAGGCGACGTTGCGCTGGATGGGTGCGGAGGCGGGCATTCACGCCCGGACGATCTACAACCCGATCGACGACGCGTTGCAACCGGACGGCTCGCCGATCGATGAGCGCAAGCTCGTGTTTCTGTCCTCGCCGAACAAGGGGTTGAAATTCACGCTCGATGCGTTTCGCGCATTGCGCCGCCGGATGCCGGACCTGGAGCTGGTGGTGGGCAATCCGGGCTACAAGACGCGCCGCTGGGCGCCCATCGAGGGTGTGCTCAATCTGGGGCCGCTGCCGCAAGCGCGCATGCACGAGGAAGTGCGCACGGCGTTGTGCGTCTTTTTCCCGAATTTCGTGGTGCCGGAGACCTTCGGGCTGGTCTTTGCCGAATCCAACGCGCTCGGCACGCCCGTGCTGACATGCGATTGCGGCGCGGCGCGCGAGATCATCGGCGATGCGCGCCAGCTCGTTCCGGTCAGCGGCGCGCAGCGCCTCTATGAGGGGCTCCTCGGCGGCTGCACGCCGCGCTGGCGCACCATGCCCGCGCGGGTGGCCGGCAGGCTGGGGATGTTCGATGCCTACGCGCAGCGGATCCGTGCCTGGCGCGCCGGCGAGCGGCCGGTGGCGGTCCCGGATCCGCGCTTTCGTCTGTCGGCCGTGCTCGAGCGCTGGCGCGCAGGGCTCGCGCTCTGAGCGCTCGTCGTGCGGCGGCGGGTCCCGCGCCACCCAAGGGCGCGGCGCGGCGGGAACGGATGCGCGGGAGTGTCTCGCCGCTCGCGCCGCCGCCTTGCTCCCGGCCGCGGGCCTGCGCCACAATGCCGGCTCCTCTGCAGCCGTTTCCGCCGCACTCCTGCCGCTAACCAACCGATGACCGAGGTGACGTTGTCCGCCGCTGCGCGTGCGCCGCTGAGCCCGTTCGTGTTCCGCTTCGGCCGGATCGGCGACATGGTCATGTTGACGGCGGTGCTGCGTGCGCTGCATTGCCGTTTCGGCGCTCCCTGTCATGTCGTCGGAATGGATGCGTGGATACACGACATCTATCAAGGACATCCGGACGTGGCGGCGTGCTGGCACGTGCCGCGCAAGGGGCCCTTCGTGTTCGGCCTCGCGTGGCCGGCGGTGCTGCGGGCGCTGCGCCGCGCCGCGCCGGGTCCGGTGTACGTGTTCGAGCACCATCGCCGGCAGGTTCCGCGGATCAGGCGTCTGCTGGCCGCCAGCGGAATCGATTCGCGCCGGTGCCTGTTCATCGACGAGGAGCCCGGCACCGAGCGGCTGTGGCTCGAATGCCTGTTGGAATTCGCCGCGCGCACACCGGAGTCGGTGCGGGCGGCCGAATACCCCGAGCCCGCTGCGCCGGGCCTGTGGCGGCCGCACCTGCGGGTGGCGGAGTCCGAGCGCCGGGCGGCGCGCGGCTGGCTGGCCGGTCACGGCTGGCGCGGCGAGCCGATCGTGCTCGTGCAGCCCGGCAACCACCGCACCATGGGCCGGCGGCGCATGCGCCACTGGGCCGACCGTGACGACAAAGCCTGGCCGCTCGAGCATTGGATCGAGCTGTTGCGCGGAATTCGAGCCGCCATGCCCGAGGCGCTGATCGTGCTGCAAGGCGCGCCGGCCGAAGCGACCATGCTCGAGTGGATCGCATCGGCGGCGCGCGTTTCCCGGGTGGCGGCGGCCCCGTTCGGGCTGCCGCGCCTGTTCGCCCTGTGCGAGCTGGCGCAGAGCATGGTCTCGATCGATACCGGCCCGGCGCATGCCGCGGCGGCGCTCGGCGCGCCGCTCGTGGTGCTCTACGGGATCCTGTCGTCCCGGGTCTGGCTGCCGCGCAGCGGCGCGGACTCGCCGGTTCTCGCGCTCCAGGCCGCGCGCGTCGAGCGGATCTCCCCACAGGCCGTGCTGGATGCCTGGCGCTCGCTGCCGCGCGCGCGCTCGCTCGGCGCGCCGCGCTAGATGAGTTCAGTGAGCACTTGCGCGCGCGCGCTGCAACCGGTCGTGATCCTGTTCGGGCGGGTCGGCGACATGATCATGCTGACCTCGGCGTTGAGTCTGCTGCACGGCCGCTTCGGGCGTCCGTGTCAGGTGGTCGGCGCGGGCCCCTGGAGCCGCGAGCTCTACCGGGGGAACCCCGATGTGGAGTGCTGCTGGACGCTGCCGCGCCATCTCCCCTTGCCGGTGACCGGGGCGTGGCTGGCGGTGCTGGGCGCGCTGCGCCGCAGTGCGCCGGGTCCGGTATACGTCGCCGAGACGATGCCGCGGCAAGCCGCGCGCATCCGTCGCCTGCTGTGGATGGGCGGTATCGACGCCGGACGCTGTGAGTTTCTCCAGAGCGGTCCCGGCGAGGGGGAGCACTACATCGACGCGCTGCTGCGGCTCGCCGCGCGCACACCGCCGATGCTGCCGGCGGCGGACTATCCGCCGCCGGGGCCGGCCGGCGCGCCGCGGCTGTTTACTCTCGAGGCGGAACGTGCGCAGTGCGCCACCGTGCTGCGGGAGCGCGGGTGGACCGGCCGGCCGCTCGTGCTGATCCAGCCGGGCACGGCGCGCACCCTCAGTGCCCGCAGCCGCAAGCGATGGCGAGGCGACAACGACCGCTCCTGGCCCGTGGAGCGCTGGCGCGAGTTGTTGCATGCGATGCGCGCGCGGCATCCGCAGGCCGTGCTCGTCCTGCGCGGCGCGCTGAGCGAGCTGCCGCTGCTGCGCGAGATGCACGCGGCCATCGGCCTGGAGGGCCTCGAAATTCTCGGGCTCGGCCTGCGCGCCAGCTTCGCGCTCATGGAGGTGGCCGAGAGCATGATCACCATGGATACGGGCATGGCGCACGCCGCCGCCGCATGCGGCCTGCCGGTGGCCGTGATCATGGGCTCGAATCCGCAGTCGCGCGTGCTGCCGCGCGCCGCCGCGGGCGGCACGGTGACCGGTGTCGGGGGGCCGCCGGTCACCGTGCGTGCCGATCAGATCGCGGTCGAGGCGGTGTTCGCGGCCTGGTGCGCGCTGCCGGCTCGCCGAGCCGCCTGAACGGTCGGCGAGCGGCTCAAAAGTCGTGCGAGAGATACAGCGACCAGCTGTCGATGGTGTAGTAGGTGGCGAGGTGGTAATGCGCGGTGCGTAGATCACCCAGACGCTGAGCCGAGGCTACGCCGCGGTAGTCGAGTCCGACGGTCCAGCCGCGGAACGCGTGCAGCCACTGCACGCCCGCGCCCAGGTACAGACCGTAGGCCGGAGTGGGCGTCGAGTAGCGCGCCGCCCCGATGAAGGCGTGCACGGCGATCGGCCAGTCGAAGCGGTAGCGATAGTCGACCATGCGCAGCCCGAGCAGCAGCCGGCCGCTGAAGGAGTTGAGATCCACCCCGACTCCGATGTCCTGGTGCGCCGAAATGCGCCGCCGCGCGCCAATGGTCACGGCGGGGCTGCCCGCCCAGCGCCGGTAGTAGCGAATGGTGGCCGCGCCGTTTGGCCTGTACACCAGCACGTGGTAATAGTTGACCCCCACGCTGACGAACAGGTTGTCGCCCTTGGGGCGCTTGCCGGTGAAGGCCGACACCGGATCGTAGTGTCTGAACAGCGCCTCCCCGTCGCGCAGGAAGCCCTCGACCTCGATGTAGTGGTGGCCGAAGACGTCCTGGCCGCCGCCGATCTCGGCGCCGACCGCGTAGCCGTGCCAGGGATAGGAGTAGCTGAGCGCCCCCATGTACTCGGTCTTGTAGGGGTAGGTGGCGTAGATGGTCTGCGCCTCGTTGGCCAGCTCGCGCAGGCGCAGCTGCAGGTAGCCGCCGAAGGGCGGCGTCCAGCCGACGCGCAGCATGTTGCTCTGGCCGCCGACCTCGTTGGCCACCGTATTGAGGGTGGCGAGCACGCGCTGGTCGCCGAACCAGTTGCCGATGCTCTGGTAGTCGTTGGTGATGCCGTACTGATAGCCCGTCTGCACATTGGTTGCGGTATGCACGTACCAGGTGGGCGCCCAGGAGTTGAACTCGTACGTCAGGTCGAAGGGCCCGAGATGCGCGAAATCGATGCCGGCGGAGATGTCGGGCTTGCCGAACAGATAGGCTCTGCCCATCGAGGTGTCGTTGGCGGCGTACTCGAAATACACCGAGAACGGGTAGCGGCCCGGAAAGATGAAGTCGCTGGTGACGGACGCCTCCTGCTTGGCGACCACGTGCGTGCCGGCGTTGAAGCCGGTGCTCTGCGCCTGGGTGGGATTGATGAACGCCTGCATGATGTTGGTCAGCGACTCGCCGCCGGCCGCGCCGCCGCCCCAGATCATCACCCGCTGTATCCCGAGCGACCAGCCGCTCACCGGCTGCATGCCGACCATGATGCCGCCCATCTTGGGGTAGCCGTGGGTGAGCGTGCCGTTGGTGAGCTCGATGTGCCGCTGCTCCGACATGCGCGCGACGAACACTTGGTACTGCAGGCCGAGGCGGGTGAGCGGCAAGGTGTTCGACAGCGTGATCGACGGCATGGTCGGCGCTTCGGTGCTGATCAGCATCGAGCTGCCGGTCAACGGCGACCACCAGTGGTCGCGCCAGCCGATGTCCAGCTGCGCCCAATCGAAGCCGAGACTGAGCATCGTGCCGGTCGGGGTGAATCGGCCCTGGTAGCCGACGCCGCCGACATTGAGTAGCATGTAGGGGTTGGGTTGGATGTAGGCCGCGCCCGCGACCTGGTAGGGGCTCTGCGCCCTCTGGCCATGCTGGTTCGGCAGCGTGATGTTGGACTTTCCGGCAGTCGCGGCCAGCGACACGCTGGTGAACTCCACTCCGGTGCCGTGCATGTAGCGGCGCAGATATTTGCGCACCCGCTCGCACAGCGGCCGGTCGACGCGGCACGCCTTGGGCAGGGCCCGCAGCACCAGCGCCGCGGGAATCGGCCGGACCAACACCGGTTGGTCGCCAAGGATCAGCACCCGGTCGATCGCGTTCTGGACGGCGGGGTCCAGGTTCAGGGGCAGGTAGGGCGACACTCCGCCCGCGATTGCGCTGCCGCACAGCATCATGACGCTCAGTAGCGACAGCCCCCACATCAACGGTCGGCGGGTCATTCCGTTCTCACGCTTCGGTTCATTTCGTCCAAGCCGCGCAAAGTAACCATCGCCGGGCGAAAGATCAATGGCGAGGCCGCGCCCCGGCGCGCCCGAGCGGTCTGTTGCGGGCGTGGGGATCGGGGCCGGGATGAGCAAGCGCCCGGGCGTGCGCCGGCGGCGGGTTTTCCCGCGGCGTGGGGCGGTGGCCCGGCCGCGGTTCGCGGCGGCTAGGCGGCGCCGATCGAGCCGCGGCGCGCGCCGTCCTCGATCCACACCAGCTCGGTGGCGATCGAGCCGTCGGCGCGCAGCGCCAGCGTGCGGTACGCCGCCGGCAGCGGGTCGACCTCGAACTGTTCGGTGCGTGGCCGGAATTGCGCGCAGGTCGACGGCGTGGCCAGCAGGCGCACGCCGTTGCGCAGCGCATCGAAGCTCTGGTGAACGTGGCCCCAGAGGATGCCGCGAACGCGCGGGTGCTTGTCGATGACGGCGAAGAGGGCTTCGGGGTTGGCGAGCGCCACCCGGTCGAGCCAGCGGCTGCCCATCGGCACCGGATGATGATGCAGGCAGACCAATACGTGCCGCTCGCCGGCCTGCTCGAGCGCCGCGTCCAGCGCCGCCAGTCTCGCGGGGCTCAGAGCGCCGCCGGCGTGGCCGGCCTGGACGCTGTCGAGCAGCACGAGGCGCCAGCGGCCGATATCGGCGTGCCCGCCCGTCACGAACGGGGGCTTGGCGAGCGCGCGGCGCATTGCGCCCGGGTCGTCATGATTGCCCGGCAGACAGAGCACCGGTATCCCGAGCGTTGCAAACAGACGCTGGAAGTGGGCGTAACCGGCCGGATCGTCGTGCACGATGTCGCCCGTGACCAGCAGCGCATCGGGCGGCCAGTCCTCTGCGCGCGCATGCGCGAGCGCGTCGCTGGCGGATGCGAGCGTGAGGATGCCGCGCAGACGGCCGGTTTCGGCGCCGAACAGGTGTAGATCGGTAAATTGAATGAGTCGTACGCTGCTCATTCCGGCAGCGTAGCAAAAGAACCTTAATCCGCAGTGAACTGAGTCGCGAGGCGAGGCGCCGGCTCGCCCGGAGCGGGCATGAACCGCCTCGATATGGAAGACGTCGCTGAAATATGCAAAGCATCGGGGCCGGCCGGCGGCCCCGCGCGACCGAGATCACGGTCGCCTCGGCGCGGTAATGGGGCGCGGCGATTGAGCATTGCGGCCCGCTGGGGGACAATGCCCCCCCTTTTTTATGTCGGGCGGCTGCGGCGCGTCCGTCGCCGGGCAGATTGCGGTGATGGGGGCCGCATGAAAGGTCCTGATGAGCACACGCCGAGAGCTTGCAAACGCCATCCGCGCCCTTTCCAGGGACGCCGTGCGGGGCGCCAATTCGGGTCGCCCGGCGCATGCGGCTCGCAATGGCGGACATCGCTCAGGGGCTGTGGGCGATTTCCTGAAGCGCAATCCGGGCAATCCGCGAGGGTTCGATCGCGACCGGCTCCGAGGTGGGCATCGCCGCCGAGTGGCGGCGCAGGCCGGCGCTACGCTATCTTGGTGGCGATATGTCGGCGCAGAGGGACGTGTGATCGGCATCGGCCGGTTCGGCGCCTCCGGCAGGGGCGCCGACGCGATGGCACAGTTCGGATTCACCGCCGAGCGCATCGGGCGCGAGGTCGGTGAGCCGCTCGATACGGTAAATTGAAAATCGGTAAGGGGATCTGCTCATGGCAATCAAAGTGGGAATCAACGGTTACGGCCGCATCGGCCGCAACGTGCTTCGTGCCCTGTACGAGGGCAAGCGCACCGGCGAGTTGCAGATCGTCGCAGTCAACGATCTGGGCGACGCCAAGATCAATGCGCACCTGACGCAGCACGACACTGTGCACGGACGCTTCCCCGGCGAGGTGAAGGTGGACGGGGACTCGCTGGTGGTCAACGGCGATCGGATCCGCGTGCTCGCCGAGCGCGACCCGGCGAAGCTGCCTTGGGGCAGTCTCGGGGTCGACTACGTGTTCGAGTGCACGGGATTGTTCACGAGCAAGGCCAAGGCCTCGGCGCACCTGAGCGCCGGCGCCAAGAGGGTCGTGATCTCCGCTCCGGGCGGCGATGACGTCGATGCGACCGTGGTCTACGGCGTCAACCACGGCGTGCTCTCGAGCAAGCACACCGTCATTTCCAACGCCTCGTGCACGACCAACTGCCTGGCGCCGGTCGCGAAAGTGCTCAACGACGCCGTCGGCATCAGCGCCGGCATCATGACCACGATACATTCCTATACCAATGACCAGGTGCTGACCGACGTCTATCACAAGGACCTGCGCCGGGCGCGCTCGGCGACCCAGTCGCAGATCCCGACCAAGACCGGCGCGGCCGCGGCCGTCGGGCTGGTGCTGCCGGAGCTGAAGGGGCTCCTGGACGGATTCGCGGTGCGCGTGCCGACCCTCAACGTCTCGCTCGTGGATCTGACGTTCACGGCCAAGCGCGCCACCACCGTCGAAGAGATCAATACCGCGGTGCGCGATGCCGCCGCCGGCGGCCTGAACGGGGTGCTGGCCTACAACACCGCGCCGCTGGTGTCCATCGACTTCAACCACGACGCGCATTCCTCGACCTTCGATGCAACCCTCACCAAGGTGATCGCCGGCACGCTGGTCAAGGTGTGCGCCTGGTACGACAACGAGTGGGGATTCTCAAACCGGATGATCGATACGGCCCTCGCCTGGTCGAAGGCATCATGAAGATCCGGCGCATGACGGACACGGACCTGCGCGGCAAGCGGGTCCTGATCCGTGAAGACCTCAATGTGCCGGTCAAGGACGGGGTGATCTCGAGCGATGCGCGCATCCGGGCCGCGCTGCCCACCATCCGTTACGCGCTCGATCAGCATGCGCAGGTGTTCATCCTGTCGCACCTCGGCCGGCCCAAGGAGGGCGAGTTCGACGAGAAGCTGTCGTTGCAGCCGGTGGCTGCGCGCCTCTCGGAACTGCTGGGCAAGCCCGTGCCCCTGAGGCGCGACTGGCTGGATGGGCTGGAATGTGCCGCCGGCAGCGCGGTGCTGTGCGAGAACGTGCGCTTCAACAAGGGCGAGAAGAAGGATGACGAGGCGCTGTCGCGCAAGATGGCGGCGCTGTGCGATGTGTTCGTCATGGACGCGTTCGGAACCGCGCACCGCGCGGAAGCCAGCACCCACGGCATCGTGCGCCACGCCAAGGTCGCCTGCGCAGGTCCGTTGCTGGTCGGGGAGCTCGAGGCGCTGGAACGGGCGCTCGAGCGCCCGGCGCGGCCTCTCGTGGCGATCGTCGCCGGCTCGAAGGTTTCGACCAAGCTGACCGTGCTCGAGTCCCTGCTCGCCAAGGTCGACAAGCTCATTGTCGGCGGTGGGATCGCCAATACCTTCCTGGCCGCGTCCGGCCTGCCGGTCGGCAAGTCGCTCTACGAGGCGGAGCTGCTCGACGTGGCGCGGCGGCTGATGGAACAGGCGCGGGCGCGGGGGGCGGAGATTCCGCTGCCGACCGACGTCGTGGTGGCCAAGGAATTCGCGGCGACGGCGCACGCCGATGTGCGATCCATTCACGACGTGGGTGCCGATGAGATGATCCTGGACATCGGACCGGATACCGCCGACCGGCTCAGCGGCCTGCTGCAGTCCGCCGGGACCATCATCTGGAATGGTCCGGTGGGGGTGTTCGAGTTCGAGCAATTCGGCGAGGGCACACGCGCCATCGCCCAGACGATCGCCCGCAGCAAGGCGTTCTCTCTGGCGGGCGGCGGCGATACGCTGGCCGCCATCGAGAAATACCGGGTCGAGGACGGCATTTCGTATATCTCGACGGGCGGCGGAGCATTTCTGGAATTCGTAGAAGGCAAGAAGCTGCCTGCGGTGGCAGCCCTCGAGGAGCGCGCAGGCGACTAATATCATGCTGAGACGAACAAAAATCGTGGCGACTCTCGGGCCGGCCACGGACGATGTGGGGGTGCTGACCGAAATGGTGCGCGCCGGTCTGGACGTGGCGCGGCTGAACGCCTCGCACGGCACCGTTGACGACCGGCGGCGCCGGTTGGCGCTGGTGCGCGAAGCGGCGAATCGCGCCAACAAATGCGTGGGTGTGCTGCTCGACCTGGCGGGACCGAAGATCCGCATCGAAGGGTTCCGCGACGGCAAGGTGCTGCTGGAGGAGGGGCGGCCCTTCATGCTCGACACCGCGCTCGATCCCAAGGGCGGCACCGTGGAGGGCGTGGGAGTCGCCTACAAGGATCTGCCGAAGGACGTGCGGGCCGGTGACGCGCTGCTGCTGGCCGACGGGCAGATCGTCCTCGACGTCGACCGGGTGGATGGCACGCGCATTCACACGCACGTGCGCATCGGCGGTGAGCTCTCCGATCGCAAGGGACTCAACCGGCAGGGCGGTGGCATATCCGCTCCGGCCCTGTCCGACAAGGACAAGGAAGACATCCGGTTCGCCGCCGAGGAGAACATCGATTACATCGCGGTGTCCTTCGCCCGCGACGCGGGCGATATCGAGCAGGCCCGAACCCTGGCGCGCCGCGCCGGCCGCGACGCGCGTATCGTCGCCAAGGTCGAGCGCCAGGAGGCGATCACCAATCTGCCGGCTCTCGTCGAAGCGTCCGACGTCGTGATGGTGGCGCGCGGGGACCTGGGCGTCGAGATGGGCTATGCCGAGCTCGCCGGCTTGCAGAAGACCATCATTCGCCAGTCGCGGCTGAAGAACCGGGTGGTGATCACCGCGACGCAAATGATGGAATCGATGATCCAGAACCCGATTCCCACGCGCGCCGAGGTCAGCGACGTCGCCAATGCCGTGATGGACGGGACCGATGCGGTCATGCTGTCGGCGGAATCGGCCACCGGACGTTACCCGGTGCGCGCCGTGGAGGCGATGGCACAGGTCATCGAGGGCGCCGAGAAATACGAGTTGTCGCTCGGCTTCGAGCAACATCGTACCGAGGGGCTGTTCGGCGACGGCGAGGAGGCCATCTCCATGGCGGTGATGTATGCCGCCAACCACATGAAGGTGCGCGCCATCGTCGCGCTGACCGAGTCGGGCTCGACGCCGTTATGGATGTCGCGCATCCGCTCGGACATTCCGATCTACGCCTTCACCCGTCACGAATCGACGCGCCGCCGGGTGACGCTGTTCCGCGGTGTCTATCCGGTGATCTTCGACGTGACTCACGCGAAGTCCACCGGACAGCTCTACGACACGCTGTTCACTCGGCTTCTGGAGCTGAAGTTGGTCGACCGCAAGGATCTGGTGATTCTCACCAAGGGCGAGCAGTCGGGCGTGCAGGGCGGCACGAACTCGCTGCAGATCCTCGAGGTGGCCTAAGGCTGTCGGGCTCATGACGCGCCGACGGCGATTCGCGTAGCGGCCGGCTTCGTCCGAGAATATGGAGCGGGCAACCGATATCCCATCCCGCGAGCCGCTCGGCCCGCGGCGCCGTCCGGTCGTGGCCCTGGTGCTGACGGGCGGCGGAGCGCGTTCCGCATACCAGGTGGGCGTGCTGCGCGCGCTGGCGGAGATACTCCCGCGGGCGCGTAATCCCTTCCAGATCATCGTCGGGACTTCGGCGGGGGCGGTGGCCGCGAGCGTGCTCGCCGCCGAGGCGCACGTGTGGCGCCAGGGCGTCGCGGGTCTTCTGCGGGTGTGGTCGAATTTCCGCACCGGGCAGGTCTTCCACGTCGATACGCCGCACATGGTGCGCTCCGGCCTGCACTGGATGCTGTCGCTGATCTCGGGCGGCCTGCTCCTCTCGCCGCCGAGATCGCTGCTCGAGACCGGTCCGCTGAAGGCGCTGCTCGCACGGGAAATCGATTGCAACGGCATCCGCCGCAGCATCGCGCGCGGCCATCTGCGCGCCTGCGCGCTGTGCGCCACGAGTTACGCCAATGGCCAGTCGGTGACGTTCTTCGACGGCGTGCCGGAGCTGTCCGAGTGGACCCGCGCGCAGCACATGGGCCGCCGCAGCGAGCTGTCGCAGGAGACCATCCGGGCGAGCATCGCCATCCCGCTGCTGTTCACTCCCGTGAAGCTCGGCGACGAGTACTTCGGCGACGGCTCGATGCGCCAGCTCAACCCGCTGAGCCCGGCCGTTCACCTCGGCGCGGACCGGCTGCTCATCCTCGGCGTGCGCTCGCCGCAGATCTCCGGCGTCGATGCCGCCCGGCCCGCCACGACGCCGACCCCAGGGGAGGTGCTCGGCTTCATGCTCGATACCCTGTTCACCGATCAGATCTACGGCGATCTCGAGCATATCGACCGCATGAACCAGCTGGTGCGCGCGGCGCCGCAGGCGCGCGGACTTCGCCTCATCGAGACGCTCATGATCGCTCCGAGCGTCGATCCGAGCGAGATCGCGGCCCGCTACGTCGCCGACATGCCGCCCGGCTTGCGCGCCTTGCTGCGGGTGCTCGGCGGTCGGCCCGAAGTGCCCGGTCATCAGCTGACCAGCTATCTGGCCTTCGAGGCGCCCTATACCCGCGCGCTGATCGAGCTCGGCTATCAGGATGCAATGCGCTCGCGCACAACCCTGCGAGCGTTCGTCGCGGGCGAGCGCCTGCAACCGGCGAGCAGCGCGCCGGGCGTGACACAGCTCACCTGAGCGTGCCGGCCGCCGCGCCTGGCGGTGGCACGAGCGCGCTGTGGCGCACTGTGACCTGCGGGTGTGTTCGCTGCAGCCGATCAGCCAGCCGCCCGACGATGTACACCGAGCGGTGTTGACCGCCGGTGCAGCCGACCGCGACGGTCAGGTAACCGCGATGGCTGGCCTCGAATTCAGGAATGCGCGCGCGCACGAATCGCTCGATGTCCTCGATGAGTCGGCCCGCGTCGGTATGCGTCTCGAGGAAGGCGATGACCTCGGGATCGCGCCCACTCAGCGGCCGAAGGTGTGGTTCCCAGTACGGGTTAGGCAGTGAACGGGCGTCGAACACGAAATCCGCGTCGCCGGGGATCCCGTGCTTGAAGCCGAACGACTCGAACGTGATCGAGAGCCGGTCGGTGCGCGGCCCGCCGACCCGCTCGGCGATCACATCGCGCAGAGCATGTATACCCATGTGCGAGGTGTCGATGATCAGATCCGCCGCATGGGCAATCGGCTCGAGCAGGCTGCGCTCGAGCGACAGCGCCGTGCGCAGATCGAGACTGCCCCGGCCCATGGGGTGCGTGCGCCGCGTTTCGGCGAAGCGCCGCAGCAGCACCTCGTCGGCCGCGGTGAGGAAGATCAGCTCACAATCGATCCCGCTGCGGCGCAGCTCGTCAATGAGCCGCGGCACGGTGGCGATCTCCGCCGCCGCATTGCGCGCATCGACGCCCACCGCCACACGCCCATACGTCTCCGCGGGGTTGCGTACGGCGTGGGCGATGAACGGTGTCAGCAGCGCCGCCGGGATGTTGTCGATGCAGTAGAAATCCAGATCCTCGAGCATGCGCAGCGCCACGCTCTTGCCCGAGCCGGACAGCCCGCTCAAGACGATGATGCGCACGGGCTGTCCGCTGCCGGCGCGCTCAGGCGCGCAGCGCTCGTACCTCGAGCGCGTGGTGGTCGGTCAGCTTCTCCTTGTGTTTCTTGACGCACCGGTCGAGCTTGTCCGCGAGCAGATCGATGGCCGCGTACATGTCCTCCTCGATCGAATCGGCGTGAATGGAATTGCCGCTCACCAGCAGCGTGGCCTCGGCCTTCTGTCGCAGCTTCTCCACGCTCAGCACGCAGTGCACGTTGATGACTTGTTCGAAGTGCCGCTCGATGCGCTCGAGCTTCTTCTCCACGTACCCGCGCAGGGCTGAGGTGATCTCGATGTTTTGGCCGGTGACATTGAGCTGCATAGTCATCTCCTATCGCGTGCGGAACCGGTAATCAATCAAAAGGCGCTCAGATCTGCGCCGATCCTGAGCGCTTGCGCTCGCTCGAGGACGGGATGCTCATCGCCTCTCTGTACTTGGCGACGGTGCGGCGCGCCACCGGGATGCCCTCGGCGCAGAGCAGCTCGGCGATGCGCCCGTCGCTGAGCGGCGCGAGCGGATCCTCGTCCTTGACCAGTTTCCTGATCTTGGCGCGTATCGCCGTCGAGGAAGTGCCCGAACCATCGGCGCCTTCAATCTGACTCGAGAAGAAGTAACGAAGTTCGAATACCCCGCGAGGGGTGTGCATGTACTTGCCGGAGGTCACCCGCGAGATGGTCGACTCGTGCATGCCGACCGCCTCGGCAATGTCCTTGAGGATCATCGGGCGCATGTGCTCCTCGCCGTGCTCGAGGAATGAGACCTGGCGCTCGACGATCGAGCGGGCGACCTTGATCAGCGTCTCGTGGCGGATTTCCAGGCTCTTCAACAGCCAGCGTGCCTCCTGCAGCTGTGCGCGCAGCGTGGCGTGGCTGGCGCTGCGGCCGAGCAGGCTCGCATAGCTGTGATTGAGGCGAATCCGCGGCAAAGTGGCCGAATTGACCTCCACGCTCCAGCCGCGGTCGGTGCGACGCACGAATACGTCCGGCACGACGTACTCGGGCGCACCAGTGCTCACAGTAGAGCCCGGCCGCGGGTGGCAGGAGCGCACCAGCGCCAGGGCCTCGGTGAGGTCCTCGTCGCTCGCGCGCAGCTCGCGCTTCAGCGCTGAGATTTCCCGGCACGCCAGACGCTCCAGATGCCGCCGGGCGATCTCGAGCGCGGTCGCCAGGCCCGGGGTGTCCGGGTCGAGCTGGCGCAGTTGCAGCTCGATGCACTCGCCGATGCTGCGGGCGCCCACCCCAGGCGGATCGAGGGCTTGCACGCCGCTCAGGACCGATGCGACCTCGCTCGCCGTGCAGTGCACTTCGGGCTTGAGCGTCTCGGCGATCTCCTCCATCGACTCCGTCACGTAGCCGTCGTCACTGATGGCATCGACGATGGCGCGCGCGATGGCGAGCTCGCGAGGCTCGAGCTTGGCCAGCTCGAGCTGCCAGAGAAGATACTCCTGCAGGGATTGTCCCGAGGCGTCCGCGAATTCCTGGATTCGATCCAGATCATCCCCGCTCCAGGAGGACTCGGCCGGTCCAGTACTCTGTCCGCCCCAGTCGTCCTCGAGGACTTCGACGCTCTCGGCAGTCTCGGTGGCCTCGGCGCGCTCCTCCGCCGGCGCGCTCGTCTCGCCCGCCTCGAGCGCCTCGCCGGATTCGCTCTCGCCGTCTTCGAGCGGCTCGAGCATGACATTGGTCTCCAGCAGCTCGCGGATGTGCGCCTGGAGCTCCAGAGCGGGCAGCTGCAGAAGCCGGATCGCCTGCTGCAGCTGCGGGGTCATGGTCAGTTGCTGACCCAGCTTGAGCTGCAGAGAGGGTTTCAGCATGGCGGCATGGGTGATTGTCGCGGTGTTCCTATCCCGGCGGAAAATACGGTGGCCCGGTCGCCCGGCCGAAGCGCCGGCAGGCCCCTCAAAGACGGAACGACTCGCCCAAGTACACCTCACGGACCTGGGGATTGGCAAGAATTTCTTCGGCGTTTCCGGCGGCGATCACAGTTCCCTGATTGACGATGTACGCGCGGCTGCAGACCCCCAGGGTCTCGCGCACATTGTGGTCCGTGATGAGCACGCCGATTCCTCGGCTGGTGAGCTCGCCAATGATGCGCTGGATGTCGAGCACCGACAGCGGATCGACGCCGGCGAAGGGCTCGTCGAGGAGCATGAACCGCGGCTCGGCCGCGAGCGCGCGGGCGATTTCCACGCGCCGGCGCTCACCTCCCGAAAGTGACAGACCGAGGCTGCGCCGCACGTGCCCGATGCGCAGCTCCTCCAGCAGCTCCTCCAGGCGCTGCTCGCGCGCGGCCCGGTCCAGATCGGCGCGTCTCTCGAGGATCGCGAGCACGTTGTTTTCCACCGACAGACGGCGGAAGATGGACGCTTCCTGTGGCAGGTATCCCAGGCCGAGCTCGGCTCGCCGGTGCATCGGCAGCGCGGTGATGTTCCGACCCCCGAGATGGATCGCCCCGGCGTCGCAACGCACCAGGCCCACCATCATGTAAAAGGCGGTGGTCTTGCCGGCGCCATTCGGGCCCAGCAGCCCGACGACCTCTCCGGGGGCCACCTCGAGGCTCATTCCACGGACGACTTTGCGAGACCCGTATCGCTTTTCCAGACCGGCGGCCTTGAGCGACATCAGGGTGACCTTCCGGGCGGCTTCGGGCTCGGTTTCGCCGGGGAGGGCGCCTTGCTCCTAGACGGAGTCCGCGGTCCGATGGAGATATGAACGCGCTTGCCCGAGCCCCCCGAGGTCGCCTCGATGCGGTCCTTGAGAATGTTGTATCGGATCTGCGGGCCGCTGATCTGGTTGCGGCCGTCGCTGAGCCATGCGTCGCGATTCAGGTCCACGGTACCGGCCGTCACGTCGTAGACGATCTGGTCGGCATGCCCTTCCGTGAGCTGGCGCGGCGCCTTGCCCTGCTGGCTGAAATGCGCCGGACTTCCAGTGACAGTGACCTCCGTGACTCGCTGATTGTGCACTTGCACGACGGCTCTGTCAGAGCTCAAGTTGCCGTGCGGAGGCGCGTGTACGCGCACCTTGCCGATCAGAGTCCACTGGCCGTTGGGGTCGCCGATGCCGATCGCGTGCGCCCGGTCGGCGAACACGGTGACCTTGCCTTGGGAAATCTTGATGTTCTGAAACACACCCGTCTGCGCCTTGTAGTTGATCTCCGAAGACGTCGCGTCGAACGTGTAATTCTGGCGCGGCAGAGTCGGCGGCCGCGCCGCGCCGAGCCCCGCCAGCGCCGCGGCGAGCAGCGCGAACCTAGTGCGACGGCGTAACAATGGCATGGACCTGGGATTCTAACTGGAGGTGATGTGTCTTCAAGTTCATGATCAGACCCGTGGCATCGAGCTGCTGGCCCGCCCACAGCAGTGTCACCGGGTCGGCGGTGCTCACTCGGTCGGTGTGGCTGTCGTAGGTCAGAGCGTCGGTGCGGATCAGGATGGGCGCGCGCGCTCCCTGCACCGCGGCGGTGACGTGGACGTTGCCCGCCAGTTCCACCTGGCCGCTGCCACGCACGATGTCTCCCCGGTCAGCGGTCGCCAACCATTTGTTGCCGCTCGGATCGAGGAAGCTCAGGTCCACCCGGGTCATCTGCACGCTGTCGTGGCGCGGCAGTTCGCGGATCAGGGCGGCATTGACGGTATAAAGCGGCAGCCCGTTCGCGCCGGTTTCCCACACCTGCGCATCGCGCGCCGAATATCCTTCGCTCGCATCGCTGCGCGCGACGGTCGCGATCGGGGGCGAACCCTCCTGCCGCGCCAGCAGCAGAGAGCCGATCACCACCGCCGCCACCGTCAGGAACGCGAATATCCGGTAGATCATGTAGATCACGCCATCTTCAAGTCGGGTGCCGGGCGGCGAGCAGCCGGTCGCAGACCTCGCGCACCGCTCCGTGTCCGCCCGGCAGAGCGGTCACGACGTGGGCGGCGCGGCGGGCCTCTTCGTGCGCGTCGGCCACCGCGAATGCCAGGCCGGCCGCGCGCATCATCGGCACGTCGGGCGTGTCGTCGCCGATGCAGGCGCATTCGGCGGGCTCGATGGCCAGGCGCATGCACAGACGCTGCAATGCCACCTGCTTGTCCGCCACGCCCTGGATCACATGCCGTATGCCGAGCTCGCGACAGCGCCGGCGCGTCATCGGTGAGCGCCTCCCGGAGATGACCGCTACCACCATGCCCGCCGCGCACAGCTGCTTCAGCCCCGCGCCATCACGGACGTGAAATACCTTCAACGCCTCGCCCCGCAGACCGTAGTACAGGCGGCCGTCGGTCAGGACTCCGTCGACGTCGAGCGCCAACAAACGAATGCGCGCGGTAGCGGTGCTCACACGACCCCGGCGCGGAACAGATCGTGTACGTTGAGCGCGCCGACCAGGCGCCCCGCGGCGTCGGCGACCGGCAGTGCCGTGATGCGGTACAGCTCCATGCGGTGTACCGCTTCGGCGGCCAATTCCTGTGGGCCGATCGTTTTGCACGGTGTCGTCATCACCTCGCGCATTGTGACCCCGTGGACGTCGATCTGGCGATCGAGCGCACGGCGCAGATCGCCGTCGGTGAAGACTCCGATCACAACGTCATCGGTGCCCGCGATCACCGTCATGCCGAGGCCTTTGCGCGACATCTCGAGCAGTCCCTCGGCCAGCGTCGCCTCGGGACGAACCGCCGGTATTGCCTGCCCGGTGCGCATCAGCTGCTCGACGCGCAGCAGCAGCTGTCGTCCGAGCATGCCGCCGGGGTGCGAGCGGGCGAAATCCAACTCAGTGAAGCCGCGCGTCTCGAGCACGGCCACGGCCAGCGCGTCGCCCATCGCCAACGCCGCGGTCGTGCTGGCCGTCGGCGCGAGATTCAACGGGCAGGCCTCCTCCGGCACGCTGACGTCGAGCACGACGGTGGCGGCACGGCCCAGGGTCGAGTCGGACTTGCCCACCATGGCGATGAGCGGCACGGCCAGGCGCGTCAGATGCGGCAGAAGCAGCAGAACCTCGGGCGTCTCGCCGGAATTGGACAGCGCCAGCACGAGGTCGGCGCGCGTGATCATTCCGAGGTCGCCGTGGCTGGCCTCGGCCGGGTGCAGAAAGAATGCGGGGCTGCCCGTGCTGGCGAAGGTTGCGGCGATTTTACGGGCCACATGTCCGGACTTGCCGATGCCCGTGACCACGATGCGCCCCTGGCAGCCGAGGCACAGCCGGCAGGCGGCCGCAAAGCGGCCGTCGAGGCGCGCGAGCAGCGCCTCGACCGCGCGTGCTTCGATCGCGAGGGCGCGCCGCGCGGCCGAGAGCAGACCCTGATCGGCGGCGCCGGCGGGGGCAGCGGTAGCATTCATTGGGAGAATTGTAGCAATTTCAGAGCACTCTCCCGGCGCCGTCGGCACACGCCCGCGCGAGCGCGCCGGGCTCCGCGAGGTCAGAGGACTCCTGCGGCGGTGAACGGGCGCGTCCGGTGCGGTGCAAGGCCCGGCGGCGCTGCGCCAGCCCCGCGCGCGTCACGGGGCTTGCCGGCCCGAAGGTCCTGTTCCGAGGTGACCATGCCGCGTCCGGCGAGTCGTTCAGGGTAATATGCCGCAATGAACCCAGAGGAAGTCGCGCGGCTGATCCGCGCCGGCCTGCCCGGAGCCGAGGTCCGGGTGCAGTCGGAAGACCAGACCCACTTCGAGGCGCGCATCGTGGCCGAGCAATTTGCCGGCCTCGGCCGCGTCGCTCGTCACCAGTTGATATACCGCGCCCTCGGCGAGCGCGTCGGCAGGCAGATACACGCGCTGACGATCGAGGCGCTGAGCCCGGCCGAGGCGGGCGGCTGACGTGGACAAGCTGCAGATCCAAGGCGGCGTGCCGCTCGAGGGCGAGGTGCGCATCTCCGGCGCGAAGAACGCGACGCTGCCTATCCTGGCCGGTGCGTTGCTCTCGGACGGTCCAGTGGTGGTCGGCAACGTACCGCACCTGAAGGATGTGACCACCACCGTCGAGCTGCTCGGCGGCATGGGCGCGACCGTCACGGTCGACGAGCGCATGCGCATCGAGGTGGATGCGACCACGGTGCGCGACTACTCGGCCCCCTACGAGCTGGTCAAGACCATGCGCGCCTCGATCCTGGTGCTTGGCCCGCTCGTGGCTCGCTTCGGGCGGGCGGATGTGTCGCTGCCCGGCGGCTGCGCCATCGGCGCCCGGCCGGTCAATATCCACGTGGCCGGGCTGCAGGCACTCGGGGCCGACATCACCATCGAAGGCGGCTACATTCGCGCGCGGGCTGACCGCCTGCGCGGCGCCCGGCTGGTGCTGGACACGGTCACCGTCACCGGTACCGAGAATCTGATGATGGCCGCGGTGCTGGCCAAAGGCGAGACGGTCATCGAGAACGCCGCGCGCGAGCCCGAGGTCGTCGACCTGGCGAATTTCCTGATCAGCATGGGCGCGAAGATCGAGGGCGCCGGCGGCGACAAGATCGTGGTCCAGGGCGTCGAGCGCCTGCGCGGCACCCACTACGAAGTGCTGCCGGACCGCATCGAGAGCGGCACCTATCTGGTCGCCGGGGCGATTACCGGCGGTCACGTGCGCATCAAGAACACGCGGCCGGATCACCTCGATGCCGTGCTGATGAAGCTGCAGGAGGCGGGCGCCAAGGTCGATGTCGGGGACACCTGGGTGGAGGTCGACATGCGCGGCCGTCGGCCGCGCGCGGTGGATGTGCGCACCGCGCCCTATCCGGCGTTTCCGACCGACATGCAGGCGCAGTTCGCGGCGCTCAATACCGTGGCGAACGGTGTCGGCACCATCATCGAGACGATCTTCGAGAACCGCTTCATGCATATGTTGGAGATGCGGCGGTTGGGCGCGGAGATCCGCCTCGAGGGCAACACGGCGATCATTCACGGCGTGACGCGCCTGACCGCCGCGCCGGTGATGGCGACGGACCTGCGCGCCTCGGCGAGCCTGGTGCTCGCCGGACTCGTGGCCGAGGGGCGCACCGAGGTCGAGCGCATCTATCACATCGACCGGGGCTACGAGGCCATCGAGGAGAAGCTCTCGCAGCTCGGTGCTCAGATCAAACGGGTTCCAAACTGACGTGGGGGGCCCGTCGAGCTCATGATGCGCCCAGTCCCGTCGTCCGACACCGGGATCCGCCTGCGGTCGTTGCCGGAATTGCTCGCGGTCGGCTGCTCACAGTGGCGCGTCCCCGCGACGGCGATCGGCGGCCCGGGGGCTTCCCGGTGCCGTCGCGGCGGAAGCTGAACGTAGAAAGAGACTCGAGGGGGATACGATGCGGATCGGCATGATTGGGCTTGGGGGTATGGGCGCCTACATGGTGCGCCGTCTGATCGAAGACGGTTACGAATGCGTGGCGTATGACAAATCGGTCAAGGCCGTGCGCGCCGCCGCGGCGGTCGGTGCAATCGGCGCGTCCTCCACGGCGGATCTGATCGAGCGCCTGCCGGCGCCGCGCACCATCTGGATCATGGTGCCGGCCGCCGCGGTGGACGAGGTGATCGATCATTTGCGGCCGCAGCTCGCGGCGGGCGACATCCTCGTCGATGGCGGCAACTCGCATTATTCCGACGACATCCGCCGCGCCGATGCGCTGCGCGCGGACGGCATCCACTATCTCGATGTCGGCACCAGCCGCGGTGTCCTCGGGCTCGTGCAGGGGTACTGCCTGATGGTCGGCGGCGATCCGGATACCTTCGAGACGCTCGAGCCGATCTTCGGCGCGCTCTCTCCCGGTGGGCGAATCGCGGAGCGGCGCGCGACCGCGCGCCCCGCGCGGGCCGGAGGATCGGCTCCCAGGGAGGGGCAGCGGCAGGGCTCTGCGAATGAGGATGCCTTGGCGATGGCGGCCATGGGCTATCTGTACTGTGGCCCGAGCGGCGCCGGCCACTTCGTCAAGATGGTGCTCAACGGCATCGAATACGGCGTGATGGCCGCGTACGCCGAAGGTCTCAGCGTGCTGCAAGGCGCCGACGCCGGATTGTGCGAGCCACGCAAGTCCGCCGATGCCAAGAGCGAGCCGCTCGAGCATCCGCGGCTGTTCCAGTACCGGCTCGACATCGCCGCCATCACCGAGGTGTGGCGGCATGGCAGCATCATCTCGTCGAAACTGTTGGATCTGATGGCCCGGGCGTTGGTGGCCGATCCGTCCCTGTCGGGCTACAGCAGCCACGTGACCGACTCGGGCGAGGAGCGCTGGGCGGTACAGGCCGCCATCGAAATGGGGGTGCCGGCCCATGTGTTGAGCGCCGCGCTGTATGCCCGCTTTGCCGCGCGCGGCAAAGGGGAATTCGCCGACAAGGCGTTCGGGGCGATGCGGCTCGGCTTCGGCGGGCAAGGCGAACGCAAGGGGTAAGCCGCGCAGCGGCGAACGCCCGCGCGGGATGCGAGGGCCGGGTGCCCCGCCGCCATGGATGGTCAGAGCGACGCGAGCGAGGCGCGCAGCGGGCGGATAGGCCGTTATCCGAGGATCGAGAGGACCTGCTCGCGCCGTTCCCACAGGGCGCGGATTTCGCCTGAGGCGAGCAGGCGGGTGAGCTCGGTGGCGGCCGTGGCGCCGTCCTGCAGCGCCCCTACCGCGTCGCGCAGCGACACCACCGCCAGCACCAGCTCGCCGTCGGCAGCGATCAGTTGCTCGAGCGTCGCGCCTTCGATGCGATGTCGTTGATGGATGCGGTCCATCTCGGGCACCGGCGCGGTGCGGATCGCGGTCTCGAGGGACTCGAGGCGCTCCGCGGACCGCTGCAGCGACCGCGCGGTGGCCAGCGCGGCCGGATCGGCGAAGGGATGCTCGCGGGTCGGGGCGGGCAGGCGCTCGCGGCGGAAACCCGACTCGAGCTCGTTGACGTGCTTGCGGCATTCCCCGAGCAGCGCGCTCAGCTTGCCGCGGACCAGCAGATCGTCTGCGCGCAGCTGATTCTCGCGCCGGTAGAAGTTGTATCCCCAGCCATAGAACAGGTTCGAGAGAACCTGTTTGACCGGACCGGCCGAATCGATCGGGTTTGGGGCGGTTTTCAGTTCCACGGGACGGCTCCCTCTGGCGCGGCCGCCGGGCGTGCCGGCCGCCGCGCCCGCGATGGCTACTTGCCGGCTGCCGGCTCCGGGCCGACCGACTGCAGGGCATTGGTGACGGGGAAGGTGCCCATGGTTGCGCCACCGATGAAGAACGGCTGGCCGACCGCCGCGTTCGGCGCCGAGACCAGACCCTTCTCGGCCATCTTCAGCGCCACGTAGTAGCGCACCGCGTCCATCTCGGAGAGCCCGAAGGCGCGCAGCGAGATCAGCTCACGCATGCGCTCGTCCTTGGGCAGGATCAGCACCTTGGCGTCGTTCAGCGTGACGCCATACACCCCGAGGAAGCTGCCCAGGTGCTCCTTGACGAGCTCCACGATCTCGTGGATGTGCTCGTTGATCTTTTCCATCGGCGTCACCTGCACGATCTGATTGATCGCCTGCTCGACCACCGGTCCGGCATAGGCCGCCACCTCATCGGTGCCGATGAAGTGCTTGGCGAAGGGCATGTGCGTGATCAGCTTCAGCGCATCTTCCTTGGTGTCGACGTGCACGTAGTACTCGACCTGGTATTGCATCTCGGCCATCTCGCCCGAGGTGGCGAGCCCGGCGTTGCGCACCAGGAGCTTGGCGCGGTTGACGTAGAGCACCTCGTACTGCCAGGGCGACTGGCCGCCGAAGAACCCCGTCACGAAGCTGCCGAGCAGCGGCTTGTCGGGCGTCTGGATGGGATATTGTCCGGTGTCATACACCGAGAGCACCGCGCCGCGCGACTTCAGCACCGCGAAGTGATTCGCCTCGACGGTGAGCAGACTGCCCGACACCAGGTTCTGGTCGGGGTAGTGGAACGCGAGGACGTTCGGCCCCATCACGTCCGTGCCGTCGTTGTTGAGCGTCGAGACAACTTGTCGGGTCAAAGCCATTGTCCGTCTCCTGTGTGATTGGTTAGAGTCCTGCTCTGACCTGATCTTTGCGCCGTTCCTGATGGCGCTCGCCGTGCCTCGGCCGTGAATGCCGTGCCGGCGGAACCTCGGGTTCTTGACCCGCTGGGCGAAGCAGTTGCCGAGCGCGCGCTCCTGGTCGCGCAGCGGCGCAATGATATCACTTACACTCGGCTCACCGGGCCGGAGAAAACTTCGCGCCGCTGCACGCCCTGCCGCGCTGCGCCCGGCCGGCCGCCCGAGGACGCCGTGCACGCCGGCCGGCGCCCCGCGATCAGGTTCCGCGCTCGGCCGCCCGCTCGACCCAGAGCTCGGCACGCGCACAGCCCTGAACGGCTTGGACCGCGACCACGTGGGGGTCTTCGTGCTCCAGGCCCGCCAGAGCGGCCTCCTTGCCGGTGCCGGCCACGACGAAAAACGGCTCGGGAACGTGAGCGAGGAATTCCGGCGTCACGCTGATGCCCGAGAGGCCGTCCGGGCGGCTCACGGCAATGGCCAGCCGGCCGCGCGCACGGGCCAGATCATCGGGCCGGAACAGCGAGGCCGTGTGACCATCGGCCCCGACACCCAGCATGCCGAGCGTGACCGGCACGCTCCGATCCAGTAGCGCGCGCAGCCGGGCCTCGTAATCGAGCGCGGCCTGCTCGAGCGGCAGCTCGGTGCGCACGCGCAGCACCTGTGCCTCGGGCAGGGCGAGGGCATCGAGCAGCGGCCGTGAGGCGTGGTAGTTGCTCGCCTCGGAATCCCGTGGGACGTAGCGATCGTCGGAGAAGAGCACATGCAGGTGCTCGCGCTGGCGGGCGTCGAGCGGCTCGAGGCGTGCGGCGAGCTGCCGGTACGCCGGCAGCGGCGTATGGCCGCCGGAGAGCATGATGGCCGCGGGGGACTGCGCGGCGGCCAGAATCGCCTGCTCCAGCCGCGCGGCAAGCGCACTGTCGAGCTCGGCGCGGGTCACGAATCTGCGGGTGTGAATCTTCTGCATGCCGGGTCCTGCGTGATCGGGGTTCGTGCCAATGGTAGCGCAACGGCCGGCGCGCTCACTTGGGTTGCTGCTTCACCTGCACCGTCACGTTGAGCTTGCGCGTGCCGCGCAGCACGCGCACGGCCAGTGTCGAGCCCGGCTTGCGGCTGGCGATCTCCACGCGCGCCTCCTCGGCCGAGAGCACCGGCTTGCCGCCGAGGTCGAGCAACAGGTCGCCGGCCTTGAGTCCCGCCTGCTGCGCGGGGCTGTTCACGTACATGTTGGCGATAAGCACTCCGCCGCGGGCGAGCCCGACCTGGCGCGCCTCGGTGGCGGAGATGTCTTGCGGAATGATGCCGATCCAGCCGCGGATGACCTTGCCGTATTTGATGATGTCGTGCACCACTCCGCGCACGATGTCGACCGGGATCGCGAAGCCGATGCCTTCCACCCCGAGGCTCTTGGCGACGATCGCCGTGTTGATGCCGATCAGCTGACCGTTGGAATTGATCAGGGCGCCGCCGGAGTTGCCGAAATTGATGGGCGCGTCGGTCTGGATGAAATTGTCGAAGGCGGAGATGTCGAGATTCTCGCGCCCCGTGGCGCTGACGATGCCGTTGGTCACCGTCTGCGACAGCCCGAGGGGATCGCCGATGGCGAGCACCACGTCGCCGACACGCACCTGCCTGGAATGGCCGAACGTGATGACCGGCAGATGCGGCAGGTTGATCTGCAGCACCGCCAGGTCGGTGTCCGGATCCACCCCGACGATGCGCGGCTTGGCGATGCGGCCGTCGGCGAGCTGCACGCGGATCGCCTCGGCGTCGGCGATGACGTGGTAGTTCGTGACGATGTGTCCCTGCTTGTCGATGATGACGCCCGAGCCCAGAGTGCGTTCGATGCGCTGGCGGTACTCGGGCAGAAGGTTGCCGAACAGACCCGAGAAGGGCGCGAACGGGGGGAAGGGATTGACTTGCTCGGTGACCAGCCGCGCCGTGTAGATATTGACCACCGCCGGGGCGGCCCGCTCGACGGCCGAGGCGTAGCTCGCCACCGGCCTCTCGCGCCGCTCGGCGCTGCTCGCGGCGGATGCCGGAGCGGCGTGGGCATGCGCCGAGGGTCGCCGGGCCAGGGTAATCAGGCTCGGATGCAGTGCCACGATCACGAATGCCAGTGCCAAGCCGCCCACCACGGATCCGGCAATGAAGGTCAGGGCCCGGCTCAAACGCTGCACCATGTCGTGGATCCTCCTAAGTTCACTGCCGCCCGCCCACCATTGCGCATCGGCGCGCGGCGGCCGTCGAGGCGGCGATTGTAGAGCGCCGCCCGGGGCGTTGGCCCGCCCGGGTGCCGGGCGCGGGCCGTCCCGGCCGTCCGCTCGCCGCTGCGCGGCCGACCCAGGGGCGGGCCGCGGCGGGAGGGCGAACGTGTATAATGCGCCCACCCCCGAGGAGCCGGAAACCGCATGAGGGGCTCCTCGGGGCGCAAGAAAACGGGTCCGGCTTGGCGTTGGGCGAAACCGAGCGGAAATTGGGAGGCTCTTCCGATGACCGAGTGCGTTAGCGCTGCCGATGGCCCGATTCGTCGCTGCCGGGGGCTTGCGTGAGCGCCGGCGATCCCGCTCGAGCGCCGGCGGCCGAGCCCGCCGCCGCCCGGGACGGCTTCAGGGCCTGGCTCAACCGGCGCCTGCCGGTCGACAAATTCATCTCCAGCCAGCTGACCGGCTATTTCGCGCCGAAGAACTTCAACTTCTGGTACTTCTTCGGCTCGCTCGCCATGCTGGTGCTGGTGATGCAGATCCTCACCGGTATCTTCCTGACGATGTACTACAGGCCGAGCGACGCGTTCGGTTCCGTGCAATTCATCATGCGCGAGGTCGACTGGGGCTGGCTGATCCGCTACATGCATTCCACCGGCGCCTCGCTGTTCTTCGTCGTCATCTATCTGCACATGTTCCGCGGGCTGCTCTACGGTTCGTACCGGCGGCCGCGGGAGCTTTTGTGGGTGATCGGCATGCTGGTGTACCTGGCGCTGATGGCCGAGGCTTTCATGGGCTACGTGCTGCCCTGGGGCAACATGTCGTTCTGGGGCGCGCAGGTCATCATCAATCTGTTCGGCACCATCCCCGGCATCGGACCGGCGCTGACGCAGTTGATCCGCGGCGATTACGGCGTCTCCCGCTTCACCCTCAACCGGCTGTTCGCGCTGCACGTCGCCGCCGTGCCGATCGTGCTGCTGCTGCTGGTGGTGCTGCACCTGGTGGCGCTGCACCAGGTCGGCTCGAACAACCCCGACGGTATCGAGATTCACGAGCACCTCGGGCCCGACGGCAAGCCGCTCGACGGCATCCCGTTTCATCCGTATTACACGGTCAAAGACATCTTCGGCGCCGGTGTGTTCCTGATCGTGTTCGCGCTCATCGTGTTCTATATCCCGACCTTTCACGGTCTGTTCCTGGAGTCGGCGAACTTCACGCCGCACAACCCGCTGTCGACGCCGTCGGACATCCATCCCGTGTGGTACTTCACGCCCTTCTACGCCATATTGCGCGCGGTGCCGAGCAAGGGCGGGGGCGCGTTTCTGCTGCTGATGGCGCTGGTGTCGCTGATCGTGCTGCCCTGGCTCGACCGCTCGCCCGTGAAATCCATCCGCTACAAGGGTTGGATCACGCGCGTGGCGCTGGCGGTGTTCGTGCTGAGCTTCGTCGGACTGGGCTATCTCGGCATGCAGCCCGTGCGCCCGATGGTCGTGGTGATGTCGCGGGTCTGCGTGATCGGCTACTTCGCGTTCTTCTGGCTGATGCCGCTGTACTCGCGCTGGGATCGGGTCAAGCCCGTGCCTGAAAGGGTGGTCTACCATGCGCACTGACCGTCGGGCGTGCGCGGCCGTCCTGCTGGCCGCGGTGCTGGCCGGTGCGACGGGGTGTGCGCGGGCCGCCGTCACCGGCAGGACCTTCGGCGCGCACTGGCGCAGCTGGCAGGCGCACGCGAATGTCGCGGATCTCGCCTCGGTGCGGCGCGGCGCGCGCGATTTCGTCGGCTACTGCCTCAGCTGCCATTCGCTCGGTTACGAGCGCTGGTCGCGTCTGGGCAAGGATCTGCACATTCCGCCGGCGATTCTGCGCAAGGACCTGATCCCGCCGGGTCAGACGCCGCAGGACTACATGATCTCGCCGATGACCGCCGATGCGGCCAGGTGGTTCGGCAAGCAGCCGCCGGACCTGTCGCTGTTCGCGCGTTACCGCGGGACCAACTATCTGTATCGATACCTGAAGACGTTCTACGTCGATTCCGGGCGCGCCACCGGAGTGAACAATCTGGTCTATCCGTCCGTGGCCATGCCCGATGTGCTCTCCTCGCTCGAGGGACTGAAGATCGCCGTGTATCGCACGGTCGCGGTGCCGGGGCCCCACGGCACGATGCTCAAGCGCCGGGTATTCGCCCACTTCGAGCAGATCGCGCCGGGCAGCATGACGCCCCGGCAGTTCGACCGGTTCGTTCGCGACACGGTGAATTTTCTCGCCTACGTGAGCGAGCCCAACAGGCTCGAACGCCACCGGATCGGAATCTGGGTCATCCTGTTCTTGATCGCCTTCACGTGGCTCGCCTGGCTGCTGAAGCGCGAATATTGGAAGGACGTCCGCTGAGAGGATTCGACGGATGCATCGATGAGCCCCGGCCGCCGAACCAGGCGGCACGGCGCGGGCGCCCGCAGCGGTGCGATCAGGCAGGTTGAACCGTCTGGGCGGTGGGAGCGGTAGAGTGTCGAGCAGACGAGCCATCATGACGCTGTTCTCCGCCCCGGCGGACGCATGGAGCCATCGGACACGAATCGTCCTGGCCGAGAAGAACATCGATATCGAGGTGGTCAGTGTCGCGCCGGGAAGCCTCCCGGAGGATCTGCTCGATCTCAACCCCTATCATTCCCTGCCCACGCTGGTGGACCGGGATCTGGTACTGTACGACTCGCGCGTGATCATCGAGTACCTCGATGAGCGCTTCCCGCATCCGCCCATGATGCCCGCCGATCCGGTCACGCGCGCGCAGTTTCGCCTGGCGCTTTATCGCATCGAGCGCGACTGGTACAGTCTGCTCGATCGGGTCGGACGGGAGGAGGACCGCAGGCAACTGCCGAAGTTGAGAAAAATCCTCCTCGATACGATCGTGCAAGGAGCCGAGCTGTTCCAATTGAAGCCATTCTTTCTCTCGGACGACTTCTCTCTGGTTGATGCCACTCTCGCCCCGGTGCTGTGGCGGTTGCCGTACTATCAGATTGAGCTGCCGCCGAAGGCGCAGTCCATCGTCAAATATCAGAGCCGGATTTTCGCGCGACCGGCCTTCGCGCGCGCTCTCTCCGATGTCGAGCGCGCGATGCACCGCTAGGACGCCCCGATGCTCAAGTCACCGCCCAAACGACCGTATTTGCTACGTGCCATGCATCAGTGGATCACCGACAGCGGTCACACGCCGCACGTGATCGTGGATGCCGCGCGCGCGGGGGACGACATTCCGCACGCGTACGTGCAGGACGGCAAGCTGGTCCTGAATTTGAGCTACTCGGCGACCCAGAGGCTGAAGATCGACAATGACCTCGTGGAGTTCGATGCCCGCTTCGCCGGCGTGATTCATCACGTGCGCTTCCCGGTCGGGGCGGTGATGGGTGTCTACGCGCGCGAGACGGGCGAGGGCATGATGTTTCCCGAACAGGACGGCGGACCCGAATCGCCCGAGCCGCCGGGACCCCGCCCGAGGCCCGGGCAAGCCGAGGAGAGCGGCGGGGGCGCCAAGCGTCCGCAGCTGCGCGTGGTGAAATGATCGGATGCGGCGCGCATGGCCCGGATGCGGGAGTCCGCCGGGGCAGAACGCGCCTGCCCCGCTGGACAGCTCGTGAGGGTGTACTGCGGGCGGCACTTCAGTGTCGAGGACATCGGCGCGATCGGTGAGCTGATCGAGCAGAATACGACTCTCGAGCGCACTCCGCTCTCGCGCCGGATCTGTGAGCCGTTGCAGTGGAGGCAACCGAACGGGGCCCTCAAGGCGATGAGCTGTCGGGTGGCGCTGCTGCGCATGCAGGCACCTGATCCGTCTGCCCCCTCGCAGAATCCCAAGAACGGACGGCGCCCCCCGTGCCGCTCACCGTGGCCAGCGATCCGCAACCGCCATTATGCCGGCCGGCGCACGAGTTGCCGCCCTTGACGGTGCAGCCGGTCAGCACCCCCGCGGTAGCCCGCCTGTGGAACGAGTACGTCGATACACCGCTGTCCGGCAGCCAGATGCGCTACGAGATCTTCTCAGGTGACCTGCGCGTCGCCTTGATCAGCTTCGGAGCCAGCGCCTGGAAGCTCGCCGCGCGCGAGCAGTTCATCGGCTGGAGCACAGCGACGGCGCAATCTGCAGCTCGTCATCAACAGCGCCCGCTTGCTCGTGCTCCCCTGGATCCAGTCCATGGGGCTCGCTTCCAAAATCCTCTCCCTCATCGCCCGACAGCTCCCCTACGACTGGCAACAGCGCTACGGCTATCGTCCCGTCTCACTCGAGACCTTCGTCGAAACTTCGCGCCATCGCGGAACCTGCTACAAGGCCGCCAACTGGACCCTTGTCGGCCAGACCACAGGTCGCGGCAAGCTCGAAGTGACCCACCAGCGCGCTGTGCCGGTCAAGGACATCTTGCTCTATCCGCTATCCCGACATTTCCGAGCCGTTCTCTGCAAATAGCGCAAGAGCCCCGACGGGTTCACCGAATATTTACGTCGGTTGCGTCTAGTACATATTTAATTAGTTGATTTTTATTAAAAAAATAATTTTGAACCCATTAAAGGGGCGCACGGCCTCAGTTAATGTGAATTTCGTTTATTTCGATTAGTTGCGTTTATTTCGATTAGAGGTAAAATGCCCCTCGAAAACGGGAGATAGCTATGTCGTCATTTAATTGCGCTGCAGAACAACAGGCGCCCAGCATTGCTAGCCCGCCTCCGGCATTGCCGACTGAAAGCGAGGCTGATCTCGCTCGCAAGAGTAGTCGGTTACTGGCTGCCTGCATCGGGAACGGGCCGACTGCGCGCTTGCGCGTCATAAATGGGAATGACGAAATCCTCGTCCCTGTGGGCGCGTTAAAGCTGCTGGTCAATATTTTGGCGCAGATGGGTGAAGGCAGAGGCGTCACGGTGCTGCCCATCAAAGCTGAACTCACCACCCAGCAAGCGGCCAATCTTCTAAACGTCTCTCGTCCTTACTTGGTAAACCTACTGGAGAGAGGTGAACTGAACTTTCGAAAAATAGGGAAGCATCGGCGCATCCTCCTTGAAGATTTGCTCGCATACCAGCGGGAAATGCGCAAGAAGCAGGTTGCTGCTCTTGAGGAACTCGCCAAGCAAGCACAAGAACTTGGCATGGGCTATTGATCTGTGGGCTTTGTCTCGCTGTTTGACGCTTGCGTCTTATATCCAGCCCCGCTGCGCGATCTGCTGATGAGTCTCGCGCAGACGGGGCTTTTTAGAGCCCGCTGGACTGAACAGATCCATGACGAATGGATCGGAAACCTTCGGAAAAATCGTCCGGAATTGAAGGAAGAAGCTCTGACGCGCACGCGGCAACTAATGAATGCTGCGGTGCCAGACTGCCTAATCACAGGATATGAGCCAATAATTGAAAGCTTACCGCTCCCCGATCCGGATGATCGGCACGTTCTCGCAGCAGCGATACGCGGTCAGGCGGCAGTAATCGTCACTTACAATTTAAAAGACTTTCCCGAAGATGCGCTTAGGCCGTTCGATATCGCAGCTGAACATCCCGATCAGTTCATCAGCAATCTCTTTGATCTTCATCCTCCTGCGGTCACCGTCGCCGTTCGCGATATGCGCGCGCGACTGAAAAACCCAACCCGCTCCGTTGATGAGCTTCTGGATACCTTTTTGGCGGCTGAACTTGCAGAAACAGTGGCCCAGCTCAATACGACGAAGGAGCTCCTGTAGCGCCATTCAATAGGCGCACCCCAAACTGACCCGCTACCAAATGATCGGAACCTTTGCGCCCGGGGGCGGGTTCTGATATTCAGGTGACGGGGAGCCGGCCGGGCAATCGCTGCCCCGTCCCTTGCGGGCGGGGGGGAGGAAAGTCCGGGCTCCGGCGGATCAGGGTGCCAGGTAACGCCTGGGGGGCGGCGTCCCGCGCGAAGTGCGAGCTTCGTGTTTGGCGCACGTTCACGGAAAGTGCAACAGAGAGTAGACCGCCCAAGCCCTCGCTCGAGCCGTTCACGCGGCGCGGGCGCGGGACGGCAAGGGTGAAACGGTGCGGTAAGAGCGCACCGCGGCTTTGGCAACAAGGCCGGCACGGCAAACCCCACCTGGAGCAAGGCCAAATAGGGGAGCAGCGGGTTCCGGCAACGGGCTCGCAGCGCCGATCCGCGCGCGCTTCCGGGTAGGCTGCTAGAGGTTCACGGCGACGTGGATCGCAGAGGAATGATTGCCTCGCGCGGCCGCCTCCTTGCGGAGGCGCTCACCGCGTGACAGAACCCGGCTTATAGGCCGGCTCCCCATTTTACCGGCTGCGCCGGGGCTCCCCGGGATTCGCGCAGCCCCGAGCGCCGATCATCGGGATGCGCAATGCGCCGGGCCCGGCTGAAGCGTCGTCATGGCTCCTTCACGTTCTGCAGCACGAGCGCGTAGGCGTCGCCGCGGCTTGCCCCCGTGAGCTGAGCGGCGAGCGCGGCGGCTCGTCCCGGCGGAAGCTCCCGGGCCAGGAGTTCAACCGTGCGGCGCAGCAGCGCGTCGTCAACGCCCGACTCCCGTGGGGGCGCCCCTGCGACGACCACGGTCAACTCGCCTCGCCGGAAGCTCTCCTCCTGCGCCGCACGTCCGGCGAGCTCGCCCAGCGTGCCGCGATAGACGGTCTCATGCGTTTTGGTGAGCTCGCGGGCGACGGCCGCGCGCCGCTCGGGGCCGAGCGCGGCGGCCAGGTCCGCCAGCATCGCCGCGATCCGATGGGGCGCCTCGAAGAACACCAGCGTGCGCGGCTCGCCGGCCAAGTGCGCCAGCTGCGCGCGTCGCTCGCGCTCCTTGGCCGCCAGAAACCCTTCGAAGCAGAAGCGGTTGACCGGCAGCCCCGCGCAGGCGAGGGCCGCGGTGATCGCGCTCGGTCCGGGAACGGCCTCGACCGGGATGTCCGCCGCCGCGGCCGCGCGTACCAACTCGTAGCCTGGATCCGACAGCAGGGGAGTGCCGGCATCACTCACCAGCGCGAGCGTTTCCCCGGCGGCGAGACGGGCGAGCAGCTCGGGGACGCGCTGCGACTCGTTATGCGTGTGCAGCGAGATCAGCGGCCGGGACAAGCCGAGCGCGCTCAACAGCGTGCGCGTGCGCCGCGTGTCTTCGGCTACGACGGCGTCGGCCCGCGACAGCGCCTCGCGCGCCCGCGTGCTGAGGTCGCCGAGGTTGCCGATCGGCGTCGCCACGACCTGCAATCGGCCCTGGGTACTGATCAATTTAATTCTCGCGATCTGCCCGATGAGAGGTAATCTTGACCCTAAAGGAACCGGCAGTGAAAGGCTTCCCCATCATGCAGCGAACGTTCCCGCTGGCCGCGCTGTGCGCGGCCGCAGCGCTCATCGCCGGGTGCGCGAGCGCGCCGCGTACTTACGCGCCGCCGACGAGCGTCCGCCGCGCTCCGGTGCCGGCGCGGGCGAGAGTCCCCCGGCCGCGCGTGGCGGCGGTTCAAATTCCCCTGCCCAAGGTCCGCATCGCGATGCTGCTGCCGCAGAGCGGCCCGCTGGCCGGCGCAGGGCAGAGCGTGCGGGACGGATTCCTCGCCGCGTATTACCAGATGCCGCCGGCGGAACGTCCGCGGGTGCGCATTTACGACACGGCCACGGCAGTCTCGATGCAGGCCCTGATCGCCCGCGCCACGCGCGATGGCGCGAATTTCATCGTCGGCCCGCTCACCCGTCCGAACGTGGCCGCGGCGGCGGCCGACGGTGAGTCGCGTCCGCCGGTGCTCGCCCTGAATTTCCTGCCTCGCGGCACGGACGCCCCGCAGCGCTTCTATCAGTTCGCCCTGTCGCCCACCGCCGAAGCGCGGATGGTGGCGCGGCGCGTGTTGGCCGATGGCCATCGGGTCGGGATCGCCATCGTGCCCTCGGGGCAATGGGGCACGCGGGTGCTCCATGCATTCCGGCGGCAGTTCCAGGCCGGCGGGGGACGGCTGCTGGCCACGACGCGCATCGATCTGAGCCAGAACGACTATGCGGGGCCGATCACGCACGTGCTGCTGATCAACCAGAGCTACCAGCGGCTGCGGGACCTGGAGTCGCTGTTCAATATGCCGTTGAAGTTCGTCCCGCGCCGGCGCCAGGACATCCAGTTCATCTTCGCCCCGGCGCCGGTCAACGCCGAGCGGCAGATCGAGCCGGAGCTGCGCTTCTTTTACGCCAACGGGGTGCCCACGTATTCCACCTCGGACGCATTCGTACCCGATCCGACGGCCAACGAGAATCTCGACGGACTGCGGTTTCTCGACATGCCGTGGATGCTGGGCGGCCCGCTCCCCGACGCTGTGCGGTCCGCCGCCCGGCAGGCGTGGCCGGCCGGCGGCCCCGATCTCGGCCGGCTGTTCGCGTTCGGGTTCGATGCCTATCACCTGACGGTGGCGCTGCTCGAGGGACACGTCGGCCCGGGCGGACTCATTGATCCGAACGGCCTGACGGGACGGTTGCGGCTCGGGCAGGGCGGCCACATTCATCGCGGTCTGATCTGGGCGCAGCTGGACAATGGAGAGATCCGGATTCTGCCGCGCCGCTGAGCGGCGACGCCGGGCGGCGGCCGCCCGGCGTACCGGCTGCGCCGCGGAGCGATTGGCGGCGCGATACCTGCGTGCGCAGGGAGCTGAGGTTCTCTTGTGCAATTTCCGCTGTCGATGCGGCGAGCTGGATATCGTCGCGCGGTGCGGTGAGGAACTCGCCGTGATCGAGGTGCGCTCGCGGGCCTCGCGGGTTTTTGGCGGCGCGGCCGCCAGCGTCGATGGGCGCAAGCGGACCCGCCTGCTGCGGGCGGCCTCGAGACTGCTGCAGGTGCGGCCGCAGTGGGCGCAATGGCGCGTGCGCTTCGACGTGGTGACGGTCGAGGCGTCCGCAACGGCGCGGCCGCGCATCGAGTGGATCAAACATGCGTTCATGGCCGATGGCGACGGCATCGGGCGAATCTAATGCATAGGGTAAGGTTACGGCTGCAACCCGCTGATTCAGAAAATGAATACTAAAATCAGCATTTTGGGCGGCCGCTGGCGCATTCGACATAACTCAACGTGCATATGACTTTTTCTCGCTAATTCAATTGACATAGCGCGCCCGCGATTCCTATAGTGGGGGGAAGTGGGAAAGAGTGGGAGGGGATGGGATTCATCCTCGCTCGGGATCCATGTTTCGCGGCGCCACCAAAATCACCCTGGATGACAAAGGCCGGATGGTCATGCCAACCCGCTATCGGGAGCAGATCACCGAACGCGCCCAGGGAAAGCTCGTGGTGACCGTGGACCGGGACCGCTGCCTGCTCATCTACCCGCTGCCCGAATGGGATCTGATCGAGTCGAAGCTCATGGGTCTGCCGACCCTGCATGCGCAGGCGCGCAGGCTGCAGCGGCTCATGGTCGGGCATGCGACGGATCTGGAGCTCGACGGCCATGGCCGGATGCTGCTGCCGCCGGAGCTGCGCGCGTATGCCGGCCTCGAGCGCCACGGCATGTTGATCGGGCAAGGCAATCGATTCGAGCTGTGGGACGAGGCGCTTTGGGGCGAGCGGCTGGATGAGTGGCGCAAGACGGAACAAGCGGCCACGGATCTGCCGTCGGAGCTGGAGACGCTGTCGCTTTGACGCGCCGCGCGCGGCGGGCGGAAGGATCGCCGCTGGCGCGGGGCGTGTGACGACAGGGGACAACGGGATGTGGGATGTGGGTGCGGCGCAATGGCCTGGGGCACGGGCGGCGCGTCACGCCGGGGTCGCGCAGCGAAAGGTTGAGGCGGGCAGGTGGTTCGCAATGTGTGAGCGGGCACGGCCCATGAGTCGAGCACTGCGGGGGGTCGTTCGCGACCGCTTCTGGCGTGGCTGAGCATATTCCGGTGCTCGGCGCCGAGGCCCTCGCGGCATTGGTCCCCGAGGCGAATGGCTTCTATGTCGATGCGACGTTCGGGCGAGGCGGTCATACGGCACTCATACTCGAGGCCCTGGGTCGAGAAGGCCGTGTGCTCGCGATCGATCGGGACCCTGAGGCCATCGCGGCCGGGCGCGCGCGCTTTGCGCTCGAGACACGACTCACACTGGTGCACGCGCCGTTCGCGCGCCTTGCCGAGCTGGTGTCGGTCCATGCGGGCGGCCGCCTCTGCCGCGGCGTGCTGTTCGATCTCGGCGTGTCCTCGCCGCAGCTCGACCAGCCGGCGCGCGGGTTCAGCTTTCGGGCCGATGGCCCGCTCGATATGCGCATGGATCCGACGCGCGGGGAGGCCGTGTCCGCGTGGCTCGCGCGCGCCGGCGTTGACGAGATTCGGCAAGTGATCTCGACCTACGGTGAAGAACGGTTCGCGCGCCGGGTGGCGCAGGCGATCGTCGCCGCCCGTGAGCATGCGCCCATCGAGCGCACCGTTCAGCTGGCCGAGCTCGTGGCGCGCGCGGTCCGCACGCGAGAGCCGGGAAAACATCCGGCCACCCGTACGTTCCAAGCTTTGCGGATGTACATCAACGACGAGCTGGGACAGCTCGAGCAGGGACTTGCCGCGGCCCTCGAGGCGCTCGCCCCGGGCGCACGGCTGGTGGTGATCAGTTTCCATTCCGTCGAGGACCGCCTGGTCAAGCAATTCATGGCGCGGCATGCGCAGCTCGATCCGGCTCTGGCGGATCTGCCGTCGGTGCCCGCTGAGCATGCGCCGCGGCTGCGGCGGATCGGGCGCAAGCTGCGTGCCGACAAAGCCGAGGTCGCGCGCAACCCCCGGGCGCGCAGCGCGCTGCTGCGGGTCGCGGAGAAGATCGCGTGAAGAAGACGCGAACGACATTCGTGCTGGCCATGGCCGCGCTCTGGCTGGCCGTGCTCGCATCCGGGATGGGGGCGGTGTACTGCCGCTACCGCTCGCGGGAGCTGTTCATCCATCTGGAGCAGCTCCGGCGCCGGCGCGACAACCTGGATGTTCAATGGGGCCAGCTGCAGCTCGAGGAGAGCGCCTGGTCGACCCATGCGCTGATCGAGAGCGTGGCCGAGCGCAGGCTGCACATGCGAATGCCCTCGCCCGCGCACATCGTGGTCGTGCGCCCATGAAGTCACGTCGTGGCCGCCCGCGTCCACCCGCCTTCCGCTGGCGGGCCCAACTGCTTCTTGGCGTGCTCGTGCTCATCTCGCTCGTCCTGGTCGGCCGCGCCGTCGATCTGCAGCTGGTCGATTACACCTTTCTGTCGCGCCAGGGGGATGAGCGCTTTTTGCGCGTGGTCTCCGTTCCCGCGCATCGCGGCGTCATCACCGACCGGCACGGTCAGCCGCTCGCGGTCAGCGCCCCGGTCGATTCGATCTGGGTCAATCCCCAACAGATCCTGCATGCCAACGGCGGCGTCGACGCCCTCGCCCAGGCCCTGGGCTTCGACCCCGCGACGCTGTGGAGCGACATCAACAGCAACGCCAATCTGCAATTCCTCTACGTCGCGCGCCAGCTTCCCCCGCCGCGTGCGCACGCCATCGAGGCGCTCGGCATTCCGGGGGTCTACCTCAGACGCGCCTACCGGCGCTACTACCCGACCGGCGAGGTGGCCGGGCAGCTGATCGGCTTCACCAACATGAAGGACCAGGGCGAGTCAGGTCTGGAGCTCGAATACAACTCGTCGCTGACCGGCGTCGACGGCGAGAAGCGCGTGATCGAGGATCGCTACGGCCAGATCGTCCAGGAAGTCGACAGCATCCGGCCCGCCCGCCCGGGGCACAATCTGGTGCTCTCGATCGACATGCGCATCCAGTACCTGGCCTACCGGGCGCTGAAGGCGGCGATCGTGGCGCAGCGCGCGCGCTCGGGCTGCATGGTGGTGATCGACGTCGACACCGGAGAGGTGCTCGCCATGGTCGACCAGCCGGCGTTCAATCCCAACGATCGCGCGCAGCTGCTGCCGCAGCTGTACCTCAACCGCGCGATCGACTCCACGTTCGCGCCCGGCTCCTCGATCAAGCCGTTCTTCATCGCGGCCGCCCTGATGAGCGGCCGCTACAACAACCACAGCATCGTCAACACCTCGCCCGGATACATCGATGTCCAGGGTCACATTTTCCGCGACGAGGTCGATCTCGGACCGATCGACATCGCCAAAATCCTCGCGGTGAGCTCGAACGTGGGCATGGCGCACGTCGCGCTGTCGCTGCCGCGCCGGCTCATCTGGAAGACCCTGCGCAGCTTCGGGTTCGGACGACTCGCCACTGCCGGCTATCCCGGCGAGCCCACCGGCGTGCTGTTGCCCTATAAGGACTGGCGGCCGATCCGCGTCGCCACCATGTCGCACGGCTACGGCTTGACGGTGACGGCCCTGCAGCTGGCGCATGCCTACGCGACGCTCGGGGCGTTCGGCCTCGAGCGGCCGATCTCATTCCTGCGCGAGAACAACCCGCCGCCCGGCCGGCGCATCATGCCGGCCGCGCTCGCTCGCGAGCTGCTGCACATGATGCTGGGTGTGGCGAGCCCGCAGGGCACGGCGCCGGCGGCGGCCATTCCCGGCTACATCGTGGCCGGCAAGACCGGCACCTCCTGGATTGACGTCGGGGGACGCTACCGCCATCACCTCTACACGGCGGTGTTTGCCGGCGTCGCGCCGGTGAATCATCCGCGCCTGGCGGCCGTGGTGGCGATCAAGGAGCCGAGCGCCGGCCTGTACTACGGCGGAGACGTCTCCGCACCGGTATTCCATACGGTGATCGGCCGGGCGCTGCGCCTGTTGGCGGTGGCGCCGGATCAGCCGCTCGGGCCCGGTAACACGCTGCAAGGGCCGGTGCTGCAATGAGAGCCGCCCCGCACATCTCGTTTCCCAGCCGGCCGCTGGCCGAACTGACCGATGGACTGATCGACACGCCGCCGCCGCTCGAGATCCGCGACGTCACGCTCGACAGCCGCGAGGCGAGTCCGGGAACGTTGTTTCTCGCCTGCCGCGGCCGCTCGCGCCACGGTCTGGCGTTCGCCGCCGAAGCGGCCGCACGCGGCGCCCGCGCGGTCCTGTACGAGCCGCCGGCCGAGCCCACGGGCCATCTCGAAGCGCTCGATCCAACGGTGTTCGTCGCGGCCGTGCCGCGGCTCGGCGCGCGCGCCGGTGTGATCGCCGATCGGTTTTTCGGCCGGCCGTCGCGGCAGCTCACGGTCATCGCCGTGACGGGAACCAACGGCAAGACGACCTGTGCCTGGCTGAGCGCGCAGGCGCTCGCGCGCTGCGGCCGCCCGGCCGGCTACATGGGTACGCTCGGGGTCGGCGTCCCGGGCGCGCTCGCCGCGACCGCGCACACGACCTGCGACGCGGTCACGGTGCATCGTCAGCTCGCCGAGCTGCGCATGCGCGGGGCCGGCTGGGTGGGAATGGAGGTCTCTTCCCACGCGCTCGATCAGGGGCGCATCGCGGGCGTGAGGGTGCACACCGCCGCGTTCACCAATCTCACCCGCGACCATCTCGACTATCACGGCACCATGGACGCCTACGGGCGCGCCAAGACCCGGCTGTTCGAGATCGAGACTCTCGTCAGCCGCGTGATCAACATCGACGATGAATTCGGCGCGGCGCTCGCCGCGCGCACCGACCGGGGCCGCCTGATCGCCACGACGCGCCGAGCGAACGCGCGGCTCCCGGCGCAGGCGCACTGGGTGCGGGGTGTGCACACGCGGCTGCAGAGCGCCGGAATGCAGATCCGGGTGGCCTCGAGCTGGGGCGAGACGGAGCTGGCCGCGCCGCTGATCGGGGATTTCAACGCCGACAACGCGCTGACGGTTCTCGGCATCCTGCTCGGGGCCGATGTGCCGCTCCAGGAGGCGTGCGCCGCGCTGCGCGAGTGCCGCGCCGCGCCGGGACGTATGGAGGCATTCGGCGGGGACGCGGGCCGGCCGCTGGCCATCGTGGACTACGCGCATACGCCGGATGCGCTCGCCAAGGCGCTGCGCAATGCCCGGCGCCACTGCCGCGGTCGGCTGCGTGTGGTGTTCGGCTGCGGTGGAGACCGCGACAGCGGCAAGCGGCCGATGATGGGGCGCATCGCCGCCGAGCTCGCCGACGAGATCATTCTGACGGACGACAATCCGCGCACCGAACCGCCCGAGCGCATCACCGCGGACATCCTGGCCGGCATTGCCGGTCATGGCGCGCGCATCGAGCATGATCGGGGTCGCGCCATCCGCGAGGCGCTCGCCGGCAGCGCCGCCGCCGACGTCGTGCTCATCGCCGGCAAGGGCCACGAGACGTACCAGACCTATGGCGCCGAGCAGCGCCCGTTCAGCGACCAGACCGTGGTGCGCGCGGCGCTCGGGCTCGCGGAGGCGCGCGTATGAGCCTGGTCCGTACGCTGGCTCGGTTCGCGCACGATTGCGGCGGCGCGCTGCGCGGCGAGGATCGCCCGTTCACGGGCGTCTCGATCGACACCCGCACGCTGCAGGGCGGCGAGCTGTTCGTCGCGCTGCGCGGACCGCGGTTCGATGGCGCGCAGTTCCTGTCCGCCGCGCTCGAGCGGGGCGCCGCCGGGGTGGTGCTCGAGCGCGAGCAGCCGCTGGCGGTGGCGCAGATCGTGGTGCCCGACACGCTGCAGGCCCTGCAGCGTGCCGCGCAGGCCCGCCGGACCGCGGCGCCCATTCCCGTGGTCGGTGTCGCCGGCAGCAACGGCAAGACGACGACCAAGGAGATGACCGCGGCCATCCTCAGTCAACGCGGCGAGTGCCTCGCGACGCGCGGCAACCTGAACAATCACATCGGGGTTCCTCTGACGCTGCTGCGGCTCGAGCCGCGGCAGCGCGGCGCGGTGATCGAGATGGGCGCGAATCGCGCCGGGGAAGTCGCCGAGCTGGTGCGCATCGCGCGCCCGACGGTCGGCCTGATCACCAACGCGGGCGCCGAGCACCTCGAGGGCTTCGGTACCTTGGAGGGCGTGGCGCGCGCCGAGGGCGAGGCGGTCGCGGGCCTGGAGCCCGCCGCGACCGCGGTACTGAACGCCGATGATCCGTTTCTGGATCTGTGGCGCGGCATGACCGCCGCGCGGTGCGTCACGTTCGGCTTCGCGCCGGCGGCGAGCTTTCACGCCGGTGAGCTTCAATCGAGTCTCGCGAGCGCGGGATTCCGCACCCGTTTCACGCTCACCTGCGCCCTCGGCGCCGCGCCGATCGAGCTGCACTTCGGCGGCCGGCACAACGTCCTGAACGCGCTGGCCGCCGCCGCCGCCGCCGCCAGCGCCGGCGCGAGCCTCGCGCAGATCGCCGCCGGGCTCGCCTCGGTGCGGCCCGTCTGCGGGCGGCTGCAACCGAAGCAGACCGAGGGCGGCGCGTGGATTCTGGATGATTCCTACAACGCCAATCCCAGCTCGGTCCGCTCCGGGATCGAGGTGCTGGCCTCGCTGCCCGAGCGGCGCTGGCTGGTGCTGGGCGACATGGCCGAGTTGGGCGAGTTCGCCGAGGACTCGCACGTGCAGATCGGCGCCTTCGCGCGCGAGCACGGGATCGAGCGGCTGTACGCCACCGGGCCGCTCGCGGCGCTCGCCGTCGAGCGCTTCGGCGCCGGCGCGCGCTGGTTTCCCGAGGCCGAGGCGCTCATCGAGGCGTTGCGCGCGGCGCTCGGGGAGGCCGGTCCCGGAGTCTGCGTTCTCGTGAAGGGCTCGCGCATCAATCGGCTCGAGCGGGTCGTGGCGGCGCTGGTCGGCGACGCCGGACAGCCGGAGGCGCACTGAATGCTCTACTGGCTCGCCCATCGGCTGGTCGCCTGGTACTCCGGGTTCAACGTCTTTTCCTACCTGACCTTCCGCGCGATCCTCGCCATGGGCTCCTCGCTGGTGGTCTCGCTCCTGGTCGGCCCGGCGATGATCCAGCGTCTCTCGCGCTATCAGATCGGCCAGGTGGTGCGCACCGACGGTCCGCAGAGCCATCTGCCCAAGGCGGGCACGCCCACCATGGGCGGCACCCTGATCCTGGTGGCGACGCTGGTGAGCACGGTCCTGTGGGCGCAGCTCACCAACCGCCGCATCTGGCTGGTGTTGATCGTGACGCTCGCCTTCGGTCTGATCGGCTTCATCGACGATTACCTCAAGCTGGTCGTGCGCAATGCGCGCGGCCTGCCGGCGCGCTGGAAGTATCTGTTTCAGTCCGTGGTGGGCCTGGCGGTGGCCGCCGTCTTGTTCTACACGGCGCGCGTGCCGGCCCAGACGACCCTGTTTCTGCCGTTCTTCAAGTCGTTCGCCGAGCCGCTTCCCGCGCCCGCGTTCATCCTCATCGCCTACCTCATGACCGTCGGCATGAGCAACGCGGTCAATCTGACCGACGGGCTCGACGGGCTGGCCATCATGCCGGCGGCGCTGGTGTCGGCCGCGCTCGGCATCTTCGCCTACGCCAGCGGCAATGCCGTGTTCGCCCGCTACCTCGAGATTCCGTCGATCCCGGGCACCGGCGAGCTGTTGATCTTCTGCTCGGCGCTCTCCGGGGCCGGCCTGGGATTTCTCTGGTTCAACGCCTATCCGGCGCAGGTGTTCATGGGCGACGTCGGCGCGCTCGCGATCGGCGGCGCGCTGGGGGTCGTCGCCGTCATGGTGCGCCAGGAGCTGGTGGCGCTGCTGATGGGCGGGGTGTTCGTGCTCGAGACCGCCTCGGTGATTCTGCAGGTGGCGTCCTTCAAGCTCACCGGCCGGCGCATCTTCCGCATGGCCCCGCTGCATCATCACTTCGAGCTCAAGGGCTGGGCCGAGCCGAAGGTCATCGTGCGCTTCTGGATCATCTCGCTGATCCTGGTGCTGGCCGGACTTGCGACCCTGAAACTCAGATGAGCACGACCGGCCACAAACCTTCCACCGCGGTGATCGCCGGCCTCGGGCGAACGGGGCTGTCGTGCGTGCGCTATCTGCGCGAGCACGGCTGGCGCGTCGCCGTGACCGATACGCGCCCCGATCCGCCGCAGCTCGAGCAGCTGCGCGCGCTGGATCCGGACATTGTGGTGCGCTCGGGGGGGCTCGATCCGCAACTGCTCGGCGAGGCGGTGTACGTGCTGGCATCCCCCGGCCTGCCGCTCGATCTGCCGTTCTTCGCCGAGGCGCGCCGCCGCGGCCTGGAGATCTTCGGCGACATCGAGCTGTTCGCCCGGGCCGTGAGCGCTCCGGTGGCGGCGATCACTGGCACCAACGGCAAGAGCACCGTGACCAGCCTCGTCGGCCGCATGGCGGCGCGCGCCGGTCTCCTGGTGCGCGTCGGCGGCAATCTCGGCGAGCCGGCGCTCGATCTGTTGGCCGCCGCCGAGCGGTCCGCGCGGCCGACCGATCTGTACGTGCTGGAACTGTCGAGCTTCCAACTCGATACCACCGAGTCGCTCGATCTGAAGGGCGCGGCGGTGCTCAACGTGAGCGCCGATCACCTCGACCGCTACGCGTCGGTGGAGGACTACGCCCTGTCCAAGGCGCGGGTGTTCGCGCGCTGCGATACGGCGGTGGTCAACCTCGACGACGCGCTCGTGGCCCGCATGACCCGCGTCGGGCAGCGGGTGCTCGGGTTCTCGGTCGGCGGCGCCGCCGGCGCCGCCTACACCGTGCTGCGGCGCGATGGTCTGTGGCTGGCGCGGCACGGCGAGCCGCTCTTGCCCGTGGCGCAGATGCGCCTGCGCGGCATGCACAACGCGGCGAACGCGCTCGCGGCGCTGGCCCTCGGCGAGGCGCTGGAGCTGCCGCGGGCGGCCATGCTGGCGGAGCTGCGGGAGTTCACCGGCCTGCCGCATCGGACCCAGTGGGTGGCCGAGGTGCGCGGCGTCACCTACATCGACGACTCCAAGGGCACCAACGTGGGCGCGACGCTCGCGGCGGTCTCCGGCATGGCTGGCCCCCTGGTGTTGATCGCCGGCGGCGACGGCAAGAATCAGGACTTCACGCCGCTCGCGGCGGCGCTGCGCGGCAAGGCGCGGCACGTCGTGCTGATCGGCCGCGACGCCGAGCGCATCGCGCGGGCGATCCACGGTGTGTGCGCGAGCGAGACCTGCGCCTCGATGCGCGCGGCGGTGGCGGCGGCCGCGCGGGCCGCCGCGCCCGGGGACACCGTGCTGCTCTCGCCGGCGTGCGCCAGTCTCGACATGTTCCGCGACTATGCGCACCGCGGCGAGTCGTTCGCGCACGCGGTGCGGGAGCTGCCGGCATGAGTCCGGAGCGCACACCGATGTCCTTCGCGCGCTCGAGTGTGCGGGGCCGCACCGTGTTCGTCGATCCGGTGACGCTCGGGCTGGTGCTCGCGATCCTGCTGTTCGGGCTGATCATGCTCACTTCGGCGTCGATCTCCATCGCCGGGCACGATACCGGCAATCCGTTCTACTTCATCGAGCGGCAGCTGATCGCCGTGCTGATCGGCGTGGCCGGCGGCGTCGTCGCGTTCGGTTTCAAATGCGAGCGGCTCGAGCGACTCTCGCCCGCGCTGCTGGTCATGGCGACGCTGCTGTTGGTGGCGGTGCTGGTGCCGGGACTCGGCGAGCG
>DAIDUQ010000093.1:0-48634 GCA_027456605.1 Steroidobacteraceae bacterium | reverse complement strand
CCCGGCTCAAAGAAGCCGGATTTGCCACCACGCTGAGGCGGGGAGGTTTCGATGATCCGATTGCTGCGGTCATTGAATTGAAGGACGTCCATCAGAACTGCGTCGAGATTCTGGTGGGCATCAAGGGGCTTCCGGACGATGTGTTCTCACGCGCGATCGAGATCGCCTATTGCGGCTCATCACTTCGGGTGGTCGGATACGAGGACTTTCTCGCGATGAAGCTTTCCGCGGGTGGCCCAAAGGATCTTCTGGATGTTGACGAGGCTCTGAAGGTCAACCCGAACTTCGATGTAGATCTGCTGCGTAGACTCATCCAGGGATATGGCAAGGAGGCCACACGCAGATTCGAACAGGGGGTCGCACGGCTCCAACGTGACGGTGACGGCCCGGGAGTCTGAGCAAAGTGTAGCAAGGGGTCGATGCTGACCTCCCTTCCCGTGGTGTATGAGGGATGAGCGGACCACGGTTATTCCCAATCGTTTTGTACGGCCTTTGTACAGGTGACCGTGAAATACTTTGGGTATGGAATGAAATGGATTGACGGGAAAAGAAAGCGTTGAGTCAAAGACTCAGGCCTTCAATTGGTCTCATGGGCGTTCATCTGATTTCAGGGGGAACTTTCATGGCGTGCAAGAGGTCGGCGGTTCAATCCCGCCTGGCTCCACCATCCCTTACCGATCCCAGCCCAGCCCGCTTTCGGATTAATCACCGGGCGCACGACCTGCGGCAATCGTCGGGTGAGGCGGGCACGCGTGAGCTTGCGCGCCCTGCTCGGCGGGGGCGGTGCCTCGGCCTGCAGTATGCATTCAGTGGCACCCCGGAGCAGATCGCTCCAAGCGGTCTGCCACCGGCAAGCGCGGCAGCGCTTGCCGGCCCCGAACGAGCCTGGCGTGGGACGGACCGAGTACTTGGCGATTCTCAGGGACGAGGCGAGTAATCCCGTCGAGGACGGCAATTTGCGGCCGCTCCTCAGTTTTCGAGGAACGGGTTGACGACTCTGAGCCGTTGGTCGATCACTTGGCCGTGCTGCAAGTCTTCCGTGTAGAGGATTTTGCATCCGGCCCGCAACGCCGACGCGACGATGACCGAGTCATAGAACGAGAATTTGTAGCGCTCAATCACAAGGCCGGCGCGATCGTGGTCATCGACGGTGAGCGGCGCGGTGTGGCAGATGCTGCGCACCGTATCGAGAATCTCACGAACATCATCCAGCGGCATAGCGAGCTTGCGGATCGCGACTGCCGCAAACTCGTTCAAAACCTGGACACTGATGACGCCGGATGCGGCGAGCAGCGACTCAACTCGGTCTGCTTTTTCAGCATCCGAAGCGAGCATGTAAAGCAGGACGCTGGTGTCGAAGAACGACTCAGCGTCGCTCATTGGCTTGCAGCCGGTCGAACTTGAAGTCCTTGGGCAATCGGCCGCGGTACTTGCGCAATCTGGACAGAAGCTCCTGTGCGCCCGGGGTCTTTTCGATTTCGAATACCCGCTGACTCGCGGCATGGACCTCGATATCGTCACCTTCCTTTAGCTGCAGTGCCTCCACCACGGAGGCGGGGAGCCGGATGGCCAAGCTATTACCCCATTTGGATACTTGCACAGGTCGATCCTCTGGATATACATTTTAAATGAGTATATCCATTGGTCGATTTGCCGTCAATTCTTGCATGCATCGCAGGGCCGCCTGTGCAAGCGGCCGATAGCTCGGGACCTTTTGTTCGTCGCTGAGAGGCGCGGGCCGCGCGCCCCGAGAGTCATGGGCACGCTTCGGTGCGGGTGAACCTCGGGAAACTCTCGCAAGAGAGTCGATAAATGCGCGGGCAGCCGGACAGAGCCCGGAGCGCAATCGTCATCCGAGAATGACACGCTCAAGGCGGGACAGCGCGGGAGAGCACTTCGCGGATCGCTTCGAGCAGATGGATCGATACACCTTGGGCGGTGCAGGAGCGGATCTCGAGCTACCGCGCAGGCGCTGTTCGGGCCATGTCGACCAGCCAACGGCGGACGGTGGCCTCCTCAAGATCGCTCATCATGTCCTTAAGATCGGATTCCACGGCCAGTGCGCGCGCGCGTCCGCGGCCAAGCAGCGCCTTGCCTGCGTTCGTCAGCTCGATGTTGAGGATGCGGCCGTGGACCGGATGCGGCTGTCGCGAGACGAGAGCTTTGCGACGCAGCGCGGCAATGATGGCGTGCACAGTCTGCGGTGTGAGCATGGCCAGGCGGGCGATGTCCGCGTTCGAACAGCCGGGATAGGCGCGGATCATGGTCATCACCAGGAACTGCGGGTGCGTGAGACCGACCGTTGCGAGGGCACGGTCCATTCGGCGCCGCTGGGCGTTTGCAGCTTGGCGCAGCAGGTAGCCGAGGTAACCGGCTTCACCACGCTTGGCTGCGCCGATCCCGGGGATCATTGCGCTCAGGGCCGCGTCCGCGTTCGTTTTGGCTCTGGGCTTGTCCATGATATCAGGACACATATATTATAATCGTGCCCTGATATTGGCAATCCCGAGATCCGCCGACCCCGCCGTCCTGGAGCCCATCATGGCCAGCCCACAGTCCGTCGATTTCGATGCCTTCTCCAAGCGCCTGCCGGAGGCCGTGACGGCGCTGCGCACGCTGAGTCAGATTTCGACGCAGGATCTGGGCAAGGGACTGGTGGAGCTGGTGAAAGCGCGCGTCTCGCAGATCAACCGCTGCGCCTACTGTCTGCAGCTGCATTTGAATTGGGCGCGCAAGGCTGGCGTGCCGCAGAGCAGGCTCGATCGCCTGGCAGTATGGCGTGAGGCTCCGGACTTCACTGATCGGGAACGGGCGGCTCTTGCATGGACCGAGGCGCTGACCGATCTCAGCCGCCGCGATGAACTCGAATCCGCCCGGCAGGCGCTCGCAGGTGAATTCTCCCAGGAGCAGCTGCTGCGGCTCACCGTCGCCATTGCCGTGATCAACGCCTGGAACCGCATTGCCGGACCGCTTGGCTTTACACCTGCGCAGGCACAATGAGGAGACAACGATGAGCTCCATCGCCGAACGTCGCGCGGCATTCCGCATGCTCCATCAGTCGGGGTGCTTCGTGCTCCCTAATCCCTGGGATGGCGGCAGCGCAATTCGATTGGCGAGGCTCGGCTTCAAGGCCATCGCCTCCACCAGCGCCGGGGCCGCCTGGGCCTTGGGGCGCGCCGACGGTGAGATGACGGTGGAGGAGGTGCTGAATCATCTGCGATTCCTGGTGGGCATAACCGATCTGCCGGTCAACGCGGATTTCGAGGCGGGGTTTGCCGACACGCCTGAGGGCGTCGCGACCAACGTCGCCCGCTGCATCGAAACCGGGGTGGCGGGACTCTCGATCGAAGACCGCGCGGGCCGCGGGCTCTATCCGATCGAGGAGGCTGCGAAGCGGGTGCGTGCCGCACGCGAGGCGATCGATCGTTCCGGACAGGACGTGCTGCTGGTCGGGCGCTGCGAAGCGTTCTGGATGGGACAGCCGGACCTGCAGATGACCCTTGCGCGGCTCGCCGCGTACAGCCGGGCGGGTGCAGACTGCCTCTATGCGCCGGGCATCAGGGATCTGGCGACCCTCGGGCGATTGGTCCGGGCGCTCGAGAAGCCCGTCAACGCCAATCTCTCGGGGACGGGTCTGTCGGTTGCCGAGCTGGCTGATGTGGGTGTGCGCAGGATCAGCGTCGGCGGAGCGCTGGCCCGCGCGACGTGGAGCGCATTTGAGGGCTTCGCAGAACGATTGTGGACACAGGGACGGCTGCCGGCGTGAGCGGAATCGGTAGCGGTCCCCATGCGCCTCAGGATGCGCGAGCGGCCGCCGGATCGCTTCGGAACAAACTTTGGCATCGGCGCCGGGCATTCGGCGGGCATGACCGTCATGCTCCACAACAGCGAGCTGCCCGATAGCGCGCGGATCGGAGCCCTGATCGGCAACCCGGTGCGCGCACAGTTCATCGGCATCCTGATCGATGACAGCGAGCATTCTGCGGGCGAGCTCGCCGCACGAGTACACGCGACGCCCCAGTCGGCGAGCGCACATTTGACGAGTCTTGGCGCGGACGGGTTTCTGACGGTCCGCCCGCGGGGCGTCACCGGCACTATCGCTTGCGCGGCGAGCAGGTCGCCTCGGCGATCGAGGGATTGTTACTGACCGCAACGGAATCGCTGCCGCTTCCGACATTCGCACAGCGCATCAGAAGTGCCCAGCGCTGCTACGATTACGTCGCCGGACGCCTGGGTGTTGCGATGTGCGACTTCGTGGTCGCGCACCGATACGTGATCGCAGGCGCGCAAGGGGTCACTCTGACCCGCGCGGGCGGTCTCTGGCTGGGCTCCCTCGATATCGAATCGCCTCCCGAACTGCATCGCCCGCTGGTGCGGTTCTGCCAGGATTGGACCGAAAGCAGAGCGCATCGGGCGGGCGGGCTTGGGGCCACACGATACCGCCGCCTCGAGGAACGGGAGGTGATCAGGGGGCTCTGCGGATCGCGAGTGCTGACCGTGACGCCGCCGCGGGCGTGCCGTCCTGGCACGCCTGTTCAACCTGCAGTCGGGACAGAGCGACGGCCGGGAGGCCCGCTAACGTTCGGCAAGTCAAGGCTCGCGAGAAACCGCGCGATGCCGACGGCGCTCGCATTTCACCGGCGTTGCGGGTCAATCGAATACGCTGCCCAGTCGGTCGGCCGCAAAGATACCAACGGGCCGATGGAGCACAAAGGGTGACCGTGTACTGGTGGTCAGCGAGAGCGGCGCGCGAGTCACGTCAAGGAACTCATGCATCCGTCGCGTGGCGCTGGCTCACGGACCCTCGTGAGTCGGTGCAACCATGGTCTGCTGCATGGGCGGGAGAGGGCGCGGTGCCGCGGGCGGCTTGTCCTGAATGCTGTTAGACATGGAGGTCGCGCGGTGGCATGATGATAGGCGGTTGTGTCGGGCGGGAACACGGTCCATGGGAGTTGGGGTGGGCTGAGGTCCGCTGGCACCAAAGAAAAAGGGGGCCACAGATGAATGCCATCGGCTTTTCCTCGCTGCGCCCGATACTCCTCGGCGGTCTGGTCGCCGGGACCCTGGACATCGGGGCGGCGAGTTTGATCAACACCCTGAGCCCGGTAGTCATACTTCACTTCATTGCCACCGGCGTTCTCGGCAAGGCCGCTCTCGGTGAAGGTGCCGGCGCGGCTTGGCTGGGACTGATCCTGCAGTGGGCAATGTCCGTGCTCATTGCGGCAATCTACTTCATCGTGACGGCACAACTGCCGGCATTGAGAAGGAAGTGGGTGCAGGGTGGCCTTTTGTCCGGTGTCGTGATTTTCCTCGTCATGAACTTCGTCGTTGTTCCGTTCTCCGCGGCGCCCGTCACATTCCAATATGTCGTGACGCACATCCACCTGCTCAGAGCCGCTGAAAACCTCATCGCGATGTTTGTTTTCGGCTTGATCATTGCATTTGTGGCGAGTCGCGGCGGGGCGGCGCAACTGCGCGCCGATGTGCCGGCTGGCACTGCTGGCCCCTCCGAGCAGTGAGGCGCCCGATCGGGTGATGCGGGCGCCGCTGCGGTTCGGGCGCTAGCGATCGCTCGCGGATTCGTCTGAAGGTCGTTCCGCGAGCGCCCCGAAGTCGCATCGCCTGTAGCGGCCCGCGCATCCGGCTTTCTCGCGGTCTGTCGATGCCGTACGGTGCGAGGCTCGAGACGCGCGGGCCTTCATCCGCCGCGCGCCCGAAGGGCGATGTTCACCAGCCGGCGAGCGTGTAATCTTGCCGCCCCGCGCCGCAGTGGCGGCACAGGCTGTGCTCTGCGAAGCTCTCGCGCGGCCGGATTCCCATCGTTTAGAGGCCCAGGACATCGCCCTTTCACGGCGGTAACAGGGGTTCGAATCCCCTTTGGAACGCCCATTATTTCAATGAGATAGACGCGTTCCCTCGAAGTCCCGGCCCTGATCGGCGGGTCACCAATCCGGGACGGTCCGTTCGACCAGGACATGGAGGGCTTCCCCGGGTCGCGCTCGGCAAGCCGTTCGCGAACGCCTGCTGCGGTCAAAGCGGCCACATGGCCGGTGTGCGCATTGTCTGTGCGCAGGGCAGCGATTTGCTGATGAAGCGCTTGGATACGGCAGCTCGTTTCCGCCATGAAGTCGATGAACACCACGTTATCGGTTGAGACAGTCGGTTCGGCAGTACGCGCCCTTTTTCCTCGCGTGCACGTGGCTCGGCTCGGCGATGGGCTCAGCATACCTGGCCGACGACAATTAGAAGTTCCGGAACTTCTAATTGTCGTCGGCCAGCGCAGATCGCCGCACTCGCTGATGGGGCGTGGATCCAACGGGGGCAGAATTTGCGCATCACGGGTCCGACCGGCTGCGGAAAAACGTGGATCGCCTGTGCGCTCGCGCATCAAGCGTGCCGCCAGGGCCTCTCGGGTCGCTACTGGCGCGTCCCGCGCCTGTTCGAGGAAATCCGCATCGCGCACGGCGACGGCAGTTACCTGAAAATGCTCAAGCGCCTCGCCAAGACACCCGTGTTGGTCCCCGATGACTGGGGCCTGAGTGCCCTGTACACACAGGATCGAGCAGACTTGCTGGAAATCCTCGACGATCGTCTCAACGTGCGCTCCACGGTGATCCGCAGTCAGCTGCCGGTGGATCCGCAGGACCCACGTGCGAGATTCTCTTGACGTGCCCGCCCCTCGGACGACGAGTTGCAGACCCTGCATCGCGGGGTCTGTGTAGACTCCATCCGCGAGGCTGCTAGCGATCGAGGCCGTCAGCCGCTCGAGCTTTGCCGCCGTGCTCACGCAGACTGTAGTTATATCATCCATACTCCACCCGGCTCACCGGGCAGGAGAACCCTTCGCACCGCCGCACGCCCGGCTTTCGCTGCGCCTGAAACGTCCGGATCACTGGCGCGCGCGGACGCTGCGCTATGGCTCTTCGGCGGCGGCGTCACTCACGTACATGTTCGTCCCGACGCCGCCGGCGGTTTCAGCGCCGACCAGCCGCGAGAGTACGCGATAGGTTTCCAGCGCCTTGTGCAGCCAGTCGGCCCAGGCACGGTCGGCACGACTGTAACTGATGAAAGCGCGGCGGCGGTTGCCGGGCGTCACCAGGGTGGGGAGGCGCTCTATTGCGGTCCTCGTTCTTCTGACCCCCTCAGGTCCTGAGCGTCCAATTGCCGGAGTGGCGTGTGGCCGTCACACGGTTTGAGTTATGTCAGGAATAATCCCGAGCGCTCGCCACCGGTTCGCTCGCGCACTCGTCGCTGACCGTCCTGTGTTTCGCGAGCGGCGGCCGGCTTGTCTTTTCGCAAGCAGATTGTGATCAACGGCGTAGCATTGGCGCCGTTCTCGAGGCGAATGCTGCTGTGCCTGCGCTCTTGCTCGGTCCGGAGGTATCTTGCCGGGCGCAGTCTGGCGCGGCAGGCTTCGCAAGCGGCGGCGAGCAGCGCAGGCCGAACGTCGCACAGATGGTTGATGGATGCTGTCCAAAGGGTACGGACGTTTCGGTATTGAGCAACGTCGGGAGCCGACTCCATGGCCACGAACAAGTCTGCGTCGTATCGCATCCTTTCCATAGACGGCGGAGGAATCAGGGGAATCATTCCGCTGGTCATCTTGGAGCGCCTCGATACGGCCATGCCGGGTTGGCGCGAGGGGATCGCCATGTATGCCGGAACTTCCAGCGGAGGACTCATCGCGCTGTGCCTGGCAAATGGAATGCGGTCGCGAGACATCCTGGACCTCTACATGACGAAGGGGGCGGAGGTCTTCAGCCGCAGCCTCTGGCATGAGATCAAGGAGATTGACGATCTCATCGGTCCAAAATTCGATTCCGATCACCGCCTCGCGCTGTGCACGGCCGTCTTGGGAACGAGCCTGAGGCTCGGTGACCTCGATCCAGATGTGCTCATCACGGCGTTCGATCTGGACGACCGTTCGCAGCCGGATCCGTCGAAGCGGTTCTGGAAAGCCAAGATCTTTCACAACATGCAGACCGTGGACCGCAAAGATACGGATGTCGGTGAGTACGCATACCGCGTGGCCATGCGTACTTCCGCAGGGCCGACCTACTTTCCCTCTTATGACGGGTTTGTGGACGGCGGCGTATTTGCAAACAATCCGAGCATGTGCGCTCTGGCCCAGACGCAGGATCCTAGACTGGCGCAACCGATTCAGTTCGAGTCCGTGCGCATGCTGTCGATCGGTACGGGTTTCTATCCGTTTCATCTGCGCGCCAATGAGAGCTGGGGTCTCGCGCAGTGGGCGCCTCATTTCGTGCACATGCTCATGGACGGTGTTAATGAGGTGGCGGATTTTCAGGTCAAGACGATGCTGACGGAAAAGTGCTACTGCCGGATTCGTCCGTGGCTGGAGAGGGAGATACCGCTGGACGCCGCGTCGCAGGCGGGCGCGCTGCGGGCCATCGGTACGCAGATCGATACGGACGCCGCGGCAGCCTTTATCCGCACGTGGTGATGCGGACCCGGCGCGGCAGCTCGCCCGTCATTCGCCTCGGCACCGGGTGGCCAGGAGGCCACCCGGTGCATCCGCTGTTTTCAGGTGAGCAGGCCGCTATGCCGGGCGGGCGCCCGGTGCGCCACGGGTGAACCCGACGGCGCCGGTACGATGGTGATGACACGCACCGGCAGCGGCTCGATCCGGAACGGGACGATCGGCTCCAGAATGTGCAGCTCGACCGGCAGTTGCAGTCCCGACATCGGCGCAAGCAAGGGCTGGCCGAACAAGACCTGCATCGGGAACGACGGCATCAACATCGGCTGCTGGAATGCCGCCTGGATGAGCTGCATCTGCCGCATTTGCGCCTGCATTGCGCGCATCTGCTGCAGCGCCCAAGCCGGAACGGCCGGAGCGGATCCCCGGCTCTCGGACACCTGGAAGGTGGCCGCGCCGTTCGGCCCGCGCCAGCTCCAGGTGCGCACGCGCACCGGGCCCGCGCTGGTGTGGGCCACCTGAACGGTCTCGTGCACGGGCACAGTCCGCCCCTCGAAGCGGACCAGAATCGGTTGCGCCGCCAGCGCGAGTGCCGGCAGCGCTAGGCCCGCAAGGGCCACGGCAAGGACTTTCTTACGCATAGGCACCTCCTTGAATCCACCGGCTCACCCCGAGCCGGCGCACACGGTGAGACCGCGGTACCGCATGCAAGTTTCCTCGGAATGCTCCGACCGGGGGAACTGCCCGGTCGGCTCGCGCGCCTGCCCCGAGTCGACCCGGATCGCGCCCGGCGCACCGGCCGGAACGATTGTCCGGCGTGCCCGGCGCGTGTAAGCTTGCGCGCCCTTCCCAGGGCGGAGGGCGGCCTGGGTCCGCCGTCTGCAGGATCGTATCCGCGTCCCCGTCGTCTAGAGGCCCAGGACATCGCCCTTTCACGGCGGTAACACGGGTTCGAATCCCGTCGGGGACGCCATTGATTTCATTAAATTTTTGGACCATCCCGCGTCCCTTGAGACCGCCAGCGGGACCGTATGGGAACATCTCCCCGTGTCGAATCCGGCTATTGACCGCCTCGCGTCTCGGTCCCCCGGGGTCCGACAAGACGGCGCCTGAAAGATCGACGCCTTGCGTCCCGGAATGGCGGAGGAGGACGTCGAGGTTCTCCCGCACAACGGCGTTCTCACGATCCGCGGCGAGCGGCAGAGCGAGGGCGAGGACTAGCACCGTCGAGTGAGCCCGTGATACTACGGACAGCTCGAGCGCCGGTCGTGTTGCCGACCGAGGGGGACGGCGAGAAAGTCACTGCGACGTTCCAGAGGGGTGTCCCCGCGGTGACGCTGCCGAAGACGGCGCGCGAACTCGAGGACATCACGCGCATCCGGGTCAGCTCGAAGTGAGCTGACTCGCGCTGGTGTCTGCCGGCGGGTGTCTTCCGCGACAGTGAGGTCGGTAGAGGAAACCGCCGGCCGCCGCGCGCCGCGGGTGCGCCAGGCGCGGCGTGCGCCGGATCGCAGAGTCCGTGTCTGATTTCTCGCCGCCACCCATGCGCGCGGCCGCCGGGTGTCAAACCAACTGGACTGCGCGCGCGAATGGATCGAGGCTTCGCGCCTCGGCACGGCGCGTTTCCACCGAAGACGCGGTATTCCCAATCGGTACCGATGCGCGCAAACTTGCGGGCTGTTTATGCGGCGAGGAGGCATCTCAATGACAGAACGAACCGAAAAGATTCAAACCTCGGACGGCACCATGGAGGTTTTCATTGCCCGTCCCGAGGGCGAGGGCCCCTTTCCCATCGTCATCCAGCTCATGGATGCCCTGGGCATGCGCGAGGAACTGCGCGAGCATGCGCGCCGCACGGCTCGCTGGGGCTACTACGTTCTGGCGCCGGACCTTTTCTATCGCGCCGGCCTCAAAGGTCCCCTCGACTTCTCGGATCCAAACGGCCGGCAGCAGATCATGGCCGCGATGTCGGCATTGACCGATGCGCTCGTCACACGCGATGCCGAAGCTACGCTCGCGCTCGCAGCGGGCGACGCGGCGGCCGCGACCGGCAGGATCGGACTGTACGGCTTCTGCATGGGTGGCCGGCTGGCTCTGGTGCTGTGCCAGGCTCTGGGCGAGCGGGTGGCTGCGGCCGCGTCGCTCCATCCGGGCGGCCTGGCGAGCGGCGAGACGAACTCGCCGCATCGCCACCTCGATCGGGTGAAAGCCGAGCTCTACTTCGGCATCGCCGATCAGGATCCATCGGCAACCCCCGAGCAGATGGCGGAGCTCGAGAAGGCGCTGAAGGCGCGCAACGTCGCGTATCAGCTCGAATGGCATCCGGGCGCGCGTCACGGCTATACGATGCAGAGCCGCAAGGATGTCTATCAAGAGGCCGCGGCGGAAAAGGTCCGAGATCGCATGGAGGCGCTGTTCGCGCGCAAGCTCGCCTGACGGCGGGCTTCGGCGCGGATCGCTCTAAAATTGCGGCCGGTCTGCCACGCGGCCGGCCGGTGGCGAGGCCGCTCGACGCCGCCCGGCCTCGGTGTCCGGCCGACGGCCCGCCGGTCAGCGTCACGGATTCTTGCGTCGCGCGGCCGAAGCGGCGGGCCGCGAGCGGTATACTGCGCTCCTGAATGCGCCCCACGGGATACTTTGAATGACCGAAGACCTGCAGACAGAACTGGAGAGGCTGCGCGCCGAAAACGAGCGTCTGAAGCAATCGGGGCGCGGCAAGCTCGCAATGAAAGTCAGCGAGAAGGGCGCCTTGTCCGTCTACGGCATGGGACGGTTCCCGGTCACGCTGTACAAGGAGCAGTGGTTGCGGCTGCTGGCCGCGGCCGAGGACATCAAGGCGTTCATCGAGGCGAACCAGGCCAGCTTGAAGACCAAGGAATAGTGCGGCCGTCACGGCCTGCAGAAACGATGAAGCGTGTGGCAGCGGACACGGCGAACGCGGTGACCGACGACCGGGAGCGGCGGCGTTTCGAGCTCGACGTGGCCGGCACAAAGGCCTTCATCGATTATCACCGCGCGGGCAACGTGGTGGTGCTCGCATACGCGTACGTCCCCCTGGAACTTCGCGGGCGCGGCATCGCGGCGGCGCTCGTGGCAGGCGCACTGCGGCTGGTGCGCGAACGGGGCGAGAAAATCGTTCCGGAATGCTCATACGTCGCGGCCTATGTTGCCCGGCATCCGCGCGATCAGGATCTGCTGGCGGACCGCGCGAATGCGCGCTGAGACGCCCGGGACTCCCGGTCAGGGCGAGCCTGCCCACCGTGTTCCCGCCAAGGGCCGGCGTCGGGAGAAAGCGCGTCCGCGGACGACTGCCCGGGCGCGGTCGGCCTGTGACGCTGTGTTGATTGCATCGATACCGCTCGCTCGGCTGACGTTTGCGGGCGCAAGCGGCCGGGTCCCGCATCGCGCGGCGGACGCGGCCGTCGTCGACGAATTGTGTCGACTTGCGCCAATTGATGTGTTAGAAGAAATCACTGCTGTGAAACGCGTGACTTCACAATGTGCGAGCGCCGTGGCGGTCATGCTGGCGCTCGGTGCGGTTCTCGCTGGCGGGATGCTAGGCCCCGGAGCGCGCGCCGAGGGCGCTGTGCGCGCGCACGCGGATCATGCGAAAACCTCCAACAGCCTGCGGACCGGTCGGGCGAAATCGACCCATGCGGCTGTGCGACCAAAGCCGAATCTGCAGCATGGCGTCGCCTCGGCGATCGCGACCGGCGGCGGTTCGCTCGTTGCATCCGCAAACCGGCACCGTACGGGCCTGCACGAGGCGCATCCGGCGGTATCGCTCCGGTCGAAGGGAAGCGCCGCCGGCCGCGCCGATGCTCACGGTGCAGGATCGCGGCGGACGAAGGCGGCGCGGCGGCGGCGCATCGCGCTGCGCCTGGATGACGTTTTCGACCCTGAATTCGCCAGCGGACCGCAGCCGCTGCCCTACCAGCAGCCGCAGGGGTTCATCGAGCAGAGTTTCGGGACCGACGGGGAGGAGTCCACCGGCGGCGCGGTCGCTCTGCCGATCTCGAGTCACTGGGCCGCGAGCGTGGCGTTCATGCGCGGGACGAGCAACGTTTTCGAGTACGGACTCGTCCCGGGCGGCGCGGGCAAGGCGCCGCGCCTCGATGCGCTGCCGGGCAGCGTCAATTTCACCACGCTGCACGCCCAGGTGATGTATCACCCGAACAGCCACTTCACGGCGGTGTTTGGCGTCACGTCGTCCAGAAGCAACCTGATGATCAATCCGGCCTCGAAGCCCAATCCCGTCAATTATTGACGGCCTGTCGAGCGCTCGGGCTCGGTTGATCCGCCCGGGGCGGAAATCCGCGACTCCTTAAGATCCCATGCGCGCTCGGGGCGTGTTCCCGGCGGAACACGCGCGAGCTTTGATAGGATTGACCCCGTCTCGGTCATGAGCGGGTTCGCCGGCGCTTCAGGCCGGCTCTCGGACTCGCTCAATTCACCGGTGGCGCCCGCGTTCACGAGCCACGGTCAAGTTGATGAGGTCAATCGCTATGGGTGGGGCGCTCCTGAGTTCTGTGATTGCATTTTCGCGCGCCCATCGGGAGCTCGCGTATGGCCTGATCCTGCTCGTGTCCTTGTTGGAGGCGCTGCCCATTGTCGGCGCCTTCATTCCCGGCGACGCCATCATTCTCGGAGTCAGCGCGCTGGTGCCGACCGGCGCCCTGGGCCTGTGGCCCCTCATGATCGCGGCCACCGTCGGGGCGATTCTCGGCGATGGCCTTTCCTTCTGGCTCGGCCGCCATTATCGCGAGTCGATCGTCAGTCACTGGCCGTTCAGCCACCACCCTCGCGTGGTGACGCGCGGCGAGGAGTTTCTGCGCCGCCACGGCGGCAAGAGCGTGTTCATCGCGCGATTCACTCCGGGCGTCAGGTCAATCGTTCCGACGCTCGCCGGCACACTGCGCATGCGCCCGAGACGCTTCTACGTCATGAACGTCGTGTCGGCGCTGCTCTGGGGACCGGTACACATCCTGGCCGGTGTCGCGATCGGCGCGACGCTGGTCGTCCTCGGCGCCGTCGCGGGGCGCCTCGCCGTCCTGGTGGGTGTCCTGGCCGTTCTGCTCGTCTTGATCGTGTGGATCACGCGGTATGGCCTGAGGCGTCTGCCCGCCGTGATCGCAGCCGGTCAGGAGCGGGTTCGCGTGTGGGCACAGGGCCGCGACTCCTGGTTCGGCCGTGCGCTCCTGTCGATCCTCGATCCGGCCCGCAAAGAGCTGCCGGGTCTGGCGCTGCTCGGCGCGATCTTGGTGGGAAGTCTGTGGCTGTTTCTCGGCGTGCTGCAGGACGTGTTGGCTGGCGATCCGCTCATCCGGGCCAACGAGGCCGTGTTCCATTTTTTGCAGTCACTGCGGACCGAGTGGTTCGATCATGTCATGGTGGCCGTGACCGAGTTCGGCGATACCCAGGTCGTGATCGCGGTGGGCCTCGCCGTCGTTCTCTGGTTCGCGCTGCGCCGCAATTGGCGGGGTGCGGCGCATGCGGCCGGAGTCGTCGGGCTCTCGATCGTCTTGACGCTGCTCCTCGATGCGCTGCCGCACGGCCCGCAAGTCCAGCCGTTCGATTCACGCTGGAGCGCATTCGCCTTCCCGGGAGGGCACTCGGCCGCCAACGCGGCTCTGTACGGCTTTCTGGCCATGGTGGCGGCCTGGGAGTTGACGATGCGCTGGAAGCTCATCGTGGCGAGCCTAGCGGCGATCCTGGTCGCGGCGATCGCGTTCTCGCGCGTCTACCTCGGTGCGCACTGGCTCTCCGGCGTGTTGGCCGGTGTCGCCTTCGGCACCGCATGGGCCGCGTTTCTCGCCATCGCGTACCTGCGCCACAATCCGCCGCCGGTCAGGGCGGGCGGCTTGTGCGCCCTCGCCGGGGCGGTCTTGCTCGTGGTCGGCGTGGCGCATGTGGAGCAATCGCATGGCGCGGACATGCGCCGCTATGCCGTGCAGGCGCACACGCAGGCCATGCCGTGGGCGGTGTGGTGGCGCAGCGGTTGGTCCGAGCTGGCGGCACGCCGCCTCAATCTCCTGGGGGAGGAAGGGGCGCCGCTCACGTTCCAGTGGGCGGGCAGCGATGCCCGGCTGGGGCGCGACCTCGCCGCGCACGGCTGGCGCGCCCCGGTTTCCTGGACACCGCGCTCGGCGCTCGCCTGGCTCAGGCCCCACGTGCGGCTCGCCAGTCTCCCGATCCTGCCCCGTCTGGAGAACGGCCTTCCACAGGCGCTGGTCAGAATCCTGCCGCTGCCGGGCGGGGCCGGAGATTCGCGGCTCGTGCTGCGTCTCTGGAAGTCGAACGTGCGGTTGACCCAACCCGGCGGAAACGCCGTCTCCCTGTTCGTCGGCACGGTCGAAGCGCAGCACATCGAGCGGCCCAACTTGTTCCTGACGCTCACGCGCTCGATACCGGACTACGACCGCGGGTTGCATGCGTTGGCCGCCTCGATCCCGAGGAGCCAGCTGGTGCGCCGCCGGGCTCCGGCAGGGGCGCCGGGCTGGGACGGCCGCGTGCTCCTCGGCTTCGATGTCGGAACACGTTGAGGCGTCGTCTCATTGCGCGCGACAGATCCTTGCAATTGCCGGGTAATGCTCGTAGCCTGCGCGCGTACGACGGCGGTCGTAAATGGAATCGACGGGATGTACCCATCTGTCTTTCGAAACGTGATCAGATCGCCGGCAGCGGATTCACATGGCGGGCTCGAGCGGACGGTGGCGCGCCAAGCATGCTGCACGCGCATCGGGTGCGCGGGGCGGCCGCGGCGCAGCAGTCCCGGCAATGGGGGAAGCGCAAGGCGCGCGCGCGCGCAATGGCGCCGGCTGCTCCCGGGTGCGCTCCTGTTCCTGCTGCCGATGCGCGTGGCGCTCGGGCACGCAAGCGCGGCGGTCAACGGCGGACTCGCTCTGCCGCTTCCTGCCGCGATCGCGACCGCGTTGCGGGTGTCGCCGCAGGTGCGCCAGGCGGAGGATCTGCGCACGGCGGGTCGATACGGCGCGCGCGCCGGACGCGCATCTCTGTTGCCGCGGCTGTCCCTGGTCGCAGGGCGTTACTGGAACTCGACCCGCAACGGACAGCCGCAGTTCGTCTCGGCCAACGGCGCGCACGAGACGATCGGCCTGCTGCAGCTGTCCCTGCCGCTGTATTCCCCGCAGTTGCGCGCGCTGGCGCGGCTGGCCCGGGACAGAGAAGCGCTGGCGCGCAGTGAACGGTCGCAGGTTCGCCTCGGCGTGGCCGCGCAGGTGGCCGACGCGTGGTATCAGCTTGCCCTCCTGCACGCTCGCGTCCGGATCTGGAAAAGCACGCTGCGATCGGTCGACATCCTGTATCGCGGCACACGACAGAAGTACGCGGTCGGTGCGGCCGCCGTACTGGATCTCGCGCAGACCAAGCTGTTGCGACACAACGCTCAGAGCGGCTTGCAGCAGGCGCGCGCGCAGCGGCGCGCGGCGCAACGTGTCCTCGACGTGCTGCTCGGGCGCATCCCGTCGACGCGCATCGTGTTGCCGGCGCTTCGCCCGACATCCCGCCCCCTGCCGACGGAGCCGCTGTGGATCGAGCAGGCCCGGCGGGCGCAGCCGCTGCTGCGCATCGCGGCGCGGCAGATCGCCGTCGGCGATGCGCAGGCGGGCACGCTTCGGGCCACGCGTTTGCCGACCGTCACCGCGGACGTCGACTACGGCGTCGACACGGTGCCGACACCGCGGCCAGGAAATTTGGGGTGGGAGGTATTTCTCGGTCTGCGCATGCCGATCTTCAATTTCGGTGCGCAGCGCGATCGCATCGCCGATGCCGATGCGCGCGTGGCGGCATTGCGGGCGGCGCGCCGCTCGGTGCTGTTGCAGATCCGTACGACCATCGCGCACGACTTTGGCAACGCTCAGGCGGCCGAGCGCGCCTACCGGCAAGCGGTCAAGCAGCGCCGGGACGCACGCGCGGTCTACGACATGACGCGCGACGGCTACAAGGCCGGCACCCTGAATGCCCTGAATCTGGCCCAGGCGGAGAACGGTTGGCTACAGGCTCGGCTGCAGGTGGCGACCACGCTGGTGTTGCTGCGCATGGCGCACACCCAGTTGCGGCTCGACGCGGGCACTTATCCGGGAGAGCGATCGGCAACATGAAGGCAACGTGCAAAAATCCGGCCCGATTTTCGGGCCCGGCCGGCCTCGTCACGGCGGCATTGCTGTTCGGGCTGTCCGCCGCCGCGCGCGCGGCGGTGCCGGTGCGGACCGAGCCGGTGGAGCGCTCACCCTGGCGCCCGCAGGTGCACGCCATCGCCCGGGTACGCAGTGTCAACCATGTCAGCCTGAGCGCCCCGCTGTCCGGACGAGTCTGGGAGCCGCAGCGCTCGGTGGGCAAGGTCCGCGCCGGGACGCTGCTCGCGCGGATCACACCGCCGGGCCTGCAGGCGAGCCTGCAGGCGGCGCGCACGCAGCTGCGCCTCGCGCAGCTGAACGTGCAGCGCGATCGTACGCTGTATCACGATGGCGTGGTCTCGCTGCAGATCCTGCAAGGCAGCCGCGCAACGGAAAAGCAGATGCAGGCCCAGGCGCAGGCGTTGGAGGGACAGCTCGACAACCAGGTGATTCGCGCGCCGTTCACGGGCATTCTCAACTATCGCGTGCCCTCCGCAGCGGTGGTCAGCGCCGGTACGCCGATCGTGACTTTGGATGGACGCGGTGCGCCCTGGATCGAGGCGCTGCTGTCGCCGATGAGCGCAATGCGCCTCGCGCGCGCCGCGCCCGTCGCGATCCGTTTCGCCGGCTGGTCCGGTAGCGGCCGCATCCACAGTATTGGCCACAGCGCGCGGCAGTCGGGCCTGGTCACGGTGTATGTGACACCGCCGCCGCGTGCGCCGCTGTTGCCCGGGGAGTGGGTGCACCTGCGCTTTGCGCAGCGCTCGACGCCAGGCTTCGTCGTGCCGCTGCGGGCGGTGGTCATGCAGGGCGCCGACGCGTTCGTATTCATCGACCAGGCCGGCAGGGCGGTGCGCGTGCCGGTCACGGTGCTCGGTACGCGCGGGCCTCGCGCATGGATCAAGGGCGCGCTGCGGATCGGCGAGCCGGTGGTCGTGCGCGGCGCCGGACGACTGATCAACGGCGCGCAGCTGCGTCTGAAGCCATGATCCGCCGCTACCTGCGGTTCCAATGGGAGAATCGCTACACGGTGGCGGTGCTCGCCGCCGTGCTTCTGTTGGCCGGCTGGGTGGCATTCGAGCGCTTGCCGCAGAGCATCTTCCCCCCCGTCGACTTCCCCAAGGTCGCGGTTCTGGTGCACACCAATGACCTGCCAGTGCGTTACATGCTGCTGGCGGTGACCGAGCCGATGGAGCAGGCCGCCAAGGGCGAGCCGGGCGTCACGCTGGTGCGCTCCCAGACGGGCGTCGGGCTGACCAAGCTGCACGTGTATTTCAATCCGAGCGCCAATCCCGAAACCGCCTATCTGCTGCTGCAGGCGAGGCTCGCGCACATCCCGCTGCCGCCGGGCGCGAGCATTAGCGTGCGCCTGATGCGACCGAATATCTATCCGCTGGCGGAATACGCGCTGGTTTCGAACACCGTGAGCAGTGCGGCGATGAAGCCGGTGTTCGCCTTCACGCTGCGCCCGGCGATTCTCGGAGTCCGGGGGGTGTACCAGGCCCGGGATACGGGCAGGGGTTGGCCGGAAGTGCACCTCACGCTCAGCCCGCGGCGGCTTGCCGAATATCATCTGAGCGCGGCGCAGGTCGTCGGGGCGCTGCGCGCCTACCAGGGCCCGTTCTTCTCCGGGATGCTGCACGTGTTCCATCAGCAGTTCCTGACCGCCACGACGCCGCGCCCGATCGATTCCGCGGCGTTGGCCCGGTTGCCGCTGCCGCTCGGCCCAATGACGGCCCGCGGCTCGCGCACCACGTTGCCGCTCGATGCGCTCGGCTCGGTGCGCATGGGTTCGCCGCCGCTCATCCGTGCAGCCGCCGTGCCCGCCTACCGCCATGCCGTGATCGTCGATGTCTCGGCGCAGCAGGGGGCGAATCAAGTCACGGTCGCGGCTCGGGTGCGCGCACGGCTGCGCACCGTCGCCGGGCAGCTGCCGCCGCACGTCCACCTGGTGCGCATCTACGATTTGAGCCGGCTCATCCGCTCCAGCCTGCGCGACGTATGGATCGCGCTCGGGCTCGGCAGTCTGATCGCCTTCGGGGTCGTGTATCTGTTTCTCGGGCGCATCGACGGCGCCTTGGCGACCATGGTCGTGGTGCCATTGGCGGTCGCCGCCACGATGATTCTGCTTTATGTCCTCGGGTTAGGGATCAACATCATGACGCTCGGCGGCATCACCGCCGCCATCGGCGCGCTGGTCGACCACGCGATCGTGATCGTGGAGCGCGGGGTGCATGGACTCGAGGGTGATCTCGCGCGGCGGCGCGAGTCGGCGCTGACCAGGGTGGCCGACATTCTGCCGCTGATGACCCTGGCCACGCTGACCTCCTGTGTCATTTTCATCCCACTCATCTTCCTGTCGGGAACCATCGGGTTGCTGTTCCGCGGAATGGCCGCGGCGGTGGTCATCGCACTGGTCACGTCCCAGCTGGTCGCGATCGTGATCACGCCGGCGTTCGCGATGTGGGTGGCGCAGCGTCCACGCCCCGTTCACCGGCTGCCCGGGGAGCAGTGGCTGCGTCACAAGTACGGGCGCGCTTTGCTGCGTGGCATGCGCAAGCCCGTGTGGGCGGCCCCCGTTGCCGGAGCGTTGCTGATCGTGGCGGCCATCGGAGTGTTGTGGTTACCGACGGCCTTCCTGCCCCATTGGGACGAGGGTGTTTTCGTGGTGCCGTACCGCACTCCGGTCGGCACGGGTGTGCGCGAGACGACCCAGGTCGGGCGGGATATGATGCGCATCGCTCTGCGCGACCCCGCCGTCGCGCGCGCCTCGCTGGTGGTCGGCCGCGGTCTGGGCAACGCCTATGCCACGCCCAACAAAGGCGGCATCACGATCCTGCTCAAGCGGAACCGCCGCGCAAGTGTTTGGCAGGTGATGCAACAGTTGCGGCAGCGCTTCCGCGCGGCGTTCCCTGATCTGACCACGCTCGAGACGATGCAGGTGATGATCAATCGTCTGGGCAATCTGTCCGGATCGCACGCTCCGCTGGTCGTGGAGCTGTTCGGCAAGAGCTCGGTCGTGCTGCACGATACCGGCACGCGCCTGCTCGGGGCATTGCTCGCCAGTCACGATTTCCAGTCCGTGGTGTTCAAGGCGCCATCGGCCGGTCCCGAGGTGCAGGTCACGCCGAACAGTCTGGCCGCACTCCAGGGACTCACTCCGGCGAGCCTCGCCGGTCAGCTCGTGACGCGCCACTGGGGGCAGCGGGCGGGATTCCTGCTGCGGGGGGAGCAGATCGTGCCCATCCGCGTCGAGGAAGCTCATGCCCCCGACCGTACTCCGGTGAACTACGCGGACACGCGCATACGCCTGCCCAACGGCCGCATCGCGCCGTTGTCGCAGGTGGCGCATGTGCACCTGAAGGGCGTCGTGCCCTATGTCACCCATCAAAATCTCGTTCCCTACGCCACCATCAAGCTGAGCCCGGTGCCGGGTGAGGGATTGTCCGTGGCGGCGCGGCGCGCCGATCAGGTGATCGCGAAGGCCGGCCTGCCGCCGGGGGTCACCAGCCAGATCGGCGGCTACTACCGCGAGCAGCAGAAGAGCTTCCGGCAGATGCTGATCATCCTGGGCGCGGCGCTTCTGATGCTGCTGGTGCTGCTCGGCTATCAGTTCGGCAGCCAAAAGGCGGCGATCGTCGCCATCGTCTCAATCGCGCTCACGGCGGCCGGGACCCTTCTGGCGCTGCTGGCGAGCGGCTCCGACCTCGACAGCACGGCATTCCTCGGCATGCTGCTGGTATTCGCCATCGCCGTGAACAACGTCATCCTGATCTTCTCCCGCGCCCATCAGCTCGATCGCGGTGTGCCCCGGCCGGCGAGCGTGGCGCTGGCCGCGCACCAGCGGCTGCGTCCGATCATCATGACCATGCTCGCGGATGTGTTGGGGTTCCTGCCGATCGCTCTGGGCATCGGACGCGGCACCGATCTGCTGCGCCCTCTGGCCATCGCCGTGATGGGGGGGCTCGTCATCGGGACGGCGATGACTCTGTGGCTGGCGCCGGTATTGTATGCCGCGTGGTGGCGCCCGCCGGGCGGCCGGCGGTCCGGTCCGGTGCGCCTCGAGCAGACGTGAGGCCTAGCGCTGCGCCGGGGAGTCGCCTGCCTCGAGCAGGATCTGTCCGCCGGTGATCACGCCGTGCTCGTCGCGGGAGAGCTCGACGCGGCCCTGATTCTCCCAGCTCTTCAGCAGCGCGCTCAGCGTGCGAGTGTAGCGCTCCGCCGCTTCGCGCTGTCTGCGCGCCTCGCGCAGAGCCTGGCGCGCATAGACGTGGGTCAGGAGCCAGGCGATCAACGCGCCGAGCAAGGTGCCCGAGAGCGTGCACACGAGATAGGGAAGGGCCTGATTCATCAGTGGTATTCCGCAAGCGAGCCGGAGCCCTTGGGAAACATCATCCGCCGGTTCGGGCGGGTTTGTCCACCGCCGCGGCCCCGACGCGCCTTCAGCGCCGCTTCCCCGGCGCGGCCCGGGTGCGTGGATCCTGCAGGGGCTGCAGCAGCTTCCCCAGGAGGATCTCGGCGTGCGCCGCCGGCAGCCGGCTTTCGGGCAGGGAGCTGCGTACGGCGGCCGCATCGATCGCGCCGTTGGCATGCAGCACCGCCAGCGCTCCGGCGAGACGCCCGAAGCGTAACGAGCGGCCGAGGGGGGTCGACGCCGGGCCGGGTCCGCATTGCTCGCTGAGCGCGCCGCGCGCCGCCTCGGAGAGCTGCCAGTCGGTCGCGATGCGCTGGGCGAGTACCCCCGCGTGGACTTGCAGGAGCTCGGCGATCAGCGCCGCGGCGCTCGGGACGCCGCCGGCAGCGGCGGCGCATTGCGCGCGGGCGGCACGGAACAGCACGATCTCGGCCATACCGCTGATGAGGCTGAGCAGTTCGGCGGCGAACGGCTCGGTCCGCTCGGCCACCGCGGCGTGAACCAGAGCTGCCTGCGCCGAACGCAGCGCATGTTCCCAGACGAGCGGGGCGAAGCGCGGGAAGTCCTGCGCCGCCGCGGCGTCGAAGATTGGCTGCAGCAGCGCAGTGGCGATCACCGAGCGCAGGCCGTCGCTGCCGAGTATCGCCACGGCCCGCTCGATCGACTCGACCGGCTGGGCGCTGATCCGATAGAACGAGCTGTTGGCCATGCGCAGCAGGCTGTCGACCAGCGCCGGGTCGCGCGCGATGATGGCCACCAGTTGACGCCGCGCCGTGCTTTCGTCATTGATGGCGTGCATCAGTTGCGGCAGCAGGTTGGGGCGGCGGGGGAAGTGACGCCGTTGGCTGGCCGCGTCGCCGATGACGGCAAGAGCTGCCGCTACCTGCGGGTCACGCTCTCGAGCGGGCAATTCAGGCACGCTCATACCCAACTCGACCTGGCGCAGCATCGCGAAGATCTCGTGGGGCTCGAGCCGGCGGATCGGTGGCGGCGCCCTCTCCACGTCCGCTTCGGACTCGAGCGAATTCTGGGCCGTTACGGACGGCGCGCAGGCCTTTCCGCCCGGAGCGGGCGAGTCCTTGGGCACGGCGTTACCCGCGCCGAACGCCCGGCGCAGCGCCGGCCTCATGAGCACGGCGGCGGCGGCGAGCACCATTGGCGAGAGGAGCCAGATTTCCATGGATACGGTCAACCCGGGCGACGGTATCGTCGCGGCGCAATCTCTGTAGATGTCGGCCGGAGCGGCAAAAACTCCGGCGCCGGACTGCGGATCTGTGACCGGCCGCACGCCGCCGCGCGGTCCCCCGGCGGCCGCGGGCCGTTGCGTCCTGGCGCTCGCGGCCCTGCGCGGCAGCGCCGCCGGTGCGCTCATGTGCGGACCGGGACTGTGGCGCGGCCCCCCGGTGCGCTGCCGTACCGGCTCGCTGCCCGCCTTCCGCGCCTCCACGGGGCTGATTCGTCACCCCACGCCGACGCGAGTCGGCACGTACGCCAATGTCAATCCGCTGATCGCAGTAATCATGGACTCCGCGCTGGGCGGTGAGGCGCCCAATGGCGGGCGTCGGGCGCCATGCTCTGGCGGTACACTGCGCGGGTCAGCCTGAGCGCAACGGCGCGGGCATCTGTCACGAGGCGACCCACGAACCATGAAAATCTTACTGACCGGCGCGGCGGGATTCATCGGCTTTCATACGGCGCGCAAATTGCTCGCGGCCGGACACGAGGTGGTCGGGCTCGACAATCTCAACGACTACTACGACGTCAGCCTCAAGCAGGCGAGGCTCGAGATGCTGGGCCGGGAGCGCGGCTTCCGCTTCGTGCGGCTGGATCTGGCCGACGAGCCGGCGATCGCGCGCTTGTTCGCCGAGGAGCGCTTCGCGCGCGTCATCCATCTGGCGGCGCAGGCCGGGGTCCGCCATTCATTGAAGGATCCGTTCAGCTATGTGCGCAGCAATGTCACCGGCACTCTCACGGTGCTCGAGGGTTGCCGGCACAACGGCGTCGAGCATCTGGTGTACGCCTCGACCAGCTCCGTCTACGGCGCCAACACCGACATGCCGTTCTCCCCGCACCGGGTCGCGTCGCACCCGCTGTCGATCTACGCGGCCACCAAACGGGCCGGCGAGCTGATGGCGCACAGCTATGCGGCGCTGTTCGGGGTGCCCAGCACGGGGCTGCGCTTCTTCACCGTGTACGGACCCTGGGGCCGGCCGGACATGGCGCTGTTTCTGTTCGCGCGCAACATCCTCGAAGGCAAGCCCATCGACGTCTACAACAACGGCAATCACAAGCGCGATTTCACCTACGTCGAGGACATCGCCGAGGGTGTGGTGCGCGCGTGCGAGCGCATCGCCCAGCCCGATCCGGACTGGAGCGGCGCCGCGCCCGATCCGGCCACGAGCCGCGCGCCGTATCGGCTCTATAACATTGGCAACCGCCGGCCCGTCGAGCTGCTGCGCTACATCGAGGTGCTCGAGCAGTGTCTCGGACGCAAGGCCGAGAAACGCTTTCTGCCGCTGCAGCCGGGGGATGTGCCGGACACCTGTGCCGACGTCGAGGATCTGGTGCGCGACGTGGGATATCGCCCGGCCACGCCGGTGGAGGAGGGCGTACGCCTCTTCGTCGATTGGTTCTGCGAATACTACGGCTATCGCCGCTGAGCGCTCGGTCCGCGATGACTTGACGACTGATTGACGATTAATCAGACTAATCAGACGAATTTCCGGGAATCGCCTCGGAGGGAAACTGTGTATCTGAATGACGCGCCAGCCGACCGCCACTCTCGGCCCGCGGCCGCCGCCCGGGGACGGGCATGGCTGCCCGGGAGTTGAGCGTGCAGGTGCGGCGCGAGTGCGCAGTGGGCGCCGAGCTCGGCGAAGGACCGGTGTGGGTCGCGTCCGAGTCGGCACTCTGGTTCGTCGACATCAAGGGGCATCGGCTGCACCGTCTGCGGCAGCGCACCGGCGAGTTGCACAGCTGGCGCGCCCCGGGCCCGCCGGGCTTTCTGCTGCCCCACGCGAACGGCGGGTTCGTGGTGGGTGTGAAGGGCGCACTGCATCGCTTCGATCCGCAGAGCGGCGTCTTTGCGCCCCTGGCCGAGGTCGAGGCGCATCGGCCGGACAATCGTCTGAACGACGGCTGCGTCAGCCCCGAAGGCGCGCTGTGGTTCGGCTCGATGCACGATCCTGAGACCCAGCCGAGCGGCGCGCTGTATCGGCTCGATGCCGGGGGCGAGTGCGTGGCGTTGGATGAGGGCTATGTGGTGACCAACGGCCCGGCCTTCAGTCCCGACGGGCGGATCTTCTACCACACCGACAGCGTCGCGCGGGCCGTGTATGCCTTCGATCGTCCCGAGCCGCACGTGCTGCGCAACAAGCGTGTTCTGCTGCGCATCGAGGCCGATGCGGGCTATCCGGATGGCACCGCCGTCGACGCCGAAGGCTGCCTGTGGATTGCGCTCTGGGCGGGCGGGTGCGTTCGGCGCTACTCGCCCGAGGGACGGCTGCTGGCGAGCGTCTCGCTGCCCTGCTCCCGGGTCACCAAGGTTGCTTTCGGAGGCGAGGATCTGCGCACCGCCTACGTCACGACGGCCCGCCAGGGGCTCTCCGAGGCCGAGCGGGCCGCGCAGCCGCAGGCTGGCGACGTGTTCAGCTTCATCGCGCCAGTCGCCGGACTGCCGCAGCGGCCGTTGTCGGTGCCCTGCGATTGACCGACGCGGTGAACAACGTCGGTGATCTTCCGGAACGAACGCCGGCGCGCGTTCTGTGCGACTGGGGCAGCAGCCGGCTGCGCGCATTTCTCGAAGTCGAGGGACGCGTCGCCTCGCGCGCCGGCGGGCCGGGGATCGCGCGGCTCGGCGAGGAGCCTCCGGCCGATGTTCTGCGGCGCGCGCTGGCGCCGTGGCGCACGGGCCATTACTTCGAGCGGATCGTGTTGTGCGGCATGGCGGGCGCGCGCGCCGGCCTGGCCGAGGTGCCCTACGTGCGTGCCCCGACGGCGCTGGCGCAGTGGCGGGCCGCCGCGCAGGGGCTGAGCCACGGCGAGGACACCGTGCGGATTCTCCCGGGCATTCAGGCGCAGAACTTTCGCGATGTGCCGGACGTGATGCGCGGCGAGGAGGCCCAGATTTTCGGTGCTCTGAGGCTGCAGGCTTCGCTCGCCGAAGGGCGGCGCATGATGGTGCTGCCCGGCACGCACAGCAAATGGGTGGAGGTGCGCGACGGGCGCATCGCCCGGCTGCAGACCTACTTCACCGGCGAATTGTTCGAGTTGCTGTGCACCCGATCATCGCTGCTGCGGCTCGGCGGGACGCTCGAGCCCGACGAGGACGCGTTCGATGTCGGGGTGCGCAACGCCGAGCGTTACGATCTGGCGGCCAATCTGTTCGAGGCGCGCAGCGCGCAGCTCATCGAGGGCCGCTCGGCCGGCTGGGCGCGCTCGTTTCTCTCCGGAGTGCTGATCGGCGCCGAGGTGCACAGCATGCGCGCGATGCCGAGCGCCCCGCGCGGTGAGGTCACGCTGATCGGCGATCCGCAGCTGACCGAGCGCTACCGGCGCGTGCTGGCTGCAGTCAGTGTCGAGGCGCGGTGTCTGGACGGCGATGAGTGCGTGCTTGCCGGACTGCGCGCGGCGGCAGAGGATTTTTGAAGGGGTGATGAAATGGCGATCGGGCAATTGATCGAGGCAGGCGCTGCGCCGGTGGTCGCGATCCTGCGCGGGGTGACGCCCGAGCAGGTGCTGCAGATCGGTCGCGGGCTGCTCGAGGGCGGCATACGTGTGATGGAGGTTCCGCTGAACTCGCCACGGCCGCTCGAGAGCATCGAGCGGCTGTGTGGGGAGCTTGGCGCGCGGGCGCTGGTCGGAGCCGGCACTGTGATGTCGGCGGCGCAAGTCGACGATGCGGCAGCCGCCGGCGCGCGGCTGATCGTCGCGCCGCATACGGATCCCGCCGTGATCCGCCGGGCCGTCGCGCTGGGACTGGAGTGCCTGCCGGGGTTCATGAGCCCCAGCGAGGCGTTTGCGGCCCTGGCCGCCGGCGCACGTCACCTGAAGCTCTTTCCGGCCGCGAGCCTGGGGCCGGGCTATCTGAAAGCGCTGCGCGAGGTGTTGCCGCGAACGAGCGGAGTCTGGGCGGTCGGGGGGACCGGTGCGCATGATCTGGCGTCCTGGCTGGAGGCCGGCGCGGCCGGGATCGGCGTGGGCGGCTCGCTGTACCGGGCGGGGGATACGGCCTCGGTGGTCCGCGATCGGGCGCGAGTGCTGCAGGACGTCTGGCGCGGGTTGACGGCTTCTGGCACGCGCGAGCGCAGCTGAGGCGGCTGCCGTTCCCGATGCCGATCGACGGGCTGGCGTTTCCCGGCGACTCTCGGGGCGCAGGACGTGATCGGCATGGCCGCCTCGCTCTCTGCGGCCGGCGCGCGCAAGCCCGGCGGCCTCCGCTGCGCGACCCGCTCGCAGCGCACATCTGTTATCCCGATTGGCGTCTGTCGATATTCTTACACTGCATCTCGTGAGGGTCGCTTCTGCCGTCGCGCCAAGGCCCCTCCATCATTGACCCAGCATCTTGAGAGATTTTCCGGCCATCAAGTCGCGCTCGATGTGCTCGAGCGTAACGCCCTTTGTCTCTGGAACGAGCGAGAAGGTGATCAGGATGAACAGCACGTTTAAACCCGAGTAAAGCCAGAACGTGTTGGCATGTCCAAAGTGATTCAGAAGACTGAGGAACGTTGCGCCGACAATAAAATTTCCCACCCAATTCGCCACTGTCGAGACGCCGATTCCGAAGTCGCGCCCCTGCAGGGGCTGTACTTCCGAGCAGAGGATCCAGATCAACGGGCCCGCGGACATCGCAAAACCGACAATGAAGATGAGCAGCATGACCACCGTAAATAACTGCTCGACATGAGAAGTTATGCCCAGGTGCATCATGAGGCCCACGAGGCCGAGTCCTATCCCCATGACGCAAAAGCCGATATACAAGATGGGCTTTCGGCCGAGACGATCCACGAAGGCAATGGCGATGAAGGTCGCCAGAACATTGGTCAGTCCGACAGCCGCGGTGAACCACATTTGCGCGCTCAGTGCATAACCCATGTCTTGGAATATGCGTGGCGCGTAATACATCACGACATTCATGCCGGTCAATTGCTGGACGAATTGCAGCAATACACCCAGGCCAACCGAGCGCCGGAAGTTGCTGTTGTTCAGAAACATCTTCATGCCGCGCTGCGGTATTTTCAGCTGGGCTTCGATATCCGCCACTTCGGCGGAAACCACGTCCGGGTCCGCTCGCAACCGATGCAGCACCTCGACGGCTTCGCTCTTGCGGCCATTCATCATGAGCCAGCGTGGACTGTCCGGCAAAACCAGCACGCCGAGAAGAAAGAGAAATCCGGGTATGGCGATGATTCCCAGCATCCAATGCCAGTCGCCGCTGTAGCTGAACGCGGTGTCCGAGAGAAACGCGAGGAAAATTCCGATCGTAATCATGAGCTGATATGAGGCGACGATCGCGCCGCGATTACGCTCGGGAGACACCTCGGCCAGGTACATTGGCGCTGTGAAGGTCAGTACTCCGATGGCCAGTCCGAGAACGAGACGCCAGGCGAGAAGCGCATCGACGGATCCGGAGAGGCCGCACATCACGGAGGCCAAGACAAATATGCCTGCGCCGAGCGCCAGCGCTCGTTTACGGCCCAGTTTGGAAGACATGAAACTGGCACCCGCGGCACCGAGTGCGGCGCCGATCATCATCCAGCTGACGATATGTTCCACAACTTGATCGGAGATCTTGAAGTCCTTTTGAATGAAGCGCTGTGCGCCGGATATGACCCCGATGTCCAGGCCGAACATCAGGCCGGCAAGCGCGCCGAGTGCTCCAACGAAAAGCACATAATTCTTGGCATCTGTGACAATTCGTTCTGTCGTCGCGTTCATGGAACACCTGCGGATAGTTGAATGGCGCCTGGATGAGTTGTCCGGGCGCGTGGCGGTGCGTGCAAGGCAGTCATGACTGAGTGCAAGGGGCCAGCACCATGCGCCAGAGTGTTGCTCGCGCGCGAATGCGCGAGCTGAAACAGGCGGATCCTGCCGCTGAAGTCAACGCCCATGGTCGAACTCGATCGGCAGGCGGTCGGGCCGCGTCGATACCGAGGCGTGCGCCGAGGTCCGTAAGCGCCTGGAACGGGCGCCCCGGCCGGGCGTCTGGTGGACGTAAGGTCCCGGGCAAATGATTCGCTGCTGCGTAGCGGCATGGGGTCGTATCACGGCAAGGGCGCGAGGTGCGCAAAGCGGATTCTCGCATCGCATGAGGGTGTTCGGCCGTGATCATGTCGCGAAATGGCGCAAGGTCAAGCTTCGGCCTGATTGAAGGGCGGTGCGGCGGTGCTCGAGAGTCACGCAAGAACGGTCGGCCCGTGATACGAAGGTTCGCCATAGGGCACGGGTCGCGTCGACTCCGACGCTGGGGGTATCCAAAACGGGATCGGGGCGAACGCGTTGCAACAGCGCTGGAACGCGGCCCTCGATCTGCGCAACGCTTGGGGAAGCGTTGCGCCATGAAAACGCTGCGGACACGTGCGGAGCGCGGCGTCGGTGGCCGCGGCGCGCGCTTCGAGGATTGGTTTTCCCCTGCCCAATGGCGCGGTCGTCGGTCTCTACACGAGCGAATCGCGATTCGGGTGGCCGTGCGCAGGTTTCGGTCTTGCACGATCAGGGTCGTCAAGGACGTCGCAAGGAGCATTTGCGGCGGCATCCGGCGCCGGCCCGAGTTCCTCCGCATCAGAGGATTTCATCGTGATGGCATGCATCCCCGTCCCAGTCTCTTTGCTATGATATTATTTATAGTACACGCGTGCGGATCTGGCAAGCATCCGCGCACGCCATTTATGGATGATGGGGCGGCTGTCGCAACGGTGGTGAAAAGTGACCCGATATCGCAGCGTAGCGTGCTGGGACCCGATGGTACACCACCTTCACCTGAATGGCGGTATCACGATTCGCGGCCCGGAAGAATTGCGCTTGATCCGCTCGCCGTGACATCTGTTGGACCGCAACTCGGCTTGCTCGACTTGTGCGGAGTTCGCTTTTCGCGCGGTGGAGTAATCGCGCCGACACAATCGGCGGGTCGTGGTCAGCCCTCGTGCAGGACGGCTTAGCGCGGTCAGGCGCGCGCTCGTTGGGCGATCTCCACGGCCGGTGAGGGCCGCGAATTCTCAGCGGCGATACGTCGTCGATTCCGGAATGTCGCGAAATGATCGAAGACCACACGCGGAGCCAACGACGATGCTTGGAGCGAACAAGATGTCTGTCCGACGGTTCGGCCGGGAAATTCTGCTGATGGGCTTGGCGGGTATGACTTTGCTCAGTCCGGCTTGGGCCGCAAGCGCGGCTGCATTGCCGCAGCTCATCTCCGGCCACGGCCGATATGAGCTGAAAGTCGACGGCAAGCCGTATTTCATCCTCGGCGCGCAGGTGAACAATTCCAGCAATTACTCGGCAACGTTGCCCGAGGTCTGGCCTGCCATCATGGACGTCGATGCCAATACGATCGTGATGCCGATCGCTTGGCAACAGATAGAGCCGCGTCCAGGTCGATTCGATTTCTCATTCCTCGACCGGTTTCTGCGCCAAGCTCGACAGCATCACGTTCATGCAATTCTGTTGTGGTTCGCCACCTGGAAGAACGGCGCTCCAAACTACTGCCCGTCGTGGGTCAAGCTCGACAACAATCGTTTCCCCCGGGTGGTCGATCGGAAGGGACTCCTGGTCAACTCGCTCTCGCCGCTGGCGAAAACGACCCTTGATGCCGATCGCGCGGCTTTCGTGGCACTGATGAAGCATCTGAGGGCGGTCGATCCCCAGCACACGGTCATCATGATTCAGGTTGAGAACGAGACCGGCACCTACGGTTCCAAGCGTGACTATTCGGCGGCTGCGAATCGATTGTTCGACGGTCCCGTTCCCCGACGTCTCGTGCAAGCGCTCGGGCTGCGGCCCGGAACCTGGAGGCAGGTATTTGGTCGCCGCGCCGCGGATCTCTTTCATGCCTGGAACATCGCCCGTTTCGTGAACAAGGTTGCCGCGGCCGGCAAGGCGGTCTATCCGTTGCCGATGTACGTCAATGCCGCGTTGCGCAATCCGTTTCATCACAAACCGCCACTCCCATACGAATACGGTGGCCCGACATACAATGCGATTCGCGTGTGGAAAGTCGCCGCGCCGGACATCAATATGATCGGGCCGGATATCTACATGCGAAGCTCGCGGCTCTATTTCAAGGTTCTTCAGCAATATCACCGGCCCGATAATCCGCTGTTCGTCAGCGAAACTGGCAACGCCCCGGTCTACGCGCGCTATCTGTTCGCCACCCTCGGCCATCAGGGAGTCGGGTTTTCTCCATTCGGAATAGACTACACCGGTTATTCCAATTTTCCGCTCGGCGCCCGCCGGATCGATGCGCGTACATTCGCCCCTCTTTCCCTGGAATATCACTTGCTGCGGCCGATGGATTCGCTGTTGGCGCGCTTGAGTTTCGAGGGCCGCGTGTACGGCGTATCAGAGCCCGACAACCGTCATTCGCAAACCATCCGGCTCGGACGCTGGGAGGCGAAAGTCTCCTACGACATGCCCATGTTCGGAATCAGTCCCTATAAGCGCCGGCAACCGCTCGATGGTGGAGCGATCATCGCGCGGCTCGGAGCGAATGAGTTTCTGGTTACTGGGGTGCATGCGCGTGTGTCGTTCTCGCTGGCCGGACGGCATTCGAATGAGTTCATGATTTTCAACCGGGTCGTGCAGGGGAGTTATCGACGCGGGACGTGGAAGTTCATGCGCATCTGGAACGGAGACGAGACGGATTGGGGATTGAATTTCGCCTCGAAGCCGCAGGTCCTTCACGTGCATCTGGCGACATACTGACTGTTTGGGCTCCGGTGAGTTCGGATGGCCCGAGGCCTTGGCGTGGCATAAGGGCAATGGGGCCCAGGCGTCAGCGTGGTACGGATGAGCCGGGTCTACTTCAATCGCAAAGGGACGGCTGCGTTTGCTGAGCGGGATGATCCGGTGGCGGGACGAGTCGGCGGGCGCGGGCGAGTCCAGAGCTTCGGTAGGGTGCGTGAATTTAAGGAGGGGATACGGGGAATTGAGCCGGCCGGCTGCGGCGACGTGCCCTGAGTGTTTGAGTGGGAAGGCGCTCTGGAGTCGGACCCGCTGTGGACGTCAAGGTCGTTGTGGTCAGTCTGATGTAGCGGGCAGAGTGTCATGACCACGCTCGGTTACCGCCCGGATCACGGCGTCGCGCTCGGGATTGAGGGTGACGAGGGTGATCGGGTTCCCGCTCGGGGTGTGCCGCGCCCGGTGCCGTGCCGCGCCGGTTCCCGAGCCAGAGGGCGCAGAGCTTCTGGACGGCGATCCGCGCCTTCACCGCCGCGGCGGCGCTCGGCATGACATCGACCTATGGCGGATGCTCGCCTGCGCAGCGGCAATGCTCTTGCTCGCCTCGCCGGCGCAAGGGTGCGCGGAGAGAAACGACCCTCAGTGATTGTCGCGCGGCACGCCGAAGCGCGCCTCGACCCGCTGATATTTCTCCGCGCCGTTGAGAATCATGCCTTCCCCGAGCTGGCCCACCAGGGCGCGCTGGATCTGCTGCCACGGCGTCTGCGACGGCGGTGAGCGGTAGCCGCCGGCTGCCTCGAGCGCCGCGCGCCGCGCGGCGAGCTCGCGCTCGTCGAGCAGCACGTTGACTTCGCGCTTGCGCAGATCGATGCGGATCCGGTCGCCGCTCTTGAGCAGCGCCAAGCCGCCCCCGGCGGCCGCCTCCGGCGAGGCGTTGAGGATCGAGGGAGAGGCGGAGGTGCCCGACTGGCGGCCGTCGCCGATGCACGGCAGCACGGTGATGCCCTGTTTGATCAGGTAATTCGGGGGGCGCATGTTGACGACTTCGGCCGAACCGGGGTAACCGATGGGGCCCGTGCCGCGCATCACCAGCACGGTGTGCGCGTCGATGCCGAGCAGCGGATCGTCGATGCGCGCGTGATAGTCCTCCGGACCGTCGAACACCGCTACCGGCGCCTCGAAGGCGTCCGGATCGGCCGGGTTGCCGAGGTGGCGCTCGCGGAATTCCTCGGAAATCACGCTCGTCTTCATGATCGCCGAGTCGAACAGGTTGCCGCGCATCACGAGAAAACCGGCGTTCGTCTTCAGCGGCCGCTCGATGGTGCGGATCACCTCGCTGTTGGCGATGGCGCGGCCCCGGCAGTTCTCCCCTAGCGTGCGGCCGTTGACGGTGAGAGCTTGCTCGCGGATCAGGCCGGCCTGCATGAGTTGATTGACCACGGCCGGGACGCCGCCGGCGCGGTGGAAGTCTTCGGCGAGATACTCCCCGGCCGGTTGCAGGTTCACCAGCAGAGGCACCTCGTAGCCGTAGGTCTGCCAGTCCTCGAGGCTCACATCGACGCCCATGTGCCGGGCGATCGCCTCGAGGTGAATCGGCGCGTTGGTCGAGCCGCCGATGGCCGAAGCGACCACTATGGCGTTGAGGAACGCCTCGCGCGTCATGATGGCCGATGGACGCAGATCCTCGCGCACCATCTCGACGATGCGCATGCCGGTCTCGTACGCGATCTGCGCCCGCTCGCGATACGGCGCCGGAATGTTTCCCGCTCCCGGCAACTGCATGCCGAGCGCCTCGGCGATGGAGTTCATGGTGCTCGCCGTGCCCATGGTGTTGCAGTAGCCGGTCGAGGGCGTGGCGGCGGCGACCCGCTCCATGAATCCCGCGTAGTCGATTTTCCCGGCGGCGAGCAGCTGCCGGGACTCCCACACGATGGTTCCCGAACCGACGCGCCTGCCCTCGAACCATCCGTTGGTCATCGGGCCGACCGAGAGCGCGATGGCGGGAATGTCCATGGTCGCGGCGGCCATCAGGCACGCCGGGGTCGTCTTGTCGCAGCCGATGGTCAGCACGACCCCGTCGATCGGATAGCCGTGCAGCACCTCGACCAGTCCGAGGTAGGCGAGGTTGCGGTCGAGCGCGGCGGTCGGACGGCGGCTGGTCTCCTGAATGGGATGAACCGGAAATTCGATCGGCACGCCGCCGGCGGTGCGGATGCCGGCGGCCATGCGCTCGGCGAGCACCACGTGATGCCGGTTGCAGGGCGAGAGGTCCGAGCCCGTCTGGGCGATGCCGATGATCGGCTTGCCCGACTGCAGCTCCGAGAGCGTGAGGCCGTAATTGAGATAGCGCTCGAGGTGCAGGGCGGTCATGTCCGGGTCGGCCGGATCGTCGAACCAGGCGCGTGAGCGCAGCTTCGGTCCTGGGGCTGGTTTTCGGTCTGATGCGCTCATGATGTTCCGCTCGGTCTGGATACTTTGAGAATAATAATCATATAATATGTCGGAGCACGTGAAAACCCAGCGTATCATGGGCGCAGCCCGCGAATGACGGCCGCGCTGCAGATACAATCGACACATACCCGACATCGGCGAGCCGAACGAGGCATTCGTGGCCCTCACCAGAATCCCGCGCGACCACAATTTGACTTACGGCCTGGTCGAATCCCTGGGCCAATTGATCGTCACCGGCGAATTCGATGCCAAGGCCTTTCCCACCGAGGGGGAGTTGTCCCGGCAGCACGGCACCAGCCGCTCGGTCACGCGCGAGGCGGTGAAGATGCTCACCGCCAAGGGGCTGCTGCAGGCGCGACCGCGTCAGGGCACGAGCGTCACGCCGGAAGCGCAGTGGAATCTGCTCGATCCGGACGTGTTGCGCTGGCTGCTCGAGCGCAAGTTCTCGCTGCGGCTGCTGGCCGAGTTCACCGAGATGCGGTTGGCGATCGAGCCGGCGGCCGCGCGGCTCGCCGCCCGGCGCGCCGATCCCGACGCCGTCGCCCAGATCCGCGACGGGCTGCGGCGGATGGTTGCCGCCGGGTTGGGCGATGAAGAGCCGGTGACCGCCGACATCGCCTTCCATACGGCCATCCTCGCCGCGACCGGCAACCGTTTCTACGCGCAGCTCGATCCGCTCATCAACACCGCGCTCAGGATCTCGATCCGCTTCACCAACCGCGTCAAGGGCCGTGCGGCGGGCATCGCCGGCCACGAAGAGGTGCTCGACGCGATCGCGGCCGGAGACGCCGAGCGCGCCGGGCTCGCGATGCACGCATTGCTTTCCGAGGTGCTGGAGTTGATCGAGGCCGCGGCGGCACATCCGGGCGCCGGCGCGCGCCGGCCGGTCCGCCGCGCCGGCTGATCGGCCGGTGGCGTGCACGCGCCGGGGATGTCGCGCACCGTGCCCCAGGAAGCGCCTGCGTCGGGCCTTATGGAATAATGTGGCGCCATAGCCTTGCCTTGGCCTGGACAATGAGCGGCCGTCTCGAGTCGGCGACGGCCAGAGCGGGATTCAGGCTGAATTCAGCGCACCGCCCCTAAAGTGAGGAGGTGGCCCGCCTGTCCCGAGCGCCGCTGCGGATACCGATCGGCAGAACGAGGTGTCGCGCCGGCAGTCCGATTGAAGGGTGGCGGAACGGACCGATGCTCATTCCCTCCGGATTGCGCGTATCGCCATTCGATCGCGACGCTGCCGCAGCCTTCGGGCGCTGCGCGGCCGGACAGGGACCGCTTGGAGCTGTACTGGCGTGACGGTGAAGAGTTCGATCAAACCGCCGATTTTCATCCTCGGGGACGAGCGATCCGGCGCGCGCCTGATCGCGGAGTTGCTGCGGCGGCGCGGCCACGAGGCCTCGGTTTACCTCGAGGCCTCCGATTTGATGGTCGCCGTGGGGGCGAGGGATCCGGCGTTGGTGATTCTGTGTGTGGCCGGCGGCGAAAGGGAGTGCTCGCTCGGCGTCACGCTCGCGACCATGTTCGCGGTTCCGTTCATCGTGCTGGCGGACTGCTGGGACGAGAGCGGCGCGCGCGCCGCCGCTGAAAGCGGTGCTCTCTCCTTTCTCGTCGGCGCACAGACCCGTCTGCAGGAATGCGTCCCGGCGATCATCGCGGCGATGGCGCACCATGCCGAGCTGCGCGAATCGCAGGAGCGAGTGCGCAAGCTCACGCAGGCCTTGCATGATGCCCGGACGATCAGCACCGCCTGCGGTGTCTTGATGGAACGTTTCCGGTTGAATCGCCGCGAGGCCTTCGAGCGGCTGCGCACCGCGGCCCGCGCGCGGCGCATGCGCCTGCTCGACAGCGCCGCGCAGGTGCTCGCGGCGCTGGAGTCGATCAACGCGCTCGGCGCCCGGGACCGTGACGCGGCGCACAGTTCGATCATGAAAACCAGATAACATAAGTAGCTCGGGCGCACCCGAACCTCGTGCGCCCGTCGTGGGCGCATTCGCGCCGGCCGCCGCATTCCCGCGCCACAACTCTCCCGGGCCCTGACTCCGCCCTCCCTTATTCGCTCTGCGCGGCGTACGACGCATGTCGCACCGCGGCAGTCGTGCAAGGCCATGCAAACCGAACGGTTGTGGACGATTCAGCATCCGGGGCTAGTGGGCGATCTGCTCGAGTCGCTCATAGAGTCCCGGCAGGTGGTTCCCCCCGGCCAGAGGCCCGTGGCGTCGGCCGCTGCGCCTGCTCAGCCGCGCCGTCGAGCGGCGCGATTCGATCTGGCGGGCATGGACCGATGGCGCGCGAGAGTGGTTCTGCGAGGCGCTGTTCTCGCTGGCGCTCTCTCGCGCGCGCGGCAAAACGGTCATCGAGCTCGGAGAATACGATGAGATGGGTGAAATCATGCGCGTTCTGACCTTTGTTTCCACGTCCGCTCACGGTTGGCAACGATGCGAATGAAGGAAGCGGTCGGCCGGCAGTCGGTGCAACGCGGCGCGAAAGACCCGCTGAGCGCCGTCCCTGGAGATCACGGTGGCTCGGCGGAGAACGACCTGCGCAGTGACGCGTCGGCGAGCTCGCGCGCCTTACGCTGCGATTTGCTCCGGTTGGTCCGCACGGCGCGGGCTTTGGGCCTGACGAGCCTGTCGTCCGTGGTCGTCCGCATCGCCGAGCGGCTCGATCCCGGCCTGCGCGCCGGCGAGCTCGCGCCGCGCGACATCGCGATGCTGCGGTGCTTCGCCGATCGCTGCTGCGGCTATCTCGCCGATCCGACCGACGTCAAGGTCGCGGACGCGGTGGTCGAGCTGCTGACCGTCGAGCCCCTTGCGGTCGTCGGCTGCTGGGAGCGGATTCACCTGCTGCTGGGGCTGGTCGAGGAGGGCACCGAGGCCGCGCGAATGCGCGTTCTCTGCGGGGCTGCGTCGAGCGGCGACGGGCACGATCCTCTGACGGGGCTGTGCGACGAGAGCGCTTTGCGGGAACTGCTCGAGGGCCTGCTGAGCGCATGCGCCGCGCGCCAGACTCCCGTCGGAGTCATGTCGATCGGTATCGCCGGGATGGACGATATCGTCGACTCCTTCGGCGGCAACATCGGTACGGCGGTTCTGGCGCGGATCGCGGCGGATCTGATCCGCTTCGTGCCGTGCGGCGCCGTGGTCGGCCGCCTCGGCGCAGATCGTTTCGTCGTCGTGCGCGACGGGCTCACCGCGGCGCAACTTGCCGAGGAGGCGCGGCGCCTGGGCGAATTGATCTGCCGCAGCCACGAGATCGGCGGACACTTGGTCGCCGTGACGGCTCGAATCGGCTTGGCGGTCAGCGGACAGCATGGCCACGATGCCGCCGAGCTGCTCGCCAACGCCGACGTCGCGCTGCACGAGACCCGGGTCCGCGGACTTCATACGGCGCAATTCTTCGCGCCACACATGCGCGAGGAGGCGCTGCGGCGGGTGAGTCTGGAGGGGGAGCTGCGCGCGGCGATCGAGCGCGGCGAGTTCGAGCTGCATTATCAGCCGAAGCTGGCGCTGTGCACGGGGCGTGTGTGCGGCGTCGAGGCGCTGGTCCGTTGGCGGTGCCCGACGCGGGGCCTGGTCGCGCCCGGGGAGTTCATCCCCATCGCCGAGGAGAGCGGACTGATCGTGCGGCTCGGCGACTGGGTGATCGACGCGGCGTGCCGGCAGATCATGTGCTGGCAGCGCGAGCACGCGCCGCCGCTGCCTGTGGCGATCAATCTATCGGCGATTCAGCTGTGCGCGCCCCAGACGGACCGGCGGATCCTGCAGACCCTGCAACGATACGGTGTGCATCCGCGGATGGTGGAAGTGGAGGTCACGGAGTCCGCGGTGATGCGCGATGCGGACGCCGCGCTGCGTTGTCTGGGCGAGCTCGGCCGCGAGGGCGTGAGCGTGGTGATCGACGACTTCGGCACGGGGTATTCCAACTTGAGCCAGCTGATGCGGCTGCCGCTCGCGGCGATCAAGATCGACAAATCCCTGGTCGCCCGCATCGCAATGCACGAGCGCGACGCCGCGATCGCGCGGGCGATCATCGACATCGCCCGAACGCTCGGCGCGCGCGTCGTGGCCGAGGGCGTGGAAAGCGCGCAGCAGCGGGATCTGCTGGCCGCCGCGGGCTGCGACGAGTATCAGGGCTTTCTGATCGCCAAGCCCATGGACGCGACGCACCTGCAGGCGTGGCTGAGCCGCCAGGCGATCGAGTCGTACCTCGGCTGAGCCACGCGCCGAGCAACGCCGGCGCGGCTCAGTATCCGCAGCGCGTTCGGCTCGGCCGCCACTGCAGAACGTTGGGCGCGTAAGTCGGCGGAATGAAGGCGCGCGCGGCCCGCTCGAACGCATATGCGAAGCCGAGCAACCGCGGCTCGGACCACTTGGGTCCGATGAACGACAAGCCGACCGGCAGGCCCTGGACCTGGCCCATCGGCACGGTGATGTAGGGGTAACCGGCGACCGCCGGCAGTGTGCTGTCGCCGCCTTGGATGCCGACATCGCCGTTCACGAGGTCGATCACCGAGGCCGGATTCTGTGTCGGGGAGATCAGTGCCGCGACGTGATGCTCCGCCAGCAGCCGATCGATGCCATCCGGTCCGGCCAGGCGCAGATTCGTCGCGCGCGCGCGGATATAGGCCGGATCGTCCAGCCCCTTGGTGCGCTCGGCCTGGAGGAACAAGCTCTGGCCGAACCAGCGCATCTCGCGCGGGTGCGTGTCATCGAAGGCGATCAGCCCGGCGAGCGTGCGGCTCTTGACCGCCGGGGGCGATCCGGCCAGGTACTCGTTCATGTCGACTTTCAGCTCGGTGAGCAGCACCAGGTTCTCGTTCTTTTCCAGCGGCGCCATGTGATAGTCGTCGACCTTGACCAGCACCGCGCCCTGGGCCCTGAGCAGCGCCAACGCATGGTGGAATACCGCGAGCGTCTTGGGCGAGAAATTCTTCAGCAGGAACTGCGCGATCCCGAGCCGCACACCCTCGAGGGCATGGGGATTGAGCGCGGCGACGTAGTTGCCGCGATGGGCGTCGGCGTGCGCGGTGACCGGATCGGCCGGGTCCGAGCCGGCCATGGCGGTCAGCAACATGGCCGCGCCGCGCACGGTGTGGGTGATGGGACCGGCGGTGTCCTGCGTGCGGCTGATCGGGACGATGCCGGTGCGCGACACCAGCCCGACCGTAGGCTTGAGTCCCACCACGCCGTTCATCGACGAGGGGCAGCTGATCGAGCCGTCGGTCTCGGTGCCGATGGCGGCGGGCGCCAGGCCGGCCGCAACGGCCGCGGCCGGGCCCGAGCTCGAGCCGCAGGCGGTGCGATCGAGCATGTAGGGATTGCGGGTCAGGCCGCCGACGGCGCTCCAGCCGCTGACGGAGTGGGCGGAGCGGATGTTGGCCCATTCCGAGAGATTAGCCCGACCGAGAATCACCACGCCGGCGCGGCGCAGGTTGCGGATCACCGTGGCGCTGACCGAGCGAATGTTCTTCGCCAGCGCGAGCGAGCCGGCCGTGGTGGGCAATCCCGCGATGTCGATGTTGTCCTTGACCAGGACCGGGATCCCATCGAGCGGACCGAGAGGATGGCCGGCGGCGCGGCGCGCGTCGGAGGCGCGCGCCTCGGCCATGGCGCGCGGATTCAGGGCGATGACGGCATGGATTTTCGGATTGATCCGGGCAATGCGCGCCTCGTAGAGACGCACCAGCCTCTGCGCACTCACCCGGCGAGCCTCGAGATCGGCCGAGAGGCGCGGGACCGAGGCACAGGTGAGATTGACGGCGTGTGCCGCGCCGAACACGAGACAACACAGCGCGCCGATGCTGATCGCAACTTTGCTGCGCATGCCGATCTCCCGCAAGAGTGGTCGCTGGCGCATTATCGTGTATTGCGGCCGTGGCGCAAGCTCGGCCGAACGCCGCCGAGTGAGCGCGGCGGCCCCCGATCAGTCCGCTTGCTCGATCAGAATACGGTTCGCCTCGATCCGCACCGCGTAGGTCCGCAGCGGCTCGTAGGCCGGAGGCGTCAGGGCCTCGCCGGTGCGCAGGCAGAAGCGCGCGCCATGGCGGGGGCAGATGATCTGGCAGGACTCGACCTCGGCGCTGCCCAGGCGCTCTCCGTCGTGGGTGCAGACGTCGTCGACCGCATAGACGGCCTCGCCGCAGCGCACGACCAGCACCGGTTGGCCGCCGAGATCGGTCTCGAGGGGCGCCTGCTCGGCCAGCGCATCGGCCGGTCCGGCGTCGATCCAACCCATCAGTACATTCCCGTCTGCAGGCGAGCCGCCTCCGACATCATGCTTTGGTTCCAGGGCGGATCGAACGTCAGCTCGACTCTCGCCTCGCGTACCGTGGGGATGCGCTCGATCTTGTCGCGCACGTCATCGACCAGGATATCCCCCATGCCGCAGCCCGGGGCGGTCAGGGTCAGTTTGACGTCGATGCTGCGTGTGCCGTCGTCGTTCGCCACGACGTCGCAGCCGTAGACCAGGCCCAGATCCACGACGTTGATGGGAATCTCCGGGTCATAACAGGTGCGCATCTGTTCCCAGGCGAGCTGACGCACGTCGTCCTCGGTGGCGTTCGGCGGCAGCTCCGGCGGTTTGACCGGCTCGTGTCCGATCGACTCGGCATCCTCGCCGCTGATGCGAAACAGATTGCCTTCGATGTACACCGTGAAGCTGCCGCCCAGCGCCTGGGTGATGTAGCCGGATTGACCTGGCTGCAGGGTGACTTCCGTGCCCGCCGGCACGATGACCGCGCGCACTTCGCGTTGCACGACGAACGGTTCGCTTTCATAGCTGCGCATGATCGGATGCTCACTCCGTCGAGACGGCGTCCGCGCTGTGCTCGAGCGCGGCGTTGAGCGTATGCCAGCACAGCGTCGCGCACTTGACGCGGGCGGGGAATTCGCGGACGCCGGCGAGCGCGGCGAGCTTGCCGAGCGAGGCATCAGGCGCCGCGGCGTCCGGCTGGGTGAGCACGGCGTGGATGCGATCGTAGAGCTCCCTGATCGCGGCTTTGTCCTTGCCCTTGACTGCCTCGGTCATCAGCGAGGCCGAGGCGGTCGAGATGGCGCAGCCCTTGCCCTCGAAGCGGATGTCGGCGATGCGATCGCCGTCGAAGCGCAGCCACACGGTCAGGCGGTCTCCGCAGAGCGGATTGTGGCCGTCGGCGTGCGCATCAGGATGCGTCAGCGCGCCGAAATTGCGCGGCTGGCGGTTGTGATCCAGGATGACGTCGCGGTAGAGATCTTTCAGGTCCATCAACCGAATACCTCGCGGGTTTTCTCCAGCGCGGCCACCAGCGCCGCGACGTCCGACTCGGTGTTGTAACAGCCGAAGGACGCGCGGGCCGTGGCCGGAATATCGAAGAAGGTCATCACCGGCATGGCGCAGTGATGGCCGGTCCGGATGGCCACCCCCTGGCTGTCGAGGATGGTTCCCAGGTCGTGGGGATGGCAGCCGCGCATCGTGAACGACAGGACCGCCGCCTTGTGCGCCGCCGTGCCGATGACCTCGATGCCGGGCAGCCGCTCGATGGCGGCGGTGGCCTGCGCGAGCAGGTGGCGCTCGTGCGCCGCGAGCGCCTCCAGGCCCAGGCTCTCGAGATAGTCCATCGCTGCGGCGAGTCCCACCGCTCCGGAGATGTTCGGAGTGCCGGCCTCGAACTTCCACGGCAGCTCATTGTACGTGGTGCGCTCGAACGAGACGGTGCGGATCATCTCGCCGCCGCCCTGCCAGGGGGGCATCTCCTCGAGCAACTCCTCACGGCCGTACAGCACCCCGACGCCCGTCGGACCGTAGAGCTTGTGGCCCGAGAAGGCGTAGAAATCGCAGCCGAGCGCGCGCACGTCGACCGGCGAGTGGGCGACGGCCTGGGCGCCGTCGATCAACACGAGCGCGCCGCACGAATGCGCCGCTTGCACGATGCGCTCGACGGGCACGACGGTCCCGAGCGCATTCGACACGTGCGCCACCGCTACGAGACGGGTGCGGGCGGTCAGCAGCCCGAGCAATCGCTCGAGCTCGACCTCGCCGCGCCGGTTGATCGGTGCGACCTTGAGTGTGCAGCCGGTCTGCTCACAGAGCATCTGCCAGGGCACGATGTTGGCGTGGTGCTCCAGCGCGCTGATCAGGATCTCATCGCCCTTGCCGAGGCGCGAGCGGCCGAAGGACTGCGCGACGAGATTGATGCCTTCCGTGGTGCCGCGCACGAACACGATCTCCCGGCTCGAGCGGGCGTTGATGAAGCGCCGCGCCCGCTCGCGCGCGCCCTCGAACGCGTCGGTGGCGGCCTGACTGAGCGCGTGCACGCCACGGTGCACATTGGCGTGAGTGTGAGTCTCATAGTGCTCGACCGCGCGCAGTACGGCGAGCGGGCGCTGGCCGGAGGCGGCGTTGTCGAGGTACACCAGCGGCCGCCCATTGACGTGCTGCTCGAGGATGGGGAAGTCGCGCCGTACGCGCTCGGCGTCGAAGCTGCGGGGCGCGGAGGCGAGAGGGGTGGCCATCAGAGCAGCTCCTTCAAGGCGGCCGCGCCGCTCATCTGTTCGGCCAGATTCCGCTCGATCTGCCGGCGCAGCTCGGTGCGCTCGATCTTGGCCACCACGTCCTCCAGGAACGCCCATTTGAGCAAGTGGTGGGCGGTCTGCGGCGCGATGCCGCGCGAGAGCAGGTAGAACAGCATGTTCTCATCGAGCTTGCCGGCGGTCGCACCGTGGCTGCATCGGACATCGTCGGTGTAGATCTCCAGCTGCGGGCGCACGTCGATTTCGGCCTGCGGGCCGTCGAGCAATCCGCGCAGCGACTGGCGGGAGTCGGTGCCGCGCGCCCGCTCGCGCACCGCGATTTTGCCGTTGAACGCCACGCGCGCCCGTCCCGAGGCAATGCCGCGGAATGTCTCGATCGTGCGCGTGTTCGGCGCCTCATGCTCGCTGAGGACGTACATGTCATGGCTTTGCTGATGATCCCCGAGCGCCGCTGCCGAGAGCGCCAACTCCGCGCCCGCGCCGGCGAGGCGCACGTGCGCCGTCGAGCGCGCCGTCAGCGCCCCGGTGCCGACGGTCAGCAGGTGATAGCGGGCATGCGCGGACAGTTGCGCCGTGAGCGTGTCGAACCAGGCGGCGCGCGCTGCGCATTGCTGCAGGCGGTAGTGGGTCAGGCGCGCGTTCTCGCCCACATCGACGCGTACGGCGCTGTTGACCAGGCTCGCCGCTTCCGGCGCGCCCACGTGCCGCTCGAGCACGGTCAGCTCGGCGCCGGCCTCGAGAACCACGCGCACGCGCGGATACGATGCTCCGGCTTGGGCGCCGGCGGTCGCCACGAAGATCAGCTCGATACCCGCGGGCGCCGCATTCGCGTGTACTTCGATCGAGAGCGCATCAGTCGCAAAGGCCTCGTTGAGCAATGCCAGGCGCGCCTCGGGGAAGTCCGGACACGGAAGCCAGGCGTCGTTGTTCGACGGTCCGGATGAGCGCAGACTCCGCACGGTGAGGTCCGGACCCGAGGCCGGAGCACCCGACCGCAGCAGGCCGTCGACGAATACGTAGCGCATGAAGCCCGGCGGCGCTTCCGGCAGGGACGGCATCTCCGGGCCGTGCGTCTCGACCGGCGCGAAGCGGGCGTGCTCGAGGACGCGCAGGTTCGTGTAGCGCCAATTCTCCTCACGCGTGGCCGGCAGGCCTTGCGCACAGAGCTTCTCGATCGCCTCGTCCCGGCGACCGGGATCGATGACGTTCGCGGGGAGCGCGGCGTGTACCGCGCCGTATTCCTTCCTGATCTGCTCCGTCACCGCCGGGCTCATGCCGCCTCGCTGAGCAGCCAATCGTAGCCGCGCCGCTCGAGCTCCAGGGCAAGCGTACGGTCGCCGCTGCGCACGATGCGGCCGTTGATCAGCACGTGCACCCGGTCCGGCACGATGTGCTCGAGCAGCCGTTGGTAATGGGTCACAAGCACCAGCGAGCGCTCCGGGGCGCGCAGGGTGTTGACGCCGTGCGCGACGATCTTGAGCGCATCGATATCCAGGCCCGAGTCGGTCTCGTCGAGCACCGCCAGGCGCGGTTCGAGCACCAGCATCTGCAGGATCTCGTTGCGCTTCTTCTCGCCTCCGGAGAAGCCTTCGTTGACCCCGCGCGAGAGCATGCTTTCATCCATGCGCATCAGCCGCATCTTCTCGCGCACCAGGGCGAGGAACTCGAACGCGTCGACCTCCGGCTCGCCGCGCTGCTTGCGCGCGGCGTTGATGGCCGCCTTGAGCAGATAGACGTTGTTGACCCCCGGGATCTCGACGGGGTACTGAAAGCCGAGGAACACGCCCGCGCGCGCGCGCTCCTCGGGAGCGAGCGGGAGCAGATCGCGCTCTTGAAAGCTGATCCGGCCGGCGGTGACCGCGTAGCCGGGACGACCCGCGAGCACGTAGGCCAGGGTGCTTTTCCCCGAGCCGTTCGGGCCCATGACGGCGTGGACCTCGCCCGCGGGCACCTCGAGGTCGAGGCCCTTGAGAATTTCCTTGCCATCGACCGTGGCGTGAAGGTTTTCGATCTTGAGCATGCTGATGACCTGCGTTTCTAACCGACTGCGCCTTCGAGGCTGACCGCGAGGAGCTTCTGCGCCTCGACCGCGAACTCCATCGGCAGCTCCTTGAATACCGACTTGCAGAAGCCGCTGACGATGAGATTGACCGCATCCTCGGCCGAGATGCCGCGGGCCAGACAATAGAAGAGCTCGTCCTCGCTGATCTTCGAGGTGCTCGCCTCGTGCTCGACGGTGGCCGAGGGGTTCTTCACCTCCACGTACGGGAAGGTGTGCGCGCCGCATTGCCCGCCCATCAGCAGCGAGTCGCACTGGGTGAAGTTGCGCGCGTGGTGCGCGCTCGGCAGCACTTTCACCAGGCCGCGGTAGGTGTTCTGGCCGTGGCCGGCGGAGATGCCCTTGGAAATGATCGTGCTGCGCGTGTCGCGGCCGATGTGGATCATCTTCGTGCCGGTGTCGGCCTGCTGCCGATTGTTGACCGTGGCCACCGAGTAGAACTCGCCCACCGAGCCGTCGCCGCGCAGCACGCAGCTCGGGTACTTCCAGGTGATCGCCGAGCCGGTCTCGACCTGCGTCCACGAGATGTGCGAGTTGCGGCCGCGGCACTCGCCGCGCTTGGTGACGAAGTTGTAGATGCCGCCGACGCCTTGTTCGTCGCCCGGATACCAGTTCTGCACCGTCGAGTACTTGATGTAGGCCTCCTCGAGCGCCACGAGCTCCACCACCGCGGCGTGCAGCTGATTCTCGTCGCGCTGCGGCGCGGAGCAGCCTTCGAGATAGCTCACGGACGCGCCATCCTCGGCGATGATCAGGGTGCGCTCGAACTGGCCGGTCTTCGCCGCGTTGATGCGGAAGTAGGTCGAGAGCTCCATCGGGCAGCGCACGCCTTTGGGCACGTACACGAACGAGCCGTCGGAGAACACCGCCGAGTTCAGCGCCGCAAAGAAGTTGTCGCTGTAAGGAACCACGCTGCCGAGGTAGCGCTCGATGAGCTCGGGGTGATCGGTCACCGCTTCGGAGAACGGACAGAAAATCACGCCCGCATCGTGCAGACGCTGCTTGAACGTCGTGGCGACCGAGACGCTGTCGAACACGGCGTCCACGGCGACGCCCGCGAGCCGCGCCCGCTCGTGCAGCGGCACACCCAGCTTCTCGTAGGTCTCCAGCAGCTTCGGATCCACCTCGGCCAGGCTCTTCGGCCCGTCGCTGTTGCTCTTTGGCGCCGAATAGTAGGAGATCGCCTGATAGTCGATCGGCGGATAGTGCGCATGCGGCCAGTGCGGCTCGCGCATCGTCAGCCAGTGCCGCAGCGCCTTCAGGCGCCACTCGGTGAGGAAGGCCGGCTCGCTCTTCTTGCGCGAGATGAGACGGACCACGTCCTCATCGAGGCCGGGAGGAACGGTATCGGCGTCGATCTCGGTTACGAAGCCGTGCCGGTAGCCGCGGCCGAGCAGATCCTCGAGCTGTGTCGCTTCTTTCATGTCCAATAAGCCATTTGATGGATCAGGCGTTTGGGATGCGCAGCAGTGCCGGAGACATCGCCGCCTTTACGTCGCGCTCGAGCACCGGCAGGCGGGTCTGGATGGGGTCGATGCCCGCCAGCTGCGCTAGGTTGACGTCCCCGAGGGAGCGCCGGATGGCCAGATTCAGCTGCTGCCACGTGTGCCCGACGCGGCAGGTCTGCTCGATCTCGCAGTTGCCGTGGGCCACCGCGCAGTCGGTGAGCGCCACCGGGCCCTCGAGCGCATCGAGAATCGCCCCGGCACTGATCTGCGCCGGGGGGCGCGCCAATTGATAGCCGCCGCGCAGCCCCCGGGTCGAGACGACCAGTCCCGCCCGCTGCAGCTGCTTCAGCAGCTTGCTGACGGTCGGCGCCGCAACGCGCGTCTGCTCCGCGAGCGCCGCGGCCGTGTGCAAGCGCTCGGGCTGCGCGGCAAGCGCGGCCAGCAGCACCGTGGCGTAGTCTGTGAGCCGGCTGATACGGACCATCCGGAGTATCCTCTTTAACTAGGACTATTTTAGTACTAATTGGCGAAGGAACCAAGGGCATGCAGGGCCGCTCATTTGGTATTCTTGCCGCTCCCGTGGCGCGCTCCAGAGTCAAGCCGATGCATCGGCGCGCGCGGCCGAATCACTATCTGTCGCGGAGAATCCTCATGAATCGCAGTGAGCTTGCTCGAATCGCCCAGGCAATGGTGGTCACAGGCAAGGGACTTCTGGCGGCCGACGAGAGCACGGGGACCATCCGCAAGCGCTTCGAGGCCATCAAGCTCGAATCCACCGAGGAACACCGGCGGGTCTACCGTGAGCTGCTGTTCACCACGCCTGGCGCGGCCGAATGGATCAGCGGTGTCATTTTCTACGACGAAACGATCCGACAGAAGACCGCCGACGGCCGGCCGTTTGCGCAGTACCTGACTCAGCAGGGCATCATTCCGGGCATCAAGGTCGATCTGGGCGCGAAGCCGCTGGCCGGCTTCCCGGGCGAGACCGTCACCGAGGGGCTGGACGGTCTTCGCGAGCGGCTGATCGAGTACCGCAAGCTCGGCGCTCGCTTCGCCAAATGGCGCGCGGTCATCGACATCGGCGCGGGGATTCCCACGTCATTCGGTATCGAGGCGAACGCTCATGCGCTGGCCCGGTATGCCGCGCTCTGTCAGGAGAACGAGATCGTGCCGATCGTCGAGCCGGAGGTGCTGATGGACGGCGATCATTCGATCGAGCGCTGCGAGGAAGTGACGGATGCGACGCTGAGCTGCGTGTTCAAGCGCCTGCAGGATCATCGCGTGGAGCTCGAAGGCATGGTGCTCAAGCCCAACATGGTGATCTCCGGCAAGAAAGCCGCGCGCCGCGCCTCCGCCGAGGCGGTGGCGCAGGCCACGGTGCGCTGCCTGAAGCGCCATGTGCCCCCGGCGGTGCCCGGAATCGCCTTCCTCTCCGGCGGCCAGTCGCCGCAGGAGGCCACGCTGCACCTGGCGCTGATCAACCGTCTGGGGCCGCTGCCTTGGTCGCTGACCTTCAGCTACGGGCGCGCGCTGCAGGAGACGGCGATCGAGGCCTGGGGCGGGCGCAGCGGCGATTTCACGGCCGGTCAGCAGGAGTTCGCGCACCGGGCCCGCCTGAACGGGCTCGCGGCCGCCGGCCGCTACACCGCGGACATGGAACAAAAAGCCGCTTGAGCCGGCAGGACGAGGACGAAAGACCCCGCGTGAGCGATTCCCAAAGCAACCCGGGCGCGGATGCGACCGAGGCAGTGATCGACGTTCGCGGCGTGCATTACGCCATTGGCGATCGGCAGATCTTCGATGGACTCGATCTGACCGTGAAACGCGGTCTGATCACCGCGGTCATGGGGCCGAGCGGCACGGGCAAGACGACGCTGCTGCGGCTGATCACCGGCGAGATCTACGCCGGCAGCGGCCGAGTGGCGGTGTTCGGCCGCGACGTCGGCACCCTGACCAGCCGCGAGCTGTACGCGACGCGCCGGCGCATGGGCGTGCTGTTCCAGAACGGCGCGCTCTTGACCGACCTCGATGTGTACGAAAACGTGGCATTCCCGGTTCGCGAGCACACGGATCTGCCCGAGTCGCTGATCCGCAAGCTGGTGCTCACCAAGCTCGAGGCGGTGGGGCTGCGCGGGGCGGCCGAGCTGATGCCGGCGGAGCTCTCCGGCGGCATGGCCCGGCGCGTGGCGCTGGCGCGCGCCATCGTCACGGATCCGGAGATACTGATCTACGACGAGCCGTTCGTCGGCCTCGATCCGATCTCCCTGGGCGTGATCCTGCGCCTGGTGAAACAGATGAACGATGCGCTGAAGATCACCAGCGTGGTCGTCTCGCACGACGTACACGAGATCGCCACCATCGCCGATTACAGCTATCTGCTCTCGGAGGGCAAGGTGGTCGCCTCCGGCACGCCCGCGGAGCTGGCGCGCAGCGATTCGGCAACCGTCCGGCAGTTCATGACCGGCGGCGCCGAGGGGCCGGTACGCTTTCATTATCCGGCGCCTGACTACGCCGAGGAGCTCATGGAGGTCTTGCGATGAGCAACGGAGCCCGGGCGGGCGTCCTCGAGCTCGTGCGCAAGACGGGCGAGACGAGCGTATTTTTCGTGCGGTTGCTAGCGGCATGCATTCCGGCGCTCAGCCGGCCGCGCCTGATCATCGCGCAGATCTACAACGCCGGAGCGCGCTCGCTCATCATCATCATGCTCTCGGGGCTGTTCACCGGCATGGTGTTGGGTCTGCAGTTCTACGATGTCCTCAACCGTTTCGGCGCCACCGAGGCGCTCGGCACGGCCGTGGCGCTCGCGCTGCTGAAGGAGCTCGGACCGGTGCTGACGGCGCTGCTGTTCGCCGGCCGCGCCGGTACCGCGCTCACCTCGGAAATCGGCTTGATGCGCGCCACCGACCAGCTCACGGCCATGGAAGTGATGGCCGTCGATCCGATCCGCCACGTGGCCGCGCCGCGCTTCCTCGGCGGACTGATTGCGGTGCCGCTGCTGACGGCGATATTCACCGTCATCGGGCTGTTCGGCGCGCAGCTGATCGGCGTGCAGTTTCTCGGCGTCGATCACGGCATATTCTGGTCGCAGGCGCAAAGCGCGGTGGCCCTGAAGGATGTGACCGAGGGAGTCGTCAAGAGCATCGTTTTTGGCGCCGTCGTCAGCCTGATCGCGGTCAACGAGGGGTATCACTCCGAGCCGACCGCCGAGGGCATCGGCAGGGCCACCACGCGCACCGTGGTCGCCTCGTCGGTGATGACCTTGCTGCTCGATTACGTGCTGACCGCCATA
>DAIDUQ010000092.1:0-8608 GCA_027456605.1 Steroidobacteraceae bacterium | reverse complement strand
TGACGTCTAACTAACATCTGCCAGAGGGAGTGTCTCGTGAGCGTCAAGCACGTCGAATTTAAAGGCGCCTTTTCCCTGGCGGAATCCGTCGATCGCCTCAAGGCTGCCACTCGTCGATGGACTTCCTCGCTGTCCGCAATGGCGCATGAGTCAGCCGTAGGCCGGGTCAGCGCCCAGCGGGTGGCGCTGCAGCGGGTGATTCCGATGTTCAGTAATTCATTCAAACCGTTTTCATCGGACAATTTGTCGAGCGCGAGGGACGGGCGTTCCTGGTGGGGCGGTTTCGAATGCTGTGGTTTGTACGGATCTTCTTCACCTTCTGGCTGGCTGCGGTCGCAGTCGCAACACTAACCATGGCCGTATTGTCCAACACATCCCCGCTGCGCAGGAGCCACGACTTGATGTTCGGCGCCATCATGCTCGCCGCCGCCCTCGCGCTATTCGGGTTCGGCAGATGGCTGTCACGAAACGATCCGGCTTGGCTCGCAGGTGATCCAAAACGCGCTGTCCGCGGAGAAGTCGGGCTCACCCGCGATCCCGAGGGGACGATTTGAGCGGACCCAGATCATCGGGGCTGTTTGCCTGGCACTCGCCCTGCTCTGCTGGACTCCCTTCGCGGACCACGGCAAGCTGATTCACTTCGCGGGGCCCTATCCGGCGCTGATGCGCGCGATGACCGCGATCAATGGCGCCATACTGCTGTTCATCGGCTACGGGGCATTCCGAAAGCAGCTTTCCGCGTGGCGGCTCGGTCTGGCATTCATCGCATTGATGTGGTTGGAGAGCGTTCTTCCCATGCGATGGGACCCGAATTTCTCGAGCACGCCGCTCGTGATACGCATCGTCTTTATCATCGGCCTACTGATCGTGACTTTCATGTGGGGATGGTGGTGGCATGCCCAGCGTGAATACTGGCCATCGACGGACGCGCGGGGACGGGCTCCCTGATCCTATCCATGGCACATTCCTGGCACACCCGTCGAGCTTCCTAAAATTGCTCGATGAGAATGTTGTTGATGTTCAATGAGTTATTGGTGGCCAGGGGTGGAATTGAACCACCGACACGCGGATTTTCAGTCCGCTGCTCTACCAACTGAGCTACCTGGCCGCCGCACGGAAAGGGGCCGCGTATTAGACCGGCCGCCGCCGGGAGCGTCAAGGCACTCGGGAACTCCCCCTGCCGGATCCCGTTCTCGGGCGGCCCGCCGATTTTCTCCGTTCAATGGGTGTCCGTGTCCAGTGCGCCGGTGGCGCTTGGCTTGGGCGCCGGCGGCCTTCGCCGTCACTCGCATCGCTCCAGTCTCGACGATTTCTGTCCCGCCTCTCTCTATCGAGAGAGGTTCGCCCCCGGAAACCGGGGGACGCCCGCGTCCAAGAGTTCGCAACGCGCTACACTTTGTGGTGGCGCCGATACGGATCATCCGCGCACATGAGACTCGAGCCCGGTCGCGGCTGTCGCGCCGATGCTGCGCGGGACCGCCCCAGACCTTGCTCGGACTGCCTCGCCCCATGGTTCATCCGGATCGCGAGAGACGTATCGATATGAGCACAGTGGCCGATCCCGGCCTCAAGGGCCGACTGGCCTCGGCGGGAGACATCATTCCCTGCGTAGAAGAGCTGACTCACGTCAATGAGTCGCTGCACCGTCAGGAAGGGCTGTTCGCCGCCTCGGCCAAGGCCAGTCGCATGCTGCTGGCGACCCCGGACGTGCGTGGCGCCATCCCCGAGGTCTTACGACTGCTCGGGGAAGCGGCGCACGTAGACCGGGTGAGCGTGCTGCGGGCCCGCCGCGGCCCGAGCGACGAGCCCCTGCTGGTGACCGTGGCCGAATGGACCGCCGAGGGCGTACCGTCGCAGCTCGGCGAGACCGCGACCCGGTCCTGCGACGAGCGCGACCTGCCCGACATCTCCGCGGAGCTCCGCCACGGCCGTAGCGTCTGCATCAACCCAGGGGAAACCGGCAAAACCTGCGCCGGGTCCACCGACTTCGAGGGCATCGGCACGCAAAGCAAGGCCGTGGTGCCCATTCTGGTGGCCGGGGAGTTCATCGGCGCCATCGGCCTTGACAACACGCGGCAGCGGCGCGCCATCGATTCCGCGGAGCTGGCGGCGCTCGAGACTGCCGCGAGCGTGATCGGCGCGGCGCTGCAGCGCCAGCGGCTGCTTGATGACATGCACTGCGAACGCGAGCGCGCCGCCGAGGAGCACGCCACCGAACTGGCCAAGGCCAATGCGGTACTCCGCGGCAACCTCGAGCGGCTGGCGAGCGAGCCCGATCTGAACGGCTTCCTCGGCCACTTGCTGCTCGAGGCCACCCGCCAGTTCAACGCCGCCTCGGGTGCCGTCGTGGTATCGCGCGACAGCCTGCAGGAGTGGCGCATCGCCGCGCACGTGCGCGAAGGCAAGCTCGAGGAGCCGCCCTACCCGATCAGCGTGCCCACCGGCTCGGCGTTCGGCAACCGCTTCGGCCAGCCGCACGAGCCGATGTACATCGATGTCGCGCAGCAGCACCAGGAATTCTGGCCCGGCATGCTCGCGTTCGACCGGCGCGAGGGGCACATCGGCAAGGTGGTCTACCCGCTGGTGTTCGGCTCGCGCAACGTCGGTTTTCTGCTCCTGCGCTTTCGGCGTAAGGCCGAGGACGTTCCGCACAGCGAGCTGCTCGTGGCGCTGGCGCAGCAAGCGACCCTTGCGGTGCAATTGACGCGGCTGGCCTATCAGGCCAAGGAGGCCGCCGTGCTCGTGGAGCGGGCACGCATCGGACAGGAAATCCACGACGGCTTGGCGCAGGCCTTCACCGGCATCCTGATGCAGCTCGGGGCGCTGGAAGAAGATCCGCCGTGCAAGAAAAAAGACTCCACCCTCGCCATCACGCTGACACGCATCCGCGATCTGGCCCGCGACGGGCTCGCCGACGCGCGCCGCTCGGTCATGGCGCTCAGGCTCGACCAGACGCGCCGCACCGGACTGGAGCTCGCGCTGCGCCAGCTCGCCGAGCGCTCCACCGTCCCCGGCGGGGTGACCTGCACGTTCAGCAGCGACACGATCAACACGGGACTGCGGCCGGAAGACGAGCACGAGCTGCTGCGCATTGCCCAGGAGGCGGTCAGCAACGCCGTACGCCACGCACGCCCGACGACCATACGGATCGCCATCACGGACGAGGACACCCACTGGATGATGAGCGTCGAGGACGACGGCCTGGGAATGGGCCAAAGCCCCGAGCGCCACGAGCGTCAAGGCTTCGGTCTGACCAGCATGCGCCAGCGCGCAACCGACATCGGCGGCGAATGGCACATCGAGAGCCGGCCTGGATCCGGCACCCGCGTGAGCGTACGCATGCGGAAGCGGAGAACATGATGTCGGCCGAGATGCACAAGAAGATCCGCGTGATTCTCGCTGATGATCACCCCGTCGTGCGCGACGGACTGGCGGCGATGGTCAATCAACAGCCTGACATGGAGGTGGTGGCCGAGGCGGGCGATGGCGACGCGGCCATCTCCCTTTACCAGGAGCGCCACCCCGACGTGATGGTGCTCGATCTGCGGATGCCCAAGTGCGACGGGCTGGCCGTGGTCCAGCGGGTGATGGAGATCAACCCCAAGGCCCGCCTGTTGGTCATGACGACATACGACGGCGATGAGGACATCTTCCAGTGCCTCTCCCACGGGGCCAAGGGCTACATTCTCAAGGATGCTCCCCGTCAGGAAATCCTCTCGGCGATCCGCGCCGTCAGCGAAGACCGGCCCTACACATCCTCCGCCGTCGCGGCCAAGGCACTGCAGCGCATGGCTAAGCCCAGCCTCACCGAGCGCGAGCTCGACGTTCTCGAGCTGGTCGCCCAGGGCCGAAGCAACAAGGACATCGCGCGGCGGCTTTCAATCACCGAGGGCACGGCCAAGACCCACGTGAAGTCGATTCTCACCAAGCTCGACGCCATCAGCCGGACCGAAGCGGTGGCCGTGGCGCACAAGCGCGGGCTGATCCGCCTCTGAGGCACCGAGCACCGGATCCGGTGACCGTTCTGTGACACCTCGCTCGGCGGATCATGGTGTGCTTGCGGGCATGGACCAGTTCGGTGTCGTTGGCATCTCGTACCGGCACGCCGGCGTAGACGACGTCGCGCGCCTGTCCCTGGATCGCACGAGCCTCCCGCAGCGCCTCCCGGCGCTACGCCAAGCCCTCGGGGTGGCTGAGCTGCTCTATCTGGGCACCTGCAATCGGGTCGAGCTGCTCTACGCCACCGGTGACGGCCAGCCCGCCGGCGATCTGCGCGGCGAGGTGCTCGCCGAGCTCACCGGATGTGCACCGACCCCCGGGCAGGCGCCGCGGCTGCTGCGCGCATGGGCGGGCGAGTCGGCCATCGAGCACGTGCTGCTGGTCGCCTGCGGTCTGGATTCCGCGCAGGCGGGCGAGCGGGAGATCAGCGCTCAACTGCGCCTGGCCTGGGAGAGCGCCCGGGAAGCCGGCACCTGCGGCCCGCTGCTGAACCGTCTGTTGGGCGAGGCGCTCGGCATGGCCAACCGGGTGCAGCGGCTGCGCTCGGGTCTTGCGCAGCGATCACTCGCGGACCTGGCCGTCGAGCGTGTACGGGCGCATCTGGGCGAGCGGCGCGAGCGGGTCGCACTGATCGGCGTCTCGCCCATGACCCGCCGCTGCGGGCTCGCGCTCGCCCGCGAAGGGGTACCGCTCCTGATCGTCAACCGCACGCCCGCGGCCGCGGAGTCGCTCGCGGCGGAGGTGTCCGGTCAGGCGATGGCGTTGGAGGACTTCCGCACCGCGCCCGAACGGGTCGCGGCGCTCGTGCTGGCCGCCGGCGGCGGCGCCCCGCTCCTCGGCGAGGCAACGCTGGAGCGGCTCGCCGGCGGCGAACGACGACCCCTTGCCGTGGACTTCGGCGTTCCTCCCAACCTCGAGCCCGGTGTTGCGCGGCGTGCGCGCATCGATTACGTGGGGATGGACGATCTCGTGCATGCTGCCGAAGACCAGCGGGTCCGTGAGCTGCTGCGCCTCGCGCCGGTGCGCGCGGCGATCGACGAGCGGCTGAGCCGACTGCGCACGGAGATGGCGAGCCGTGCGATCGGACCGCATCTGGCGGGACTGCGCGAGGCGTTCGAGCGGATCGCCACGGAGGAAGCGGAGCGGGCACTCGCCGCTCAGCTGCACACGCTCGATGCCGCGCAGCGCGAGGCCGTGCTCCGTCTGACCGAGCGCGTCGCACACAGCCTGGTACATCTGCCCATCTGTGGCCTGCGGGCCGCCGCCGCACACACCACCCCGGAAGTGCTCGAAGCCTTCTTCCGCGAGGCGCAGCCGCACCGTCGTGGCCCTCCAGAGCCGACATTACCGCTCGAACAGGTGAACCTGTCGTCATGAGCCATTCCCGTTCCGAGCAGCTCTACGCCCGCGCCCGCGCCGTGATACCCGGGGGCGTCAACTCGCCCGTGCGGGCGTTTCGGGCCGTGGGCGGCACGCCGCTGTTCATTGCGCGCGCGGAAGGCGCACACCTCATCGATGCCGACGATCGGCGCTACCTCGACTTCGTCGGCTCCTGGGGGCCGCTCATCCTCGGCCATGCTCATCCCGCCGTGGTCGAGGCCATCGAGACGGCAAGCCGCGCCGGCACCACGTTTGGCGCGCCCTGCGCCGGCGAAGTGGAGCTCGCCGAGCGCGTGGTGGCCGCCTATCCCGGAATCGAGCAGGTGCGCTTCGTCTCCTCGGGCACCGAGGCGGTGATGAGCGCGATCCGCGTCGCGCGCGCCGCCACGGGACGGGACCTGATCGTGAAGTTCTCGGGCTGCTACCACGGCCATGCCGATCATCTGCTGGTGGCCGCCGGCTCGGGACTGGCGACATTCGGGCGTCCGTCCTCGGCAGGCGTACCCGAGCCCTTCACGGCCTGCACCCGCGTGCTGCCGCTCGACGACGAAGCGGCGCTCGAGCAATTGCTCGAGGCGCAGGGCGCGCGCATCGCCGCAGTGATCATCGAGCCGGTGCCCGCCAATCACGGCCTGCTGCCCCAGCGCCAAGCGTTCCTCGCGCGGCTGCGCGCACTGACGCGCGCCCACGGAGCCCTGTTGATTTTCGACGAGGTGATCTCCGGGTTCCGCCTGGCGCGCGGCGGCGCCGCGGAACGGCTCGGCATCACGCCGGATCTGGCCACCTTCGGCAAAGTGATCGGCGGTGGGCTGCCGGTCGGAGCATTCGCCGGGCCGCGCGCCGTCATGGCGCGGCTCGCCCCCGACGGCGATACCTATCAGGCCGGCACCCTCTCCGGCAACCCGGTCGCCATGGCGAGCGGCATCGCCACACTCGAGGTGCTCGCCCGCGAGGACGGCTGGCGCCGGCTGGAATCTCTCGGCAATCACGTGGAAGCGGTACTGCGACCGGTGTTGGCGCGGGCGAGCTTCCCGGTGCACCTGGTCCGGGTCGGATCGCTGTTCTGGCTGTCGCTGCATGGGCCCGGCGCGCCGCGCACCGCCGCGCCGCTCGATCAGACCGCGCTCGAGCGCTACGGCCGGCTGTTCCATGCGCTGCTCGCGCAAGGAATCTACTTTCCACCCTCAGCCTATGAGGCGTGCTTCCTCTCGCTTGCGCACCGGGAAACGGACATCGAGACGCTGGGCCGCGGTCTCGAGCATGCGCTCGAGACCGCGGCATGACGCCGCACGCGAACAGGATTCCGCGCATCCTGCAGATCACCGTCATGGTGCTCGTGATGGTGTGCACCGTTCAGGTCGGCTGGTGGCTCTACGATGAGCACCACTATGCCGTGGAGAAAGTCACCGAGCTGCAGAGCGCGTACGCGCAGCAGGCTGCCGCGGCGCGCGCCCTGCTCTCGGCCGGTGTGCCGGTCGAGCGCGTCCGAGCGCTCCTGCCGTCGGTGCAGCTGACCCCCGACGGCGCCCGGGTCAGCCCCGTAGCCGAGCATCAGCTCCTGGCCCAGGAGCACCTGCGGATCGTGCAATACGCCTGGGAGGGCGGATTTTTCCTGCTTGCCCTGGTGGCGTGTCTCGTGGTCATCGCCCGGGCCCTGCGCTCCGAGGCATTGGCCATGTTCGAGCAGGACAACTTCCTGGCGATGGTCTCGCACCAGTTCAAAACACCCCTCGCGAGTTTGCAGCTCTCGCTCGAGACGCTGACACTGCGCAAGCTCACGGCCGAACAGACGCGCGGTCTGACGGATCGGATGCTCGCGGACCTTGCGCGCATGGAAGGCATGGTGAGCCGCATCCTCGAGAGCGCCCGATTGGACCGTGGACGCGTCGAGTTGCGGCGCGAACCGGTCGACCTGGCGAGCGCCGTGCGGCGCGCGACCGCCTCGATCGAGGAGCGCACCGCCCAGGCGCACATCGCGCTGCGCGTCGAGATCGACTCGGGACTGGAGATACTCGCCGACCCGCTGGCGCTCGACGTCATCCTGCGCAACCTGCTCGATAACGCGCTGGCGGCGGTCAGTGCGGTCGGGGGCGGCACCATCGTGTTCAGCGGGCGGTGCGCCGACGGAAACGTCGAGCTCGCCGTGCGCGACAGCGGCGTGGGATTCCGGCCTGCCGATGCGGGCCGGCTGTTCGATAAATTCCGGCGCCTGGAACCGGGCGGCGGCAGCTATCGCGGCACCGGACTCGGTCTGTACATCGTGCGGCGCCTGATACACCTGATGAACGGGCGAGTGACCGCGGAAAGCGCGGGCGTCGGCCATGGCGCGCGTTTCGTGCTGGTGTGGCCCGGCGAACCGCAACACGATCACCGGGAGCCGTCCTGGACGGCGCAGGCCGGCCCCGCCCCCGAAGGAAGCCATCCTGCGGCGCTTGCGAAGCATGCCCCGCCAAGCGACACGTCCCGTCCGGATGAGCACCCCGAGGACGGCAACCTGTCGTGAGCGCGCCGGCCGACAGCACCCACCGGATCCTCGTGGTCGAGGACGATCCGTACCTCGCCGCCGGACTGGTCGAGAACCTGCGCGCCGAAGGCTACACGGTCGATCAGGCCGGCGACGGGCGCACCGCTCTTGAGCGGCTCGCCACGCAAGCCTACGGCCTGGTACTGCTCGATGTCATGCTGCCGGAGATCGACGGGTTCACCGTCTGCCGCACACTGCGCGAGCGCGGCGACAACACGCCGGTGCTGTTTCTGACCGCGCGCGGCGATCCCGCCGACCGGGTGCGGGGCCTGGAAGCCGGCGGCGACGACTACCTGCCCAAGCCTTTCCACCTCAAGGAGCTGCTGCTGCGCGTGCGGGCCATTCTCCGCCGCTGGGACTGGTACCAGAGCGCGGCGGCCGAAACCTCGGTGCTGCGCTTCGGCGAGAACGAGGTCGACTTCCGAGCCTTCCGCGGCCGCGCCTGGAACGGCCTCACCCAGGAGCTCACCGAGAAGGAGGCGATGATCCTCAGGGTGCTGGCCGAGCGGCCCGGTGAGATCGTCTCACGCGAGGACCTGCTCGAGCGGGTCTGGGGTTACGACGTGTTCCCCTCCACGCGCACCGTGGACAACTTCATCCTGCGGCTGCGGCGGCGGTTCGAGCGCGACCCGGCCAATCCGCGCCACTTCCTGACGGTATGGGGTGTCGGCTACCGCTTTCTGATCGAGGGCGAGTCATGACCCG
>DAIDUQ010000091.1:0-3803 GCA_027456605.1 Steroidobacteraceae bacterium | reverse complement strand
CCGGAGCTCACGGAGCGTCTGCGCGAGCTCGAACGTGCATGCTACGGTGGCGGGAGCTGGAAGGGCGAGCCGCTGGCGCAGGTGCTCACCGAGCTCGCGCCGCGCTCGCGGCCCGGCCCTCCGCGCGATGAGCCTCTGCCTCCGTTGTACTCGTAGGGAGGCATCGGGGGATGGGCCCTAGGCCACCCCATAGCGCGCGCGGTAAGCCTCGAGCGCCGCCAGCTGCCCTTCCGTGATGCCGTGTGCACCGGGACGTGCGAACGCCTCGATCAGCGCCGCCAGCGTGAGCACGCTCAAGCACTTCACGCCGTGCTCCTGCTCGATTTCCTGTGTCGCGCTGAGGGCGCCCTGCCCGCGCTCCTGCCGGTCCAGGGCAAATACGCAGCCGACCGGGCGGGCGCCGGCGGCGCGGATCAACTCGAGGGACTCGCGGACCGCGGTGCCGGCGGTCACCACGTCATCCACGATCAGTACCCGCCCCTGCAGGGGGGCGCCGATCAGCCGGCCGCCTTCACCGTGATCCTTGGCTTCCTTGCGGTTGAACGCATACGGCACATTGCGCCCATGGTGATCGAACAGTGCGGCAGCCGTCGCGGCCGCGAGCGCGATGCCCTTGTAGGCTGGTCCGAACAGCATGTCGAACGGGAGGCGGGACTCGCTGATCGCCGCCGCGTAGCAACGCCCGAGCACGGCAATCGCCTCGCCGTCGCTGAACAGGCCGGCATTGAAGAAATAGGGACTCTCACGGCCGGATTTGAGCGTGAACGAGCCGAAGCGCAGGGCCTGGCGCGAAAGCGCCAGATCGATGAATTTGAGCTGATGATCTTGCATAGCGAATATCATTGCCTGATGCGCACCCACGTCGTCAACCGCCGCGGCACGGATCAGAGGCCGTGAGTCCGGGGAATGCGCCGACCCGGCACACCGGCGTGCTCGGGCGCTGGTGGAGTGCGCTCGAGATCTACCGGCAGCGCAGCGTGGTAACGATGCTGTTCCTCGGTTTCTCGAGCGGACTGCCGTTCCTGCTGGTGTTCTCGACGCTGTCGATGTGGCTGCGCCAGGCGGGGATAGAGCTTTCGACGATCGGCATGATCTCGTGGGTGGGCTTCGCCTATTCCTTCGAATTCGTGTTCTCGCCGTTCGTCGACCGGTGGGAGCTGCCGCTGCTGCACCGGCTGCTCGGCCGGCGGCGCTCGTGGATGCTGTTGGCGCAGATTGGCATCGCGATCGGTCTCGCACGGCTCGCCACGGCCAATCCGTCCACCAGCGTCGCCTCGATCGCGATCGCGGCCTTGTTCGTGGCCTGCTGCTCGGCGACGCAGGACGTCGCGATGAACGCCTGGCGCATCGAGTCCGCCCCGGGCGAGATGCAAGGCCCCATGGTGGGGGCTTACGAAGTCGGCTACAACGTCGGGATGATCGCGGCCGCCGCGGGCGCCCTGTCGGTCGCCTCCGACTACGGCTGGCATGTCAGTTATGGCGTCATGGCGGCCCTGATGGCGGTCGGCATCGCCACCACCTTGTTGGCCAGGGAGCCTCGAGCCGTCGTGACCCGCGAGGAGCAGCAGCGCGAGACGCGCGTCATCGAATGGCTGGAGCGCCGTGCCCATTGGCCCGGCTCGCTGCGCAAGATCGGCGAGTGGTTCATCGGCGCGATCATCTGCCCGCTGACCGACTTCTTCGGCCGATACGGCCTGCGCTTCGCGCTTCCCTGCGTGGCGTTCATCGGACTGTACGAGATGAACGAATTCATCATGGGCGCGATGACCGGACCGTTCTACATCGCCCATCACTACAGCCTCGATCAGATCGCGCTGGTGGTGAAGGTATACGGATTCTCTCTGTCGATCGCCGGGGTATTCATCGCCGGCGCACTGGTGGCGCGAATCGGCCTGGCACGCTCGCTCCTGATCGGCGGCGCGCTGGCGGTGCTCTCGAATCTGAGCTTTTCGCTCCTCGCCACGACCCACACCCCGACGCTGCTCGGACTCGGTTTCGCCAACGGACTGGACAACCTCGCGCGCTCGGTCGAAGGGGTGGCGCTGATCGCGTTCATGTCCAGCCTCACCAGCTCCAAGTACACCGCCACCCAGTACGCGCTGTTCGCCTCGCTCTACGCCCTGCCCGGCAAGATCTCCGAGGGCGTTTCAGGTTTCGTGGTCCAGCGGATCGGCTACCCCCACTTCTTCCTGCTCACCGCGAGCCTCGGCATCCCGGGGCTAGTGCTGCTCGCGTGGCTGTGGCACAGCGTGCCGCGAGGAAACGCATCGAAGGCGCGCGACAGTCGCGGCGCGCCGGAACGCTGCGATGCCGCCGAGTGAAATCGATCTGGAGCGCGTCGTCTGCCGCCTCGCCGAGCTCGAGGAGCACGGCGCGCGCGCATTCACCGTCGGCGGCGGTGACTGGCCCTTGCGCGGGTTCGTGGTCAAATACGGGGGCGGCGTGCGTGGCTACGTGAATCACTGCCCGCACGCGGGCCATCCGCTCGATCTGCTCCCGCATCGGTTCCTGACGCCCGACCGGACGCTCATCGTGTGCGCCTCGCACGGCGCGCTGTTCGAGCGAGACCTGGGACAGTGTGTCGCGGGGCCCTGCGCGGGCCAATCACTGCGGGCGATTCCGCTGCGGATCGTGCACGATCTGGTGCTCCTGGCGCCCGAAGCGGACGTCGCGGCGCTCGCGGCCACGAGTCCCTGAGGCCTATTCGAAGAGGTCGAGTCCCTCCAGGTTGCTCGCGCGCAGCGTCACATCGTCCCCGAGCGATTCACCGCCTTGGGTCTGTTCTTCGTCGGCCTCCACATCGACCGAGCCGCTCCAGTCCTCCGGCAGCTCCGCGGCTTCGATCAGGCCGTCGTCCCATTGAGCTTCCCAGTCCTCCCGATCGATCTCCCCGACCGTGCCGTCGAAGTACTGGATATCGACAGTGGCGTCGGAGTCATCGATCGCGACGACTTCGAAAAGCTCGCCGCCGCTCAAGCGGTACCAGTCGCCGATTCTCGGTTGCGATGCGACCATGGCCTGACCTCACCGGTGCGCCGCCCCCTGGCGCCCCGGAACGACGGTCCCTGGATGAGACCGTTGAGCCCGCCCGGACGGCCGCAGAGCTGTTATCCTGCGTTCGCCGGGCGAAGGGCGGATGCTCATGGTGCGCCTCGCACGCGCCCCTTTCAAGAACGGGAAAAACCGCAGTCCGCGCCGATGCTCGAGCAGCCGCTGAAATTCTTCGTGGTTTTTCTCGCGGTCGTGGAGCCGATCTCGCTGCTGCCGATCTTCAGCGGGCTGACCCAGGGCGCCACCCGGGAATACCGTCACCGGATGGCGGTGAAGGCGACGGTGGTGGCGGCACTGATCCTGGCATTCTTCGCCCTCGTCGGCGCGCCCTTCCTCGCAATGATGGGCATCAGCCTGGGGGCGTTCCGCATCTTCGGCGGAATACTGCTGTTCCTGCTGGCGCTGGAGATGGTTTTCGCGCGCGAGTCGGGCAGCAGGACCTCCAGCGACGAACAGGCCGAGAGCCAGCGCCGCGCCGATATCTCGGTGGTGCCGCTCGCGTTCCCTTTTATTTCCGGTCCGGGCGCCCTCGCCACGGTCCTGCTGTGGTTCGGGCCGGTGCATCTGCTGGATCAGCCGCTGCTATTCCTCGGTCTGTTCGTGGTGGTGGTCGTGGTTCTCGCCATATCCCTGGTGATCATGTGGCTGGCCGAGCCCCTGATGCGCATCATCGGGGTGACCGGGGTAAACGTGGCCGGACGGCTCTTCGGCATCGTGCTCGGCGCCCTGGCGGTTCAATTCGTGGTCGACGG
>DAIDUQ010000090.1:0-32177 GCA_027456605.1 Steroidobacteraceae bacterium | reverse complement strand
TCTCCTTCGTGGAGGCCGTCAAGCTTCTTGCCGAGCGCAGCAATCCGTCAGCTTGAGAGGATCCGCGCGCAGCGGCCTTCCTTGCGACCAGCTCAGTAATCCGGTTCGCCAATCCAGCCTCCTCCCCGGGGCTACTCGCCTTATACTTGAGGCCAGCGCTACTCAATCAGAAAGACCCGAAATCCTGCGCGGAATCCTGTAACCACCCTGTGCTGCTTTTGCCGAGCAAGGCAGGGCTGATTTTGCCAAGGCGCCCCAGCCGGACCGGGGAATGCACCGGTCCGGCGGGGCCCTCAGCGCCGATGTGCGTCGAGGAGTTTCCGCAGTCCCGCCTCGTCGAGCACGGGGATGGCGAGCGCGTGGGCCTTCTCGAGCTTCGAGCCGGGATCGGCGCCGGCGATGACGTATCGCGTCTTGCGCGAGACGCTCGTGGCAACCTTGGCGCCAAGCGCGCCGAGCGCGGCCTGGGCTTCCTGGCGAGTCATGCTCGCAAGCGTTCCGGTGAGCACGAAGGTCTGACCCTCGAGCGGCAGCGCTGCGGCGCTGATCGCGAGCGGCTCCCAAGTCACTCCCGAGGCGCGCAGCGCGTCGATGAGCTCGCGATGCGCCGGGGAGATGAAGAACGCGTGAAGATGCGCCGCAACCACCGGTCCGACGTCAGCCACCTCCTCGACACGCTCGGGATGCGAGCGGGCCGCTTCGATCAGCGGCTCGAGCTCACCGAAGTGGCGCGCCAGCGCTAGCGCCGTGGCCTCGCCGACCTCGCGGATTCCCAGGGCGTACAGCAATCTCGGGAGCGTCGTGTGCTTGCTGCGCTCGATCGCGCGGCGCAGGTTCGCAGCCGACTTCTCCCCCATCCGCTCGAGCGTCTGCAACTGCTCGACCGTGAGCGTATAGAGATCGGCCGGCGAGCGTACGCCGCCCCCCTCCACCAGCTGCTCGACGAGCTTCTCCCCCAAACCCTCGATGTCCATCGCCAGACGGCTCGCGAAGTGCCGGATCGCCTCCTGGCGCTGCGCCGCGCAACTGAACCCACCCGTGCAGCGGGCCACGGCTTCGCCCTCGGGCTTGATCACCTCCGAACCGCATACCGGGCAGCGCTCGGGCCGCTGTACCGCAACGGTGCCCTCCGGCCGGCGCTCCGGCAAGACGCGCACCAATTCCGGAATGACGTCTCCGGCGCGGCGAATCACCGCAGTATCGCCGACGCGCACGTCCTTGCGGCGCACCTCGTCGAAGTTGTGCAGCGTCACATTGCTCACCGTCACGCCACCGACGAACTTCGGCGTGAGACGCGCCACCGGTGTCACCGCGCCGGTGCGCCCCACCTGCCACTCGATCGCCTCGACGCGCGTCAGGACTTCTTCGGCCGGAAACTTGCGCGCCAACGCCCAGCGCGGCGCGCGGGAGATGAAGCCCAGGCGCGACTGGTACTCCAACCGCTCGACCTTGAAGACGACGCCGTCGATCTGATACGTCAATCGAGCGCGCCGCTCGGCCATGGCCCGGTAATAGTCGATGCAGCCCTCGACCCCGCGCACGCGCGCAGCGTGCGGACAAATGGGCAGTCCCCATGCCTTCAGCGCCCCGAGCACCTCGCTCTGCAGCGGCGGCGGCTCCCAACCCTCGAGCGACCCGAGGCCATAGCAGTACACACGCAGCGGCCGGGAAGCGGTCACGGCGGGGTCGAGTTGACGCAGGCTGCCGGCGGCGGCATTGCGCGGATTGACGAAGGCCTTCTCGCCGCGCGCGAGCGCCTCGCGATTCATGCGCTCGAACCCGTCGAAAGGGATGAAAACCTCGCCGCGCACCTCCAGCAGCCGCGGCGCATCGCCGCTCAGACTCAGCGGAAATGCTCGTATCGCGCGCAGGTTGGCCGTGACGTCCTCGCCGCGCACGCCGTCGCCGCGCGTCGCGGCCTGCACGAGCCTGCCGTTGCGGAATATCGCCGTCATGGCCAGCCCGTCGAGTTTCGGCTCGGCCCAATACCCGAGCGGTTCGGTGACGCCAAGCCGCTCGCGCGCCCTGCGGTCGAAGGCCGCCACGTCCTCGTCGGTGAATCCGTTCTCGAGCGAGAGCATGGGGACGGCATGCACCACTTCGCCGAACGCGGCGCTCGGAGCGCCCGCGACGCGCTGGGTCGGAGAGTCCGGCGTGATGAGTTGCGGGTGAGCCGACTCCAGCGCCTTGAGTTCGGCCATCAGCCGGTCGTACTCGGCATCCGGAATCTGCGGATCGTCGAGAACGTAGTAGCGATAATCGTGCCGGGTGATTTCGGCGCGCAGCGCTTCGATGCGGCTGCGCGCATCGGTGTTCACCCTCCCTCCCAGCCCGCGCGCGCGGCCAGAGCCTCGCGCAGACTCTCGATGCCCTCGGGAGTCAGTACCTCGCCTTGCTCGTCCTCCACCACGCCCTGCAGGCGCTCGTTGAGATTCTCGGCTGCGGCGAGCAGCATCTCGAAGGCCTCCGCGACCGGCAGCGGTCCCGGCAGCACCGCGAACAGATTGAGCCCGGCATAGCGCTGCGCGTCCATCGAATCCAGATCGAACGTGCCCGGACGCGTCAGCGAGGCCGCGCTCAACACCGCACGGCCCAGATCATCCGGCCGATGGAAAATATCGAGCGGACCGAGACGAAAGCCCTCGGCCGCAAGCGCCAGACGCAGCATGCGTCCGGAGAAGCGCTCGGCGTCCGCCACCACACGCAGCGCGATGATGTGCCGCTCGGTCTCCGCCGGCCACTCGAGCACCAGAGGCGGGACATCGACCGCGCCAATGGGATCCAATGGCGGCTCGGGATCGGCCGCGAGCGGCGCTGCGTCCGCGCAGGACGGCTGTGGGGTGCGCGGCGGCGCCACAGGCCCGTGATGGCCGCAAGCCGGCTCGATGATCCTTACGGATCCCACGCCCTCGGCCACTCCCTCCAGCTCCCGCGCCGGATCGGTCGCCGGATGCGGCACGCGCGCCGCGGGGGGCTCGGCGGCCGGGATCTCCATCGAGCCATCCTCCTCGATCAACACCGTGGGCAGGCGGGAGAGGGCGTCGGCCGAGGCGTCGACCTCGCCAATGTAGGGCTCGCCCGCCGCGGCCTGGGCGGCATCGGTCGCGCGCGGCCTCGGCGGCGAGGACTCGGGCGCCCCGGGTGCGTCCTGCCCTCGGGCCTGCCGGGGCCGCAGCCGCTCCCACAACGCCAGCGCGGCGATGAACGCTCCCCCGAAGATCAACAGCGTCCAACGCAATGTCGACACGATTACACCTCCGCGCTCAGACCGCGGCCAGCCGGACCGCCTCGTCCACATCCACGGCCACGAGCCGCGAGACTCCGGCCTCGTGCATGGTGACACCGATCAGCTGCGCGGCGAGCTCCATGGTCGTCTTGTTGTGCGTGATGAATATGAACTGCACGCGCTGGGACATCTCGCGCACGATGTCACAGAAACGCCCGATGTTGTACTCATCGAGCGGCGCATCCACCTCATCTAGCAGGCAGAAGGGCGCCGGATTGAGATCGAAGATCGAGAACACCAGGGCCACCGCGGTCAGGGCCTTCTCGCCGCCGGAGAGCTGATGGATGGAGCTGTTCTTCTTGCCCGGCGGCCGGGCCATCACGGCCACTCCGGCATCGAGCACGTCCTCCCCGACCAGCTCCAGATACGCGTGCCCGCCGCCGAAGAGCCGCGGGAACTTCTCCTTCATGCCGGCGTTGATCTTCTCGAAGGTATCCTCGAAGCGGCTGCGCGTCTCCTTGTCGATTCGGCGCATCGCCTCCTCGAGTGTATCGAGCGCGCTGGTCAGATCCGCGAACTGCCGATCGAGGTATTCCTTGCGCTCGGTCTGCTCGGCCAGCTCGTTGATTGCCGCGAGATTCACCTGCCCGAGCTTCTCGATGCCGGCGCGGATCCCGCCGAGCCGCTCCTCCCAGCCCGGAACGCTGGCTTCGGCGGCGAGCTCGCCCCGCACCGTCTCGAGCGCGAAGCCCGTGGTGGTGAATTGCTCAAAGAGCGCCTCGCGACGCACACGGCTCTCCTGGGCCGCCAGACGGGCCGCGTCCATCGCCTCGCGTGCCTCGCCGACGCGCCGCTGCGCTTCGACGCGCTGGTGCTCGAGAGCACGCAGGGCGGTGTCGACTTCCTCGAGGGCCGCGCGCGCGGCCGCCAGCTCGGTCTCGATGCTCAGCCGCCGCGCGAGCGTGTCGTTCAAGCGCGCCTCCAGCTCGAGAATCGGCCCATCGCCGCCGGCAAGTTCCGCCTCGAGCTCCGTGCGCCGCTGCTCGAGCTGCGCGCGCTGATCGGCCATACGCGCCAGTGCGCTCACCGCGGCTCCCTCGGCCGAGCGCCGTGACTCGATGCGAATGATCAAGTCGCGCGCGGCCAGCTGGGCCGCTTGCGCACGCGCTCGCGCTCCGGAGAGCGCCTCGCGTCTGACCTCGCGCTCCTCCTCCAGCGCGTGACGCTCCGCATCGAGTTGCGCAAGGCGATCGACACTGGCCTCGAGCGCACCGCGCGCGCCCCTGAGCGTCTCGCGAGCCCCATGCATCTCGCGCGCGAGCTCGGCGCTCTCCTCATCGATGCGCGCGCGCCGCGCGCGGGTGTGCTCGGCGCGCGTCCGAGCCGCCTGCACCTGCCCAGTAAGCTCGGCATGGCGGCGCTGTGCAGCCTGAATCTGGCCCTGCACGGTCTCACGCTCCGCTTCGGCCTGCGCGAGACGCCCGCGCACGTCCGCCAAATGTGCCTCGGCCTCGCGCACCCGCGACTCGGAGCGCTCGGCATCCGCGCGCACGATCTTGAGCCGCTGCTCGCGCTCGATGATGCCCGCGTGCGGATCAACGCCGCGGCTGACACGCAACCAATGCCGACCGAGCCATTCACCGCTGCGCGTGATGACCGACTCGTTGGCGCCGAGCGAGCTGCGCAGGCTCAGGGCCTCGGCGAGCGACTCCGCGGTACGCACTCCCGCCAGCGACTCGGCGGCGGCGGCGGAACCGGAGACCTTGTGGGCCAGGGAGCGCGTATCGGCGGCGGGCTCGGCTCGCGCCGTCTCGTGTACCAGCATCAGCCGGCCCTGGGCCAGTGACTCGAGCGAGTCGGCGAGCGCATCGAGCCCCTCGACGCACACGGCTTCGAGATAGTCCCCGAGCGCGGTCTCGACGGCCCGCTCCCATCCGGACTCGACCTCGATGCGCTCGGCGAGGCGGGCACGGCCGGTGAGCCCTGCGCCGCCGAGCCACTCGCTCACTTGCCCGGCGCTGCTGCTGAGGGCGGCGCGCTGCACCGCCTCGAGCGAGGTGCATTCCGCCCGCGCGCGCTCTCGCTGCGCCCGCGCGGCTTCCAGGGCCCGCTCAGCCTCGAGCTGCGCACTGCGCGCACTCTGCACCCGCTCGAGCGCCGTGGCCCGCTGCTCGGCGAGCGCCTGATTCGCCGCGCGCGCGGCACCTTCCTGCTCATCGAGCAGCGCGAGCTGCTCGCTCGAGTCCTGCGCACCGAGGGCATCGCGCTCGAGCGCGAGTCGCTCGCTCTGTCCGGTGAAACGACGCAGCTGATTCTCCAGCTGCTCGATGCGCGCGCGCTCCACCTGCGCGGTGCGGTCGGCTGCCGCGAGCGCCTCGTTGAGCCGCTCCCAGCGTTCCTGCCAATCGGCGAGCTCCCGCTCGCTCGCCTCGAGCGCATCGCCAGCCGAGTGCTCGGCCCGTTGAGCGGCTTCGAGCTGCGGAGCGCATTGCTCGAGCTCGCTGCGCAGCGCCGCGAGCCCCTGAGTCTCGCGCTCGATGTGCTCGGCCAGCTGGGCGAGGCTGGCGCGGCACTGCTGCAGGTCCGAGCGTTGCCGCTCGCGCAGCGCTCGGGTGTGCTGGATCGATTGCTCGAGCCGGGAGATCTCGGCGCCCAGCTCGTAGTGGCGTCCCTGTATGCGCGCAAGCTGATCGCCCGCATCGCCGTGGCGCTCGCGCGCGTGCTCGATGGCCGCCTCCGCAGCGCGCTGATCGGCAAGCGCCGACTGCATCACAAGCTCGCGCTCGCGCGTCACGCTGTCGTGCACCTCGGCGCCGCTGTCGAGATCGCGCATGCGCAGCGCGAGCAGTTCCGCGAACGCGCGCCGCTCCTGCTCCTGCAGGTCCTGGTAGCGGCGCGCGGTGGCGGCCTGGCGCTGCAAGTGGCGGATCTGCTTCTCGACTTCCTCGCGCACATCCTGAAGGCGCTCGAGGTTCTCGCGCGTCTCCGCAATGCGGCTCTCGGTCTCGCGCCGGCGCTCCTTGTAGCGGGAGATGCCCGCGGCCTCCTCGACGAACGCGCGCATGTCTTCGGTCTTCGCCTCGATGATGCGCGAGATGGTGCCCTGCTCGATGATCGCGTAGCTGCGCGAGCCCAACCCGGTGCCGAGGAACAGGTTGGTGATGTCCTTGCGCCGGCAGCGCGCGCCGTTGATGTAATAGCCGGACGAGCCGTCGCGCGAGACCTGGCGCCTGAGCGCGATCTCGTTGTAGCTGGCATAGGCGCCCCCGACCTGGCCATCGGAGTTGTCGAAGACCAGCTCCACCGAGGCCGTACCGACGGGCTTGCGCGCCGAGGAGCCGTTGAAAATCACATCCGCCATGTTGTCGCCGCGCAGGTGCTTGGCGGACAGCTCCCCCATCACCCAGCGCACCGCATCGATGACGTTCGACTTGCCGCAGCCGTTCGGACCGACGACGCCGGTCAGGCTGCTCGGAAAGCTGATTTGAGTGGGATCGACAAAGGACTTGAAACCGGCGAGCTTAATCTTGGTCAGCCGCATCTGCGCAATCTTCCGATCTCTTCATGAATGGCCGCCGCAGCGAGGCGCGCTAGTGTAGAGTAATTGTCCATGCCCTCACAGCCTGCGCACGCCGTCGAAATCTTCTCCAATCCGGCGCCGCAGGCGGACTACACCATCCGCATGCGGATTCCGGAGTTCACCTGCCTGTGTCCGCTCACCGGGCAGCCGGACTTTGCCACACTCCTGCTCGCCTACGTGCCCGATCGGCGCTGTGTGGAGCTGAAATCGCTGAAGCTCTACATCTGGTCGTTCCGCGACCGCGGCGTCTTTCACGAGGCCGTCACCAATGAGATCGCCGATCACCTCGCCGAGGCGCTGAGCCCCCGTTACCTGCGCCTCGAGGCGCGGTTCAGGGTGCGGGGCGGCATCACCACACGGGTCGCCGTCGAGCGCCGCCAGAGCGGCTGGGCCGGCTCGGTCCCGTGATCCGGCTCGGGGCGCGCCCCTGTACAGGGGCAGGTGCGCCGGTATAATCGCGCGTCCCGCCACAAGCCCATGCCTAGGAGCGATTGATGCCGGCCAAGAAACCCGCGCCGAAAGCCGCGAAGGGTAAGAAGGCCGCGCCCGCGAAGGCCGCTGCGAAGAAAACCGCAGCCGTCAAGCGGCCGCCCACCCGCAAAGCCACCCCTGCGCCGGCGCACAAACCGGGACCGGGCCGCGCGGCGAATGCGCAAGCACCGGGCGCCTCGGCGGCGGAAGAAGCGCGCAAATCAGCGGTCCGTCAGGCGGCGGACACGGCCAAGGCGCCGCTGCAGGCGACGCCGTCACTACACTCTCGGGTGCCGAGCACGATGGACACGGATGAGGTCGAAGCGGTTGAACCCGGGAGCCTGCTCGCAGGCCCACGCAACGTTCAGCCGTACATTCCCAGGCGCGGCGAGCAGTACATGAGCCAGGAGCAGCTCGAGCACTTCCGCAACATCCTCAATGGCTGGAAGCTCGATCTGATGGTCGAGGTCGATCGGACGGTCTCGCACATGAAGGACGAAGCCGCCAATTTTCCGGACCCCTCGGACCGCGCCACGCAGGAAGAGGAGTTCAGCCTGGAGCTGCGCACCCGCGACCGCGAGCGCAAGTTGATCCGCAAGATCGACGAGGCGCTCAAACGCATCGATGACGGCACGTACGGCTACTGCCTCGAGACGGGCGAGGAAATCGGCATCAAGCGCCTGGAGGCGCGTCCAGTGGCAACTCTCAGCATCGAGGCGCAGGAACGGCGCGAGCGGCGCGAGAAGCAGTACGGCGACCGCGACGACCGCTACCGATAATCGGCGCCCGGCGCGCACCTCCGGTTACACCGGACGCTTCGCACCCTCTCCCACCGGCTCATTGCACCTGGGCTCGCTCCTGGCGGCATGCGCCAGCTTCCTCGATGCCCGCAGCCACGGCGGCCGCTGGCTCGTGCGGATGGAGGATCTCGATCCGCGCAGCATTCCGGGCTGCGCCGGGACGATCCTGGAAACGCTCGAGGCCTTTGCGCTGCACTGGGACGGCGCGGTCGAATACCAGAGCCTCCGCACGGCGCACTACCAGGTTGCTCTGGATCGTCTGCGCGCCGCTGGCGTCACCTACGAATGCAGCTGCTCGCGAGGGGCGCTCGCGCAGGCGGGAATGTCGAGCAGCCGCTATCCCGGCACGTGCCGCTCAGGTCCGCGCCGCCCGGGGCCCACGGCGACGCGAGTCCGCATCGATGAGCATCGCGCGCTTACCTTCCAAGATCGCTTTCAGGACCCCTGCGCCTGCCCTCCCGGGAGTCTCGGGGACGTCATCGTGCGCCGGCGAGATGGGGTGTTCTCCTACCAACTCGCAGTGGTCGTGGACGATGCCCTGCAGGGCGTGACGGACGTGGTACGCGGGGCGGATCTGCTCGAGAGCACCGGCTGGCAGATCCTGCTGCAGGAGGCACTGGATCTGCCGCAGCCGCGCTACGCGCACCTGCCGCTCATCACCGAGCCCGGTGGGGCGAAGCTCGCCAAATCGCGGCGCTCCGTGGCGCTGCAACCGGCGCGCGCCGGCGCGCAGCTGCTCGAGATCTTGCGGCTGCTGAATCAGAGGCCGCCGCCATTGCTCACTGACGCCCCGGCGCACGAGGTGCTCGCCTGGGCCATCGCGCACTGGAACCCCACCGCCTTCCACGGCGTGCGGACGCTCGCGCTCAGCGACGCGGCATGAGCTCTTGGTGCGCCGAACGACGGCCGGGGCTCGCCCGTTGCGGGGGGAGCCCCGGCGATTTCCTCACGCGCTCAGGCCGCGTCGACGTCGCGCATCGAGAGGCGAATGCGTCCCTGGCGATCGACCTCGAGAACTTTGACGCGGATCACGTCGCCTTCCTTGAGCTTGTCGCTGACCCGCTCCACCCGCTCGTTGGAGATCTGCGAGATGTGCACCAGGCCGTCGCGGCCCGGCAGAATGGTGACGAATGCGCCGAAATCCATCAGCCGCACCACCTTGCCCTCGTAAATCTGGCCGACCTCGACATCCGCGGTGATCAGCTCGATGCGCCGCTGCGCCTCGCGCCCGGCGGTCCCGTTGACGGAGGCGATCTTGACCGTGCCGTCGCTCTCGATGTCGATGGTGGTGCCGGTCTCCTCGGTGATCTGGCGGATCACCGCACCGCCCTTGCCGATGACGTCGCGGATTTTCTCCGGATCGATCTTCAGGGTGATGATCGAGGGCGCCCATTCCGACATGTTGGATCGCGGCGCGCTGATCACCTTGCTCATTTCCCCGAGAATGTGCAGCCGGCCCGCGCGCGCCTGTTCGAGCGCCACCTTCATGATCTCGGGCGTCACGCCCTCGACTTTGATGTCCATCTGCAGGGCGGTCACGCCCTCCTGCGTGCCCGCAACCTTGAAATCCATGTCGCCCAGATGATCCTCGTCACCCAGGATGTCGGTCAGAACCTTGTAGCGGGCGCCCTCCAGGACCAGCCCCATGGCCACACCGGCCACCGGCGACTTGATCGGCACTCCGGCATCCATCAGCGACAGCGAGGCGCCGCACACCGTGGCCATGGAGCTCGAGCCGTTGGACTCCAGGATCTCCGAGACGATGCGGATCACGTACGGGAACGACATCATATGCGGCATCACCGCATTCACACCGCGGCGAGCGAGATTGCCGTGACCGATCTCCCGGCGCTTGGGCGAGCCCATCATGCCGGTCTCGCCCACCGAGAATGGCGGGAAGTTGTAATGGAGCATGAACGGCTCGCGGCGCTCGCCCTCGAGCGCATCGATGATCTGCGCGTCGCGGGTGGTTCCGAGCGTGGTGGCCACCATCGCCTGGGTTTCCCCACGCGTGAACAGCGCCGAGCCGTGCGTGCGCGGCAGCACACCGACCTTGACGGTGATCGGCCGAACGGTCTGGCAGTCACGCCCGTCGATGCGCGGATCGCCATTGAGGATCCGCTGCCGCACGATGTCGCTTTCCAGCTTGAACAGCGCCGAGTCGACCTGCTCGCTGCTCCACCGGGCGGCCTCGCCGCCGGCGAGCGCATCGAGGGTCTCGGTCTTGATCTGCCCGATGCGCGTATAGCGCTGCTGCTTCTCGGTGATGGTATAGGCTTGAGCGAGCGGCTCGCGTGCCTTGAGGGCCACTGCGCCGGCCAGTTCGGCATTCTCCGCGGGCGCCTGCCAGCTCCAGCGTGGCTTGCCGGCCTCGCGTACCAACGCGTGGATCGCGGCGATGGCGCTCTGCATCTGCTGGTGACCGAAGACCACTGCCCCCAGCATCACGTCCTCGGACAGGCACTTGGCCTCCGATTCCACCATGAGGACGCCGTGCTCGGTACCGGCAACGACCAGGTGAAGCTCCGACTCGGCGAGCTCGGCGGCCGTCGGGTTGAGCAGGTATTGCCCGTCTTTCCAACCGACGCGGGCCGCGCCGATCGGACCGTTGAACGGGATGCCCGAGAGCGACAGCGCCGCCGAGGCGCCCAGGAGCGCGGCGATGTCCGGATCGACCTGCGGGTCGAGCGACATCACGATGGCCACCACCTGCACATCATTGTAGAAGCCGTCGGGAAACAACGGGCGGATCGGCCGGTCGATCAGGCGGGAGGTGAGTGTTTCCTTCTCGCTCGGCCGGCCTTCGCGCTTGAAGAAGCCGCCCGGGATCCGGCCGGCCGCGTAGGTCTTCTCGACATAATTGACGGTCAGTGGAAAGAAATCGCGGCCCGCCTGCGCGCTCTTTTGCGCACACGCGGTCACCAGCACCACCGTATCGCCCATCGAGACGCGCACGGCGCCGTCGGCTTGACGAGCCAGCTCGCCGGTCTCCAATGTGACCGTGTGGGAGCCGTACTGGAATGATTTGCTGACGCTCAAGGTCAACTCCTTGATGTAAATCTAACGTTCGGAGGATGCAACCGACACCCCAAAACATGAAGGGCCGGCTGTGTGCCCGGCCCTTCGGGTGTTCGGTTATCGGCGCAGCCCCAGGCGCTCCACGAGCTCCTGGTAAGTCTGCGGCTTGGTCGCCTTGAGGTAATCGAGGAGCTTGCGGCGCTGATTGACGAGCTTGACCAGCCCGCGACGCGAGGCGTGATCGCTCTGGTGCGCGCTGAAATGCTCGCTCAAGCCGTTGATGCGCTCCGAAAGCAGCGCGACCTGGACCTCGGCAGATCCCGTATCCGCTGGACCGCGCTGATATTGCGCCAGAATTCCGCTTTTCTTCTCGCTGGTTAAAGCCATTGCTCGACAATCCCAGGTAGCTACCGGTTACCCTTAATGAGGAAGCCCACAATTTTACCTGGGCAATGCCCCTCGCCACAAGCCGCGTATCGCGCGCCACACTTCAGCCCACCATGATTCGGCTGGCGGACGTCCTGGCCGGATGTGTCCGCACGGTGGACGGCCTCATCCCCGCGAAAAGCCCCTGCATGACCGCGGGCAATGCGTATTCCGGCCGGCAGCTGCGCCAGACGGGGGCATACCAATCTGGCGCGTGCGCTGCAGAGCCTTCGCCCTAGCGCGGCCTGGAGCGCTCGCCCGTACCCGGGCGTTGCGCGCTGGCCAGTCCCCTGGCTTCCCCCGCGCCGGGCATCAGGGGCCGAACAATCGCTTGGGGCGCACGCCGCCGAGGCCATCGGCCTCCCCGATACCGAGAAAACGCTCGGTCCCGTACAGCCTGACCTTTCCGGCGCCGCCGGTGGCGCCCCCGATCACCACCGCCTGTCCATGACTGATCCGCGTGGCTTGCAGGCTATCCAGATACACCGCCGGCAGATGCGCAAGCGGCCAGTCCGCCGGCAACATCCGCGGCGGTGGCCCGTTCTCGCACGCGATCGCGATCGATTCCAGGGTCTGCATCGGCTCCCGCTCGAAGGGCTCGACACTGATGCGCCGCAACGCCGTGACGTGTCCGCAAGTGCCCAGCGCGCGGGCGATATCCTCGGCAAGCGTGCGCACATACGTGCCCTTGGAGCAGTGGGTCTCGAGGTCGATGTTTTCGCCGTGTCGTGCGAGCAGCCGCAGGTCGAAGATCTCGATGGGGCGCGCCTCGCGCTCGACCACCACACCGGCGCGGGCCAGCTCATAGAGGGGGCGGCCCCCGCGCTTGAGGGCCGAGTACATCGGTGGCACCTGGCGTCCGGGCCCCCGGAACGTCTCGAGTACGGCTTCGATCCGCTCCAGCGCAAGATCCGGCACACTCGAGCGCTCGACGATCTCCCCTTCGCGGTCACCGGTGACCGTACTGACGCCCAACAAGACGGTGAATCGATAGCGCTTGCGGCTCGAGAGAATCTCGCCGGCGATCTTGGTCGCCTCATCGAGGCAGATCGGCAGCATCCCGGTGGCCAGCGGATCAAGGCTGCCGGCGTGGCCGGCCTTCGCGGCCCCGTACAGCCGTCGAACGCGCTGCAACGCCGCGTTCGACGAAAGCCCGGCGGGCTTGTCGAGCAGGACAATCCCGATGGGCATCGGCGTCAGTGCTTGGCCCGATCTTTGGCCTGATCCTCGGTCCGCGCCCGATCGATCAAGCCGCTCAGACGCGCGGCCCGCTCGGCGGTATCGTCGAGGTGGAATTCCAACCGCGGCGCATGCCGAAGACCGAGCTCGCGGCCCACCTGCCCGCGCAAAAATCCGCCCGCGCGGGTCAAACCGCGCAGCACCTCGTCGGCCGTGCTTTCGGCGGCGAAAGGCACGAAGTACACGCGGGCGAGTCCGAGATCGGTCGCGAGCCGCACGGCGGTGATGGTGACGTGACCGACCCGCGGATCCTTGACCTCGCGCGCGACCAGCCCCGCGATCACCCGCTGCAGCTGCGCTTCGATCTTGCGAATCCTGGAGTCGGCGGCGCTCATTGCAGCGTCCGGGCCACCTCGACGCGCGCGAAGCATTCGATCTGGTCGTCCACGCGCACGTCCTGGTAGTTCTTCACGCCGATGCCGCACTCCGTGCCGGCCCGCACCTCGTTGACATCGTCCTTGAAGCGGCGCAGCGACTCGAGCGCGCCCTCGAAGATGACCACGTTGTCGCGCAGCACGCGGATCGGGTTGTTGCGCCGCACGAAGCCCTCGGAGACCAGGCAGCCGGCGACTACGCCGAACTTGCTCGAGCGGAACACCTCGCGAACCTGAGCCACACCCACGATCTGCTCCTTGATCTCCGGCCGCAGCAATCCGGTCATCATCTGGCGGACGTCGTCGATGGCCTCGTAGATGATGCTGTAGTAGCGCACTTCGACACCGGTTTCCTTCATCGCATCGCGCGCACCGGAGTCGGCGCGAACGTTGAAACCGATGATCAACGCCTTGGAGGCCGCAGCGAGCTGCGCGTCCGATACCGTGATGCCGCCGAGGCCACTGGCGATCAGCTTGACCTGCACTTCCTCGGTCGAGAGCTTCTCGAGCGACTCGCGCAGCGCCTCGACGCTGCCTTGCGCATCGCCCTTGACGAGCACCGCGACCGCGCCGGCCTTTTGCTCCTGCATCTGCGAGAACACGTCCTCCGCGCGCGTCGCCTGCCGGGCAAGTTTCACGTCGCGGGATTTGCTCTGCCGGTACATGGCCACTTCGCGCGCCTTGCGCTCGCTCTCGACGGCCAGAATCTCCTCGCCGGCGTTTGGGGCGCCCGAGAGCCCGAGGACCACCACCGGCATCGACGGCGGAGCCGCCTCGACCGCATTGCCGTTCTCGTCGAACAGGGCGCGCACCCGCCCGAACTCCGAGCCGGCGATGATCGGCTCGCCGAGCTTGAGCGTACCTTTCTTCACCAACACCGTGGCGACCACGCCCCGGCCCTTCTCGAGGCTCGACTCGATGACCACGCCGCTGGCGAGTCCCGTGCTCGGCGCACGCAGCTCGAGCACTTCCGCCTGCAGCAGCACCGCCTCGATCAGCGCGTCGATCCCCTCGCCGGTATGCGCCGACACGTTAACGAACATGTTCTCCCCGCCCCAATCCTCGGGAATCACGCCCTGCTTGACGAGCTCGTTGCGCACCCGGTCGGGATCCGCATCGCTCTTGTCGATCTTGTTGACCGCGACCACGATCGGCACGCCCGCGGCACGCGCATGCTGGATCGCCTCGATGGTCTGCGGCATGACGCCGTCATCGGCGGCCACGACGAGAATGACCACGTCGGTGACTTTTGCGCCGCGAGCGCGCATCGCGGTGAACGCCGCGTGGCCCGGTGTGTCGATGAAAGTCACCACACCCTTGGGCGTCTCCACGTGATAGGCGCCCACGTGCTGCGTGATGCCACCGGCCTCGCCGGCGGCCACCTTGGTGCGCCGGATGTAATCGAGCAGCGAGGTCTTGCCGTGATCGACATGCCCCATCACGGTCACCACCGGCGGACGCGCCTCCAGCTGTTCCGCCTCGGCCTTCTCGCCTTGTAGCCCCGCTTCGATCTGATCCTCCTGGATCAGCTTGGCGGTATGGCCGAGCTCCTCGACCACCAGCACCGCCGTGTCCCGGTCGAGCGACTGATTGATGGTGGCCATCACGCCGATGTTCATGAGCGCCTTGATGACGACCGGCGCCTTGACCGCCATCTTCTGAGCCAGCTCGCCTACGGTGATGGCCTCCCCGATGTTCACTTCGTGCACCAGCGGCGCCGTCGGCTTCTCGAATCCGTGGCGCGTCTCCGACGCGCCACGCACCGTGCGCGACTTGACCGGGCGGCGCTTCTTGAATCGCGAGCTGACATCGGTGGTGACATGCAGCTCCTCGCGTCCATAGCGCGTGTGCTTGTCATCGGTCGCGGGGCGTTCCCGAGCCCCGGGCGCCGCCGGTCGCGCCGCGGCGGGCGGCTCCTTGGCCTTCGGGGCCGGCTCGGCCGGCGGATTCTCACGGCTCTGGTGCTCGAGCGCCTCACGCTCGCGGCGCTCCTGCTCGTGCTGCGCCCGCTGCTCCGCCTCTCGCCGCGCATCTTCCTGGGCACGCTTGCGGGCGGTCTCTTCTTCCTCGATGCGGCGCCGATTCTCCGCTTCGAGCCGCTCGTGCTCGCGGCGCTCGTGCTCGATCCGTTCCCGCTCGAGCCGCTCGGCCTCCTCGGCCTCGCGGCGCTTCTGCTCGACCTCGTCGTGCTGCTTGCGGGCCTGTTCCTCGAGCACGTCGCGCTTGATGTAGGTGCGCTTGGTCCGCACTTCCACGCTGACCGTGCGCGAGCGGCCCTGTACACTGGAGAGCTTCAGCTCGCTTTGAGTCTTGCGCTTGAGGGTGATGCGTCGGGGCGCGGCGTCGCCGTCCTTGCCCGCTCCGTGGCTGCGGCGCAGATGGGTGAGCAGCTCGAGCTTTGCATCGTCGCTGATGTGATCGTCCGGTCCGTTGACCCGAATACCCGCCTGATCGAGCTGCTCGAGCAGCCGATCCACCGGCACCTTCAGGACTTCCGCGAACTGCGCTACGGTCACTTCCGCCATACGTCTTGCACCCTATAAGATCAGTTGCTGGGCGCGAACCAAGGCGCCCGAGCTGTCATGATGAGCTTGCCCGCCTCTTCCGGCGCCAATCCCTCGATATCGTTCAGGTCATCGATCGACTGCTCGGCGAGATCCTCGCGTGTGCACACCCCGCGGCGCGCCAGCGCCAGCGCCAGATCCGGGCGCATGCCCTCGAGCAGCAGCAGATCGTCGGCGGGCATCGACTGATCCAGCGACTCCTCGCTGGCAATCGCCTGAGTCAAAAGCACGTCGCGCGCCCGGTTGCGCAGCTCTTTGACGATCCCCTCGTCGAACTCGGCGATCGAGGCGAGTTCGCCTTGTGGGACGTAGGCGATCTCCTCGATGGTCGAGAAGCCCTCCTGCGCCAGGATGGTCGCCACGTCCTCGTCGACGTCGAGCTGCTTCATGAACAGCTGCACCAATGACTTGGCTTCGGTCTCACTCTTGGCATCGGCATCAGACTCGGTCATCACGTTCAGTTCCCAGCCGGTCAACTGGCTGGCCAGGCGTATGTTCTGTCCGCCGCGGCCGATCGCCTGGGACAACTTTTCCTCGGCCACCGCGATATCCATGCTGTGGGCATCCTCGTCGACGACGATGGAGAGGACCTCGGCGGGCGACATGGCGTTGATGACGAACTGAGCCGGATTCTCGTCGTGGGGGATGATGTCGACACGCTCGCCGGCGATCTCGTTGGAGACCGCCTGCACGCGCGAGCCGCGCATGCCGACGCAGGCACCGACCGGGTCGATGCGCGCGTCGGTGCTTCGTACGGCGATCTTGGCGCGCACGCCCGGATCACGCGCCGCGCCGAGGATGTGGATCAGCCCCTGGCCGACCTCGGGGACCTCGAGCTTGAAAAGCTCGATCAGAAACTCCGGCGCGGTGCGCGTCAAAAACAGCTGCGGGCCGCGCAGCTCGGAGCGCACCTCGCGCAGGAACGCCTTGATGCGGTCCTGGGCCTTGACCTGCTCGCGCGGAATCATGTCGGTGCGCGGCACGAAACCCTCGGCGTTCGAGCCGAGATCGATGTAGATCCCATTGCGGTCGACCCGCTTGACGACGCCGCTGACGAGCGTGCCCACCCGGTCGCGGTAGGCGTCCACCACCTGCCGCCGCTCGGCTTCGCGCACTTTCTGCACGATGACCTGCTTGGCCTGCTGGGCGGCGATGCGCCCGAAGGCGACCGACTCGATCGGCTGCTCGACGAACCCGTCGATCTGCGCGTTCGGATCGAGATCGCGCGCATCCTCGAAACGCAGCTCCCGGTCCGGCGCCTGCAGCTCGGTCGAATCGTCGGCGAAAACCTTCCACCGGCGGAACGTGTCGTAATCGCCGCTGCGCCGGTCGATCGCCACCCGCACATCCCACTCCTCGCCGTGCTTGCGGCGCGTCGCGGCGGCGAGCGCGGCCTCGAGCGCCTCGAAAATCACATCTTTGTCGACGCCCTTCTCGTTCGAGACGGCATCGACAACCATCAGGATTTCCTTGTTCACTGCTCTCACCTCTGCACCAGTCGTCACCGCGCGCAACGCCGCTCAACCCGCCAGTCTTGCCTTGGCCAACTCTTCATACCGTACCGTCACATGCTCGCCGTCAACGTCAAGCTCGATCCCCGCATCCCCGGCCGCCACCAGCGTGCCGGTATAGCGGCGCCGACCCTCGCGCGGCGTCGCCAGCTCGACGAACACCCGCTGGCCGGCGAATCGCTCGAAATGCTCCCGCGTGCGCAGCACCCGGTCGAATCCCGGCGAGGACACCTCGAGCGTGTATGCCGTGGGAATCGGGTCCTCGACATCCAGCAGCGCCGATACCTCGCGGCTGACGCGCTCGCAGTCCTCTATCCCCACGCCGCCGGCCCGGTCGATGTACAGTCGCACGAGCGCGCTGCCGCGCCCGGCCCCGTACTCCAAATCAACCAACTCGTAGCCCAACCGCCCGATCAACGGCTCAATGAGGGCGATCAGCCGCTCGCGCAATGTCGCCGACATCGACCCGCTCCCGTAACGTGGCCCCAAAAACGCAAAACGGGCCACCCGGCCCGCCCAGCCAGAGCTAACGAGCACTGCCCCCTGAGTGCAATACCCGTTTGCCGGCCGCCCAAAAACAAAAAGCCCCTCGGGGGGCTTTCTGGCTGTCACGCTGTCGGGGCGCTCACCCGAGGGCACAGCCGCTCCGCTCTCCGCAGCCGAGGCCCGCGGAGAAGGCGCATTGTACGCTCAAGACCCTCGCGCTGGAAGGCTTTTTTCCGCTTACCGGGCCGCTCCCGTTCCTGCCGGCACGAGTCCGCCCGCCGGCGCCCCTACGACCCAGGCAATCCGCGGCCTCAGGCCCTTGGGGTTTCCGGCGCATCCTGTGCTTCATATCCGCTCGCCCCTTGCGTTGGCAGCCCAGGGGCACTCACTGTACGAGCTGAAATACCACGCCCAGAGGTCGTCGCTACCGGGCCTCGCATCGTGCTGCGGCGCCCCGCCGCGCAAGCGCCCTCGGGCGGAGTGCTGTCCGACCGCCCGGCGCGTGCGCCGGCAATGGCTCGGGTGCTTGCCGCTATCGCGGCTCACCCCAAGCAGCCGATAATGGCGCATTGGACGTGGAAGTCTATCGCGCTCGGGGGAGATTCGCGGCATGTCGCTCAGTGTGTTCGACATCTTCAAGATCGGCATTGGCCCTTCCAGCTCGCACACCATGGGCCCGATGCGGGCAGCGTTCGAGTTCGTGCGCGATCTGGAGGAGGCCGGCCTGCTCGCGCCGCTCGAGACGGTCACGGTGCGGCTGTACGGCTCGCTGGCGCTCACCGGTCTCGGCCACGGCACCGATCGGGCAATACTCATGGGGCTCTCGGGCGCGTTGCCCGAATCGGTCGATCCGGATGCCATTGAGCCCACCCTGCGGCGCATCCGCTCCAGCGGGCGCATCGCGCTTCTCGGGGCTCACGAGATCGCCTTCGACGAGCGTACGCAGCTGCTGTTGCTGCGTGGCGAACGGCTTCCGCAACATCCAAACGGCATGCGCTTCACCGCCGCGGCGGCCGGTGGCGCGCCGCTTCGCGAGCAGGAGTACTACTCGATCGGCGGCGGATTCATCGTGCGCGCCGGAGACGACAGGGCGCAGGACGCGAGCGCCCCCGCGGGCATACCCTATCCGTTCTCGAACGCGCGCGAGCTGCTGAGTCAGTGTCGCGACAACGGCCTCGAGATCTTCGAACTCATGCTCGCCAACGAATGTGCGCGCTCGAGCGAGGCCAGCGTGCGCGCCGGCCTCGAGCGCATCTGGAACGTGATGCAGACATGCGTCGAGCGCGGCTTCCGGCAGAACGGTGTGCTGCCGGGACCGCTGAAAGTGCGGCGCCGCGCCCCGAAGCTGTACCGGCAGCTGACCGAAAGCGCGACGGCTCGCCCCCTGGAGGCGCTCGACTGGGTCGACGCATTTGCCCTGGCGGTGAACGAGGAAAATGCCTCCGGCGGGCGCGTGGTGACCGCGCCAACCAACGGCGCGGCGGGCATCGTCCCGGCGGTGCTGCATTTCTACCGCCGCTTCGAGCCCGGCGCCAGCGACGAGGGAGTGCTGCGTTTCCTGCTCACCGCCGGCGCAATCGGCATGCTCTACAAGCAGAACGCGTCGATCTCGGGAGCCGAAATGGGCTGCCAGGGCGAAGTCGGCGTAGCCTGCTCGATGGCCGCCGGAGCCCTGGTGGCGGCCTTGCAGGGCAGCAACGAGCAAATCGAGAACGCGGCGGAAATCGGCATGGAGCACAATCTCGGGCTGACCTGTGATCCGGTCGGCGGACTGGTGCAGATTCCGTGCATCGAGCGCAATGCCATGGGCGCCGTGAAGGCCATCAATGCGGCACGGCTCGCCATGCGCGGCGACGGGAACCACAAGGTGTCCCTTGACCACGTGATCCTGACCATGCGCCAGACCGGCGCGGACATGTCGACGATCTACAAGGAGACTTCACAGGGAGGATTGGCGGTCAACGTCACCGAGTGCTGAAGGCAAATCGGCACAGCCGTCCGTTCCGGATGGTTGGGGCCGGACGGCGCGCTCGATTTGAAACGGGCTTCCAGGACGCTTGCGCGTTCGCCGCTATTGCGACTCGCCGCCGGCTGCGACCGCGATGCGGTTACGTCCGGCGCTCTTGGCCGCATACAGCGCCGAATCCGCCCGGTGGCGCAGCGTCTCGAGCGAATCGCCCGCGCGTGCCGCCGCTGCGCCGATCGACAGGGTCACATCGCCCGCGAACTGGGCTCCGTCGGGATGCACGATCAGCATGCGCTGCGCCGCCGAGCGGACCGTCTCCGCCAGCGCCGCCGCCGCGGCCAGCGATTTGCCGCGCAGGAGCACCGCAAACTCGTCCCCGCCGATGCGCGCAGCGAGGTCGCCGGCGGCCAGCCGCTCGCGCAGGATCCCCGCGACTTTCACCAGCACTTTGTCGCCGACCACATGGCCGTGCGTGTCGTTGACACGCTTGAAGTAATCGATGTCGATGGCCAACAGCGCCACGTGCATCAGTCCGTCCGGGTTGTCCTCGCCTTCGATCGCGCGGCGCAGGCCGTTGAGATTGGCAAGCTGGGTGAGCGGATCGCGCTGCGGCTCGGTATGCGCGCGCTCCAGCCGCTCAATGATGCCGACGACCTCCTCGCGCTGCCTGGCGAGCCGCGCGTGCAGGGCGCTCAGCCGCGAGCACACCTGCTCGGATTGCGCGAGCAGGCTGCCGATCAGCGCAGGCACGGCGTCGCCGTCAGGCACCGCCATCTGCTGCGCCGCCGCGGCGAGTGTCTCGGTGAAGTGCCCCAGAGTCTCTTCGGCGTCGGCCGTGTCCTGCTCGGTGCGCCCGATCAGCTCGCGCAGATCCCGCTGCGCCAGCTCGAACATCTCCACGTCGCGGGCGGCGATGTGCAGCGCATGCAGTCGCCGGACGTCGACGTCCGAGACAGGCGAAGCCGACGCCAGAAGCTTCTCCACATCCTGGCTCAGCGGTGGATTGAGCTCCGCGGCATGCTCGTACCAGACCGTATAGCTCAGCGGATGGTACCCGGCCGGGTGCGGTGACATCAGCTGCAGCACGCGCCGGAGAATCTCGGCGCTTTCTTCCCTCGATTGCTGGTAGAGCATGCGGGTGAACAGGCGAGGCTTTATTTTTACTTATTGTAATGTAGCAGCGCGCGCGCGCCGTTGCACGCCCAGCACCAGACAACGCCGCCGCGGTGTCCGCGGCGGCGTTGATGGACGAACGATCGGCTTATCGATGAAGTGTCCCGGGCGCCACGCCCCCCGGGGCGCCCAGAGGGCGTCTCAGGCGCCCGGCGGCGCGAAGCTCGGCACGGACTTCGGCGTCTCGCCATTGACTGCGCCGGCAGCGCGCTGCTCGCGCTTGATCCGCTCGTAAATCTCCTCCCGATGCACGGCCACGTGCTTGGGCGCATTGATACCGACGCGCACCTGGTTGCCCTTGACGCCGAGCACCGTGATGGTGACGTCGTCCCCGATCATCACGGTCTCGCCGACTCGCCTTGTAAGAATGAGCATCTGCTGGTCCTCTCTAGGTGTTTATGGTCCAAATCTACGATCCGATCCCATCGGCTCATTGGGGGACGCCCCCCCCTGCCAGTCCGTGGCTCGGTAACCCAGAACGAACGCTCCGTCCTCGTGAGTGACGGTGAGCGGCTCGATCCGGGCAATGCGATCGAGGGTCGCGCCGACGTCGCGTACGCTGAACGCTCCACCGATCTGCATGCGGGCCGCACGCGGATCGGCAATGACGATGCGCTGGGCGGTATAGCGGCTGAGATCGCTGACGAACGCGGAAAGCGGCTCGCCGCGGGTCTCGATGATGCCCTGGCGCCAGCGAATCACGTTTAGCGCCCGCGCCGGGTGAACGTCGGCGATCAGCCCGACCGGTGAATACTCGATCTGCTGGTTGGTCGTCAGACGGCGGATCCATGACGGCGTGCGCGCCCCCCTGGACAGCCCCTCCACCGAGACCATGCCGCTGACGACCGTCACCAGCACATCGCCATCGGTCTTGCGATAGACGTCGAACCGCGTCCCGAGCACCTGCACCTCGCTGTGCGCCAGCAGGATGCGGAACGGCCGGGCCGGATCGTGCACCACTTCGAAAAACGCCTCGCCGCGGAGCAATCGCACCTTGCGGTTATCGGGGCTGCCGATCCAGCGCAGACGCGTGTTCGTGTTCAGATATGCGACGCTGCCATCCGGCAGCACCACGCTGCGGATCTGGCCGACCCCCGTGCTGTAGGTGCGCGGCAGATACCCCCGGCCCCACAGCCAAAGCCCGCCCGCGCAAGCCACCACGAGCACCGCCGTGGCGGTGACCCCAACGAGCCACAGTGCTCGACCGTCCAGCCTCGCCCGCCGCGGCGTCTGCGCCGCACTCGCGGCCAGCGCGGCCCGCGCGGGCCCCTTGAGCTCAGCGGCCACATCCAATATCGCGCGTAATTCACTGAATTCCTCGGCATTCAGCGTATCAGCCAGCCAGGCCTCGAGAGCACGCTGCCGCGCGGGCGTCAGCCCGCGGCCCATACGGGTCACCCACCGCGCCGCCTGGGCCCGTGCGCGCCGCCGCCGATCGAGGAATACGTCGAAAGTCAATCGACCTCCACCAAATCAATGCCCTGCATAGATAACCTCACGCGACATTGCTTCAGCGCGCGCGTCATTCGCTTGTCCACACGCCGTTCGGAGATCCCCAGCCGCCGGGCGATCTCCTTGCGCGACTCGCCCTGCACGTGTGCCAGCACGAACACCGCGCGCAACGCAGAGGGCAGTTCGCCGATCACTTGAGCCACGCGCTGCTCGATCTGCTCGGCCATGACCCGCCGCTCCGGCTCCCCGCGCAGGTCCGGCACCTGGTCCATTCCCGCCGGTCCGCTGATCACCGCGCTCTCGACGCGGCGGCGGCGCAATTGCATCAGCGCGTATTGGGTCGCGACCTTGAAGAGGATGGCCCGCGGAAACAGCACCTGCTCCGGCCGGTACATCCGATGCAGTTTCTCGTAGGTGTCCTGAAGAGCCTCCCGCGCCAGATCCACCCGACCGAGCATTTGGGTGAGGTAGGCGAGCAGCTGTGCCTCATGTGTACGGCATAGCTGGTCGAAGAACGCGTCCGCTCCCTCCGATCTGGGAAACCGCTTGATTTCGCCCAATGGCTTATCCACTCCCTATCCTTAACCCATTAAGATGCTCGAGATTCACTTTGCCCCCCCAGGGCAGCGCAAAAATATTGGCTCAGTCTGCCGGTCGCGCTACGATGCGACATAATCCACGCGGTCGCGAACCGCGCGGACAGGTCGTCTTGCGATGCACAGTGTGCCGATCCGGAGAAGCCATCATGAACACACCGGCGTGCGAGGAAGGGCTCGAACCGGCCGGGGCCGCCCCGACGGAACCCTCGATCGAGCCAGAGCCCGAACTGGTCGAGCTCGGCAAGATATCCCAGACCCAGGGCGGGCTACTGGGCGCGAAATACGACTCGGCGGTCGGCTGGCAGTACTACTGAAAAGCGCTGGATCAGGCCGATTCACCAGCGCTGCGAGATCTGCAGGCTCAGCACGCGGCCGAGCGCCTGAACGTTGCCGATGTCATAGCCAAATTCGCTGTCGACGAACGGCGGAGACTGGTTGAAAACATTCACGGCGTTGAGCCAGACGGTGGTCTGCCCGAAACGATTCGGACTTAGCCTTTCGCTCGCGAACACGTCGACCGTGGTCCAGGCACGTACCGCCGGCACGAGCGTGCTGGCCGGATTGCGGTACGAGCCGGTGTAATTGACGGCCAGATTGATGGCCGGGCCGGGCGCATTGCGGCGATACGCGCACCAGCCGGCCGTGGCGCGCAAACGCAGCGACAGCGGGTTCCCGACGGTATTCAGGATGCTCACCGAAGGAGAGGCGGGCGTCAGCGCCTGATCGAACCGCAGCACGTCGGTGCCCCGCAGTCCAAAGTGAAAATGCCCCCACCGGGTCACGACCCGCTCCCGGGCCGCGATGTCGAGGCCGCGAGTCCGGGTGGCCGAGAGATTGGCCAGGCGTAGATCCACGATCGCGGCCGGATGGCTCGCAAGGCAGGTCGCGACGGGGCCGATGAACTGCCGGCTCTCGCAGATGGCCTCGATTTCCGCCGGTGTGGGCGCGCGATTGATCACCGCCGCCCACTCATTGCCGTTCTGCAAAACCGCGAACGGGTCGTGAGCCGCGGGCTGCTCAATCCGGTTCCAGTAGGCGATGTCGTAGAACGTGAGCGACAGCTGCGCCCCGCTCCACGGCGTCAAATCGAAGCCCGCGGTCCAGGTGCGCGCGGTCTCATTGGCGAGATTGGGATTGGAGCCCTGCTCGGCCAGCACCAATGAACTGCCGGTTGAGGACTGCGGGTCCGGCACGACCGTCAACCCCGACACGTTCTGCGACGTGTCGTACAGATCATTGAGTGTCGGCGCGCGGTACGAGCGGCCCCAGCTGGCGCGCAGCTTCAGCCAGTCGGAGGCGATCCACTCCAGCCGCGCCATTGGATTGAATGTGCCGCCGAAGTCGCTGTAATGATCGTAGCGGCCGGCAAGGTCGAGCGCCAGCCGCGCCGGGCCCTGAGCGTCGCGCCCGCCGCCGAGCAGCGGCACGTGCAGCTGCGAATACGCCGAGAAAATCCGCCGTCCGTAGCGCTCAGATACCATCGCCCCGCGTGGACTGCTGGGCTGCGGCACTTCGAGCGCCAGAGTCTCGCTGCGCCATTCCAGCCCGACGGCGAGCTTGGCTTCCCCGGCAGGCAGGCGCAGCAGCGGCCCGTTGGCGACCAGATCGCTCGATTCCAGGGTCGAGGTCGAGCGGCGGCGGTAATTCTGGCCGATAGCCGCCAATGTCGCCGGGTTGTTGTCCGATCCGTACCCGAAAGCATTGAAGGCGGTGGCCGGATTGGAATCGGCAAGTGCCACGGCGAGGTGTGCCGGATTGGTGACCCCGTACTCGTCGGCAAGCAGGTACTGCTTGCCGACCGACTCGCTCGCGGTCACCTGCCAACCCCGACCGAGCTGCGCCGTGGCCCCGACCGTTCCATCGTATACACGCGAAAGGGCGGCGAACCGTGTCGGCCCGAGATCGTGGAGGAAGCTGTAGGCGACGAGCGTATAGGGGACGGACGGGTAGGGATTGACGAAGTACGGGTTGCTCGGGGGCACCTGCAATACGGCATCGTTGGGCAGGGTGCTCTGATTGACGTCGCGCTGGGCGTAGCGGACCTGGACAAACAGCCCCACTCCGGCACCCACGCGCTGGCTCGCCGAGCCATACAGCTCGTTGGCGACCCGTTCGGGAAAGATCTGGTAGTCCGCGAACGGGTTCTGAAGGTTGATGCGTGTGGTCAGAGCGGCCGGAGTGAGCACCGTGCCGTTCTGTCCGCTCGGGATGCCGTACGCCGGCTCGAGCGTCAGCGGATTGAGGATATTGCCGGGATCGGTGTAGTAGCTGTCGTAATTCGCGCCGCCGAAGGGCGTCTTGTCGGCGTTCGCGGCATAGGCTCGGGCGCTTGCGGCCAGCGGCGTGGCATCGGTGTACTCGTAGGCGATCATGCCGTGCCCGCCCCGCCAGTGCGTGCCGAACAGCTGCCCTAACATCCACTCGCCGCGTCCGTCGATCGCGCTCCCGTAGCGCACCTGCGTTTCCGCGCCCTGGAATCCATTGCGCATCATGATGTTGACGACCCCCGCCACGGCATCCGCGCCGTAAAGGGCCGAGGCGCCGTCGGGCAGCACCTCGATGCGCTTCACGGCGATCCACGGGATGGTCGATACGTCGACGAACCCGCCGGTCAGCCCGCCGAGGGGCTGGCGGTGGCCGTCCACCAGCACCAGCGTGGCCCCTACGCCGAGACCGCGCAAATTGATGCCTGCGCCGTCCTCGACGTTATTGTCGACGTTCAGGTCCTCGCGCGGCCCGTTCAGTGAGATCAATGGCAGTGCGTACAGCGCGTCCGCGACGCTCGGGTAATCGGTCTGCTCCAGCTGCGTACGGCCCACGTCGATGATCGGCGCGGTGGCCGATCGCACGCCGCGGATCAAGCTGCCGGTGACATCGACCGGCTGAAGCATGGCATCTGTCTGATCTGGTTCCGGATTTATCCAGCGTGGGACCGTATGCACCGCGCGCACCCCCCGCCGATGCGACCGAATGGGCGGCGGTGCCGGACGGATGATGACGGAATGCTCCGAATCGAACGTGAACGTCAGGCCCGTGCCGCGCAGCATGCGCGAGAGCGCCACCGAACTCGTCAGTGCGCCGTGAACCGCGTGCGTACGCAGCTTGAGCACTTGCGGCGTCGCTGCGTACATGGCCCGCACACCGGACTGGCGATAGAACTCGAGCACCGCCTGAGGCAGCGGTTGGGCCTGCAGATTGAACACGGTAACCGGGCTCTGCGCCCGCGCGTACGGCCCGACGCACAGCAGCGTCAACGCCATGCAAAGCGCCCCCCCTGTCCGCCGCACGCCGCGACGCCCCAAATTCCGGCCCCCGGCCTCTTGGTCGTTCTGATCCATGATCCCTGCCGCTCAAGTCGCAGTCTGCCATACACCGGGGCGCCGTGACGAGTCCCGAGCATGCCAACGCTCGAGCCAGGACTCGATGCAAGCGTATTCGATCAACTCTCCAGACTGAGTCTCGATTTCCGCGCGGCCCGCGAGCGCCCGCTCCACTGCGGATCGATCGAGCAGGCCGTTCGCGACCAGCATCCCATCGAGCAGCAGCTCGCGCAGCAGCGCGCGGTTGCGCTCCACCGTCAGGCGCATGTGCATCTCGATTCCGCCTTTATTGCGCCGGTTGCGGATCTGCGGCGGCAGCGCGTCGTAGAAAGCCTGCCGCACCACCGCGCGATCCCAGCCGCCCGTGGTCAGCACATCGACCGGTATGCGCAGACACAACTCCATCAGCGGTTGGGAGAGCAGCGGCGCCAACCGCTCAGGATCCCCCGGCGCACCGAGCGGGTCGTAAAAATCAAACGGCGAGAGAATCTGATGCGCGTGCCACAGCTTGCCGCTCGGAACGTCGCGGCCGCGATGCAGCAACGGGTGCAGGCAGTACCCCTGCCGCACCGCCGCCGCCACGACACCGGCGGCGAGCAGCCCCCGCGCACGCCCGGCCTCGCGCACCGGACTCCAGCGCCGCATGCCGAGCGTCTCGCGCGCCGTTATACCGAGCACCCGCCATAACGACAGTTGGTCCATGCGCGCCGAATCGAGCAGCACACGCGACAGTCCCGGTCTCGGACCGCGCCGATGCAGGAAGTCTCCCGGCGCCCATTGGGCCCGCTCCTGGTAGAACAGCTGATCGCCGCCATAGCCGATGAACACGCTCGCGGCGGCACATTCGGCCGCCAGCGCCGCTTCACGGCGGCTGTGCTCGAGATAGTAGGGATAGTTGGTGGGCTCGGCCGTGGCAGGGATGGAAAGCAGCGGGCGCAGATCGACCCCCGGGGAACGCGGCCGCTCGATCAGCCGAATGCCGGCGCGCGCCGCGGCCAGCCGCGCGAATTGCCGCTCGTCGAGATCGGCCCGCAGTGGATAATAATGATAGCCGATCAACGCCGTTTCACGCCCCGGCGCGAGCGACGCCAGCACGATCGACGAATCGAGTCCTCCTGAAAGCGAGAGCAGCACACGCCCCGCGCCGGCGCCCCACGCGCGCACCACATCGCGCACACAGTGTCCGAGCTCTGCGGCCGCCGTCCGCGGTTCCTCGATCAACTGCCGTGAAGCGATCTGCAGCGGATCCCACGCATAACCGCGGATGGTCGTGCCCGCACAATGCCGCACGCACTCCCCGCCGACCAACTGCCTCACCTCGCGCAGACCCGTCGGTCCGCTGTGCTCACGAACCAGAGACATACAGGCCATGACGTACGACCAGTCAGGTTGCAGCGGCTGGGAGCACAGACCGGCGGCGTCCTCGATACGGGAGCAGAACACCTCGATCGGCCCGATACGCAACGCGTAACATGGCAGCCCCGCGGACGGGTCGCGCAGCACACCGAGTGCGCCGGATCGGGGATCGCGCCAGACGGCCACGTAGCGGCCCCAATACGATTCGACGAGCGTGCGTCCGCCGGACGAGACGATCGCAGCGCTTTGCGCCGGCGCGAGCGTCCGCGGCGCTGCGGCCGAGCCTTCCGCCGCATCGCGCACGAACAGTGAGCCGAGAATCACGCCGAGGCCGCCCGCGAGCCGGCGGGCCTCACTCCGTCCGGGGAATTCGCCGGCGCAGCGGACCTCCGCGCCACCGGCACTGAAGACGCGGCGCCACCGTCCGGATTCCGTGCCGAAGCGGGCCGCCAGCGCGTGCGCGGCCCGGCGCGCGCCGGGCTCGTGATCGTTCCAGATGAACGCGATGTACCGGAACACGCCTAGATCCGCAGAATCGGCGTGTATTGCCGCACCCGGTCCGGCATGTCGTTGAAGAGCACATCCTCCTGTTGCACCCAGCAATGCGCATGAAACGGAGCGGTCCGGACGCCGAACACCCACTCCGGATACACGTCGTGCAGCGCAAGGAAATTCAACAGGGTCAGCGAATCGAGCAGGCACGCGTCCCGGGCGGTATAGAACAGCGGCCGCAGGTGCGCGAACGTCATCACCAGCCCATGCGCCCGATCCCGGTCCCAAGCCGCGCAGGACGGGCGCCGCGCGGCGCCCCGCGCGCCGACCCGCCCGACCACGGTCCGCATGGGAGACAATGTCAGCCACAGGCGCGCGGCCGTCCAGGCACGCGCCAGATCTGCGGCCGCACGCGCACCGGCCGCCGGGCGCGTGCCGAAGTCGAACTCCAGGAGCGTGCGGGTCGGCTCGAGTGGCGGCACCGGGGTCGCCGTCCGCCCACGGCGGGCGTCCCCGACGAGCACACCCTGTGCGAGCAGGCGCGATACAATCCGCGGCGCCGGCCGTCTGCGCACCCCCGGCACCGGCCATCCCTGAACCCAACCGGCCAGCGCCTCGGCGGGCTGCACGGCGTGATAGCGGTCGTGCCGCAAATCCATCAAGACCGCGTGGTGATCACACAGCCCGAGATAGACGTGTGCCGCAAGCCAATACGGTCCATCGCCGCCCGGGTCATGACCCGATTCCATTGCCCCCTCCCCACCCCTTCGGCCGGCATGGCGCTCGGCCGCCCGCATCTGTACCACACCGGCACCCCTTCGGGGTTGCGCATTTTAGGGCCACGCTCGCACCGCAACGCGCCGCGCAACCGGTTCCCCTCCCGGGGCAGCTCGCCGGTTTCGCGCGCCTCGACGGCCGTCCGCCCGGAAATCCGGCTATCCGGTCAGTCGCGCCGATTAATCGCCCGCCGCCTGTTCAACACGGCGGCATCCGAGGCGCTCATTCGATCTGCGGCGCGGCGGCCCGCCCGGACCGCGCGCGGTCGTCCGTGCAGCGGCGGCAATTCCGAGCATTCCCCGCGGAGTCGCTCTCATCCAGCCGTCTCTGCAGAGACGCCAACGCGCGCGCCACATAGACCTTCGCCATGCGCGCACTGATTCCCATCTCGCGCCCCACTTCGTCGAACGGTCGGCCCTGAACGATGCGCAGTAAGAAGGCGTCCAGGCAACGCGGCGGCAGTTGCCCGACGGCACGCTCAATCACCTCAAGGCGCTGTCGGGCGTCCACCACGGCCTCGGCCGAAGGCGCGAGGGGCTCGGCTTCGGACCGGACCTCGCGGATGAAACGCTCGCGCACCGCGCGACGGCGCGCCCGGTCCGTCACCAGGTTGAGCGCACTGCGCCACAGATAGCCGGCGAGCGATGCGATTCCATCGCGGCGCTCGACGGCCAGTACTTTGACGTACGCTTCCTGGGCAATTTCCTTGGCCTCCTCGACCGAACCGGTTCGTTGGGTGAGAAACCGCAGAAGCGAGCCATGGTGCTTGCGCGCGATGTCCGCCAGGGCCTGCGCACGCAGCGCCCGCTCGACCGGACCGGCGGAATCGCCTGGCGACTCCGCCGCTGCGGCGTGCGCCCTCGATGCCTCGGCTGCCGGAGCACTCACGAGGACACCGCTCGATGCATAAACGTCCCAGTAGTGAGGTCGGGAAATGCAAGCGTTCCCCGACGACACAACACATTGATTGGCAACACGTTCCCCCCTTTTGCCTGGCCCACCGCCAGCGACCGGATGTGCCGGCCGAGCCGACCCGGCAGCTCCGACGGATCGGCCTCCACGCAGTCCACACGATCGTTTGCTGGACACGTTATTCACTAGACTCCTGTCCCAACCCGACTTCGCACCGTCTCTCACGCCTAACGGATGAGTCTCGGCAGTGACGGGCCTCCAGTCCCGCTCGCCTCGTCTCGATGCGGTCCCGTAAAGCCACGCAGGCAGTCGGGGCGCGGGCGGGACGCGCGCCTAAAACATCTGTGATTATATACAGCTTCCGAAAGCGATCAACAGCTCTCGGGCGCATCCACCATCTGTTGGTGATCCCGTTGCAGGATTTGCGGTATCGGTTGGACCGTCGTAAACAGACGCTGCGAAAATCGCGCAAGCCGACGGACTAGCGAACGTGCTGAATCACTCTTTCGAGAAGACACTGAGACACGTGCGGAAGACCGTTCGCGCGAGTACTGTCAGTCTTCCGTTCACGTCGACGTCCGAGACTGACGTCCTGGATCTCCGCCAAGGCACGACGGAGCCGAGGTCTGCGAGCCTGAGTTTTCCGAATGACTCAGTGTGCGCCAGCGGCGCCGAGAAGATCCCGCAGCGCGCTCGAGGCCGATTGCGCGGCTGGACCGACGATGACGTGAACGCAGTTTGGCGCCACGAGGGCGCTGCCCCGCAACCCGATACGCCTCAGCGCCTCATGGTCCACGCCACCCGCGTCCGCCACCGCGATCCGCAGCCGGGAATCGGCCGGTTCCACCGTCCGTACGTTGGCGGCGCCGCCGAGCGCGGCCAGCAACTTCTCGACGATCGGCTTGCTCAACGCGACGGCCTGCGGCCGCGGCGCCGGGGACACCTCGAGCTGCGGCACTTCGACCTTGGCGCTCGAGGCGTGTATCCGCTGGCCGCCGGGTAGACTTGCCAGCGCATCACGCATTTCCCCGGCAAGCAGCTCCGCGGTCGGACCCACGATCACCTGCAAGCCATCCGCCGAAGTGCGCACGATGCCGATCGCCCCCAGGCGCTTCAGAGCTGCGGGATCCACCGTCTCCTGAGACTTCACGGTCAGGCGCAGACGCGTCGTGCAGGCGTTGACCACGTCGAGATTGTCAGACCCGCCCAGCGCGGCGATGAAGGCTCGGGCGCGCGCGAGGGCCGTACCGGCGGCCGCTGGCGGCGCCTCCTCGATCCCACCGATACCGGCCGGCCGCTCGGCCGTCGAGGGCTCGGTCTCCTCTCTTCCGGGGGTCTTCAAATCGAACTTGATGATGACGAAGCGGAAAATTCCGTAATACAGACCGAAGTACACCGCCCCGACCGGCAACAACAGCAGCGGATGGGTGTCGTGATTGAAGTTGAGCACGTAATCGAAAAGGCCCGCCGAGAAGGTAAAGCCGAGCTTCACATCGAGAGCGTTCATGATGATGAACGCCAATCCCGTCAGCAGGGCGTGCACCAGATACAGGCCCGGCGCGAGGAACATGAAGGTAAATTCCACCGGCTCGGTGACTCCGGTGAGAAACGAGGTGAGCGCGATCGAGAGCAGCAGACCCGCCACCGCCGGGCGCCTCTGCGGCAGCGCCGTATGGTACATGGCGAGGCACGCCGCCGGCAGACCGAACATCATCACCGGGAAGAATCCGGACATGAAGCTTCCGGCGGTCGGATCGCCGGCGAAGAAGCGATTCATGTCCCCGGTGACACCGTGGTAATTGCCGACGATGAACCACGCGAAGCTGTTGAGGATGTTGTGCAGCCCGGTGACAATGAGCAGGCGGTTCAGCACGCCGTAGATGAACAGCCCCCACGGTCCGGCCGCCAGTACGGTGCGGCTGAGCGTGGCCATGCCGCTCTCCACATGCGGCAGCTCCAGACCCAACAGGATGGCCAGCGGCAGCGCCGCAAAGCCCGTCAGGATCGGCACGAAACGCCGCCCGCCGAAGAACGCCAGGTAGCTCGGCAGCCTGATGCGATGAAAGCGGTTGTAGAGCGCGCCACCCATCAACCCCGAGATGATCCCCACCGGAACGGTGAGCTGTTGCAGCTCCTTGTCCACGGATGCCGCCGCCACGAGCGCCTGCGCGTGCGCGGGGACCCCGGCGAGCACGGCCACCGGCGCCGTAAGGAACACCGCCGCGCCCTTGAGGGTCACGAGGTAGCCCACCACGGCCGCCAGTCCGGCGGCCCCATGATTGTCGCGGGCAAGACCGATCGCCACGCCGACCGCGAACAGCAGCCCCAGGTTGGAGAATATGGCCTGGCCGGCGTGGGCCATGACCGGGATGTTGAGCAGATCGGGTTGTCCGAGCCGCAGCAGCAGACCGGCCACCGGCAGGACCGCGATGGGC
>DAIDUQ010000089.1:0-1647 GCA_027456605.1 Steroidobacteraceae bacterium | reverse complement strand
CACCGAAGGCTTCAGCCGCTTCGTCACCTCCACGACTGCTCCGATTACTACCGGCTGGAGCGACAGTTGCCGGGTGGGATTCGCACCCACGGAAAGACCGTGCCTTTGCACGGCGCACCGAGAACGGCGTGGCACACTGGGAACAGGCAATCCCGCCCCCACCGCCTCTCTCGCTCCGAGGCGAAGGCCCGAGGGCAGGCCCGATGCGTCACCCGCCTTGACGGACCCGCGGCTACAGCACCCGTGGGGGCCGAGCCGGCGCCGGGTCGCGCCTCTCCGGAGAGGGCTGCTTGTAGCAACCCCGGCACGCGATCACATGCGAGATGGTGCTCGCCGAAACGCCGAGCTCGGCCGCGAGCGCGCGCCGGCTCTGGAGTGACGCGCCGGCGGCGAGCCACGCGCAACGCGCTTCATGCCAAGCGAGAATGCGCGCGACATCGGCGTCGCTCAGCCGACGCGGGCGGCCCATGGTGGATGTCCGGGTGGATGTCATGGCGGCGTTCCGAGTGACGCAGGCGGATTGCCTGCATCACGCGCCCGTCACGCCGCAGCGCAGCCGTCCAGGCCACCGGAGGTCCTCCGCAGGTGCTCGCGAGCGCGGTCTTGCCGCGCGAGGCCTTGACGGCGAGAACGGCGTGATACGCTCCCTCGAGCAGGCAATCCGTCGCCCCAACCCCCCTCAAAACCCACTCCGCGCCGCTACGCACCGCCACAGAGCGCGATCCCACGCATCCTCATGCCGTCTCACCGGGTTCCGAACGGACCGCCGTCCCGCGCGATAAACGGCGAATAGGACACCCACTGCGGCGAGTCTTCGGCCAACAGCCCCATCCGCTGCAGACGCTGCGCAATGGCCCGCGCTGTTCGCCGGTGGGAGCGCGCAATCTCCTCTGGCAGTGTCTTCCGCTCAAAGGCCCGCCGCAGCGCGGCCTCCTCGTCCGTGGTCCACGACCGTCCGACATTCGGCGGCAGCTGCGCGCGCCGCAGCGCGCGCCCTTCCGCCGCGCGCAGCGCCGCCGTCGCCTCGAGCAGCGCCCGCAACACCGTCGCGTCCTCCAGAACCGCCTCGCCCCTCAGCGCCATTCCCGTCTCGGGATGAACGCCCTGCACGAGTCCCTCGAGGATCACCCGCGCCTCCTGATGTCTCATGACTCACCTCCTGACGATCGTGCCGCGAAATAGAGTGCGCCAGCCTATGAGCACTGGCGCACCGAGAAAGTGACAGGCCGTCAAAAAGTCGTAGTCACAAGAACCCGTGCTCGGCAAAGGAATAGATCGCGGTCCCGACCACCAGATGGTCGAGAACGCGCACGTCCAAAAGACCGAGCGCCGCCTGGATCCGTCGCGTGATCACCTCATCCGCGGTGCTCGGCTCAACATTGCCGGAAGGATGATTGTGATAGAGCACGACCGCGGCCGCCGAGAGCCGCAGCGCCGCGAGAAGCACCTCCCGCACGTGCACCTGCGCACAGTCGATCGTGCCGCGAAAGAGATCCTCGTGCCGGATCAGCCGATGCCGATTGTCGAGAAACACCGCGCCGAAGACTTCGTACTCGAGCGGTCCGATGTGCAGACGCAAGAACTCCCGCATCCGCTCCGGGGTGGAGAGTACCGGTGCGCCCACCCGGAACCGCCGCGCGAGAATCG
>DAIDUQ010000088.1:0-1666 GCA_027456605.1 Steroidobacteraceae bacterium | reverse complement strand
TCGAGCACCGCGCGTTCGCCCTCAAGCTTCGTCGCGCCGTAGACGCTCAGAGGATTCGGGTGCGCCTCGGGACGATAGGGTGAGGACGCCGTTCCGTCGAACACGAAATCCGTCGACACGTGGATCAGCCGGGCCCCACAGGCCGCGGCACTGACGGCCAGATGCGAGGGTCCCTCGCCGTTGATCCGCCGCGCCCGAGCGGGCTCGGACTCGGCCTTGTCCACCGCCGTGTACGCCGCCGCATTGATGACGGCCGCCGGCTGTATGTGCTCGAACGTGCGGCGAACCGCGTCCGCATCACCGATGTCGAGCTCGGCATGCGTGAATGCCACCCGTTCGATGCCCTCCGGGCAGGTCGCGCCCAGCAGGCGCCCCACCTGTCCACCGGCGCCGGTGATGAGCACTCTCACGGATACACCTCGGCAGCGGTCAAGGCGGGCGCGGCCGCATCCTTGCCCGAGAGCACCGGCGGGGTGCCGGCCGGCAGCGGCCAGCGCACCCCGATCGTCGGATCATCCCACCGAATCGCACGCTCGTGCTCCGGCGCCCAGAAGTCGGTGACTTTGTAGAGAAAGTCCGCCGCGTCACTGAGCACCAGGTAGCCGTGCGCGAATCCCGGCGGCACCCAGAGCATGTGATGGTTCTCGGCCGACAACTCGGTCCCCACCCAGCGGCCGAAGGTCGGGGAACTGCGGCGGATGTCGACTGCGACATCGAACACCCGGCCGCTCGTGACCCGCACCAGCTTTCCCTGCGGCTGGCGGATCTGATAGTGCAGCCCCCGGAGGATGTGCCGGGCGGAGTGACTGTGATTGTCCTGCACGAAATTCAGATCCAGTCCCGCCGCGGCGAACTTGCGCTGCTCCCAGGACTCCATGAAAAAGCCGCGCGCATCGCCAAAGGCCTTCGGGCGGATCAGCACGACCTCGGGAATCGCCGTCGGTTCGAAGATCATCCGCGCGGTCCTTTCAACACATCGAGCAGATAGGTCCCGTAGCCGCTCTTGGCGAGCGGGCGCGCCAGGCGCTCGAGCTGCGCCGCATCGATGAAGCCGCTGTGATAGGCGATCTCCTCCGGGCAGCCGACTTTCAGGCCCTGGCGCGTCTCGATGGCCTCGATGAACATCGAGGCCTGGATGAGCGATTCATGGGTGCCGGTGTCGAGCCAGGCCACACCGCGCCCGAACTGCTCCACCGTGAGCGCCCCGCTCTCGAGGTACAGTCGGTTCAGATCGGTGATCTCGAGCTCCCCGCGTGGCGAGGGCTTCAGGGCCGCGGCGAGATCGGCCACCTGGCGGTCGTAGAAATACAGGCCGGTCACCGCATGGTTCGACTTCGGCTGGGTCGGCTTCTCTTCGAGCGTCATCGCGCGACCCGCCGCATCGAAGCTCACCACGCCGTAGCGTTCCGGGTCGCGCACGCGGTAGGCAAAGACGGTCGCGCCCTGCTCGCGGCAGGCGGCAGCCCGCAGCTGTTCGGGCAGGCCGTGGCCGTAGAAGATGTTATCGCCGAGCACCAGCGCCACGGGCTCACCGCCGATGAAGGGCCGACCGATGAGGAAGGCCTGCGCGAGGCCCTCGGGCCGCGGCTGCTCGGCATAGGAGAACGAGACGCCCCACTGCGAGCCGTCGCCGAGCAGGCGCTGAAACAGCGGCAGATCCACGGGC
>DAIDUQ010000087.1:0-9561 GCA_027456605.1 Steroidobacteraceae bacterium | reverse complement strand
CGGGTCAGGCTGCGCGAGCAGCTCATCAACAGCCAGCAGCAGGCCAACCTCGCCGCGGTCAGAATGAATGCCCAGCTGCGCGACTTGCAGCGCGCTCAGGCCGCCTGGCGGGTGCACGTGATCAGCGAGAGGCGCTACGAGACGGCCTACGATACCTTCTCGGTCGCCCGGCTCGACTTCGAGAACGCGCGCGACGACGCGCATCTGGAGCGCCAGCAAATCCTGCTCAGTCTGCGCCGGCGCACCCTGGCGCGCGATGCCCAGGCGCTGCGCGTCGCAGACCTCAAAGCCCGCGCGGACGCCCTCACCGTCCGCTCGCCGGTCACCGGCCTGGTGGCGCAGACCCTGCAGCCCGATCAGTCTTATGTCGCCGAGAACGCTCCGCTGGTGAGAGTCGTGGACTTGAAAGCGCTCGCGATCCGGTTCCAGGTGGCCGAATCACTGGCCAACGGCATCGTGCCGGGCGTTCCCGCCGAAATCACCCTTGGCGGTCAAACCGTCCGAGGCGTCGTCACGGACATCGCCCCGGCCGTCGTGGATGGCTGGGTCACCGGCCGGGCGCGCTTTGACGGCGCGGCGCCCTCGGGCCTGCGCCAGAACGAGCAAGCGTCGGTTCGAATCATTCTCGGCCAGAAGAACGGCGTGCTGATGTTGGACCGCGGCGCGTACGTCACGCCTCAGACCCGCTTCGTCTACGTCGTGCGCGGCACCGAAGCGGTACGAGTCCCGGTCACGCTCGGGGCCGCGTCGATATCGCAAATCGAGGTTCTGCGCGGACTCACGGCCGGCGACAGGGTCGTGATCTCCAATCCCCGCGCGCTGCACGGCGCGCGCCAGGTCAAGGTCACGCGATGAGCGCGAGCCGAGGTTGCCATGCTCGAGATGCATAACATCAGCAAAGTCTATCGGACCGATATGATCGAAACGCATGCGCTGCGCGAACTCTCGCTGCAAGTCGCGACCGGGGAATTCATCGCGGTCAGCGGTCCCTCCGGCTCCGGCAAGACCACTTTTCTCAATGTGGCGGGATTGCTCGAGACTTTCGACAGCGGGACCTACAGGCTCGACGGCCGGGACGTCAGCGGACTGTCGGACGATGCGCGCTCGCGCATTCGCAACGAGAAGATCGGTTTCGTCTTCCAGAGCTTCAACCTCATACCCGACCTGGACATCTTCGACAACGTCGACGTGCCGCTGCGCTATCGGCGCATGAAAACCGCCGAGCGCAAGGCGCGCATCACGAACAGCCTCGAGCTCGTCGGCCTGTCCTCGCGCATGAAACATCTGCCCTCCCAACTCTCCGGCGGCCAGCAGCAGCGCGCCGCGATCGCCCGCGCCATCGCCGGCGACCCGGCGCTCATCCTGGCCGATGAGCCGACCGGAAACCTGGACTCGCTCATGGCCCGTCAGATCATGGATCTGCTGGAGAAGATCAACTCGATGGGCACCACCGTGGTGCTGGTCACTCACGATCCGGAGCTCGCGCGGCGCGCCCAGCGCAACATCCACGTCGTCGACGGTCTGGTGGCGGACGCCGTTGGCGCTTCGGGCCCAGCCGGCCGCGGCCGGCAGGGGCAGATGCACGCCGAATCGGCGGCGGACTGAGGCGGACCGCAACCGTGATCGGTTACTACCTGCGCATGGCCCTGCGGAGTTTCCGGCGCGCGCCGGGCCTCACCGCGCTGATGGTGAGCGCCATCGCCCTTGGAATCGCCGCCTGCATCGTGACGCTGACGGTCTATCACGGCATGTCCAGCAATCCGATCTGGTGGAAGAACGGCGAGCTGTACGCGGTGACGATGGATTCGTGGAGCCCCCGATATCCGTATCACCGCTCGCACCCGAAACTGGCGCCGGGTCAGCTGACTTATCAAGATGCGATGTATCTCTACGATTCGGACATCCCTCGCCGCAAGACATTGCTGACACTCATCTCCAGCGCCTTGAGCGGCGCACCGGGTCAATCGGTTCCGCTCTATGTCGATACCCAGGCCGCGACCGCCGGCTTCTTCCATATGTTCGACGTACCGTTCGAGTACGGCGGGCCGTGGGATGCCGGCGCCGACCGGGGACCCGAGCCGGTGATCGTGCTGAGCCACCGGGAGAACGAGAAGCTCTTCGCCGGCACCGACAGTGTCGGGCGCACGATCCTGTGGAACAACCTGCGCTTTCGCATCGTCGGGGTCCTGGCTCATTGGTACCCCCAGCCGAAGTTCTATAACCTCACCGGCGGAGGGGACGGAGATTTCGGGCGACCGGAGGCACCGTTCGTCCCCTTCCGGTGGGACGTACTGCTGCACCAGTGGCCAGCAGGTTCCTCGAGCTGCTGGGGCTTCACTGCAGTTCACACTTACGCGCAATTGCTTGGCTCCAACTGCGTGTGGATCACGCTGTGGGTGGAGCTGCCGACGCCTGCAACCCGGACGCGATTCCTGAATTTCATGAACGCCTATTGGGCGCAGCAGCGCAAGGCCGGACGGTTCCCGCGACCGCGCAACAATCACCTGTGGAAGGTCAGCCAGTGGCTCAAACTCCACCACGTCGTCAGCACCGACAACCGCCTCCTGCTGGAACTCGCTTTCGCGTTCCTCGTAGTCTGCCTCGTCAACTCTGTCGGGATCCTGCTCGCCAAGTTCCTGCGTGGCGCACCCAGCGCCGGCATCCGGCGCGCGCTCGGGGCAAGCCGCCGCCAGATCTTCGAGCAGCATCTGGTCGAGGTCGCCCTGTTGTCGCTCGGGAGCTCGGTTCTGGGGCTAGCGCTCGGAGCCGCCGGACTCAGGGCGGTTCATGCGCTCTACGGCACTGGCCACGCCTACGGCGAGCTGGCCCATTTTGATCCCCTCGGTGTTCTCTGGGCCCTGGGGCTCGCCGCCCTATCCACCCTCATCGCGGGACTCTACCCCGCCTGGCGCATTGGCCAAGTCTCTCCCGCAACATACCTCAAGAATCAGTGAGAATCCCCCGCGTCCGGTTAAGCCCATGACTCTCCGCGTCCCTCCTCTGCTGTCCGCGCTGCGGCGCAATCCCGCGGGCGCCATTCTGGTCATCCTGCAGACCGCCATCACGCTTGCCGTCCTGGTCAATACGGCCGGAATTGTCAGCCGGCGCATCCAACAGCTCGAGCAGCCCGTAGGCATCGATACCCGCGGTACCTTCGGCATCGATGTCAGTAGCTTGTCCAAGGGGTTCAACGTCGCACAGGCCGAGAGCGAAGACCTCGCCTACCTGCGGAGCCTCCCCGGCGTCGTGGCCGCGACAGTGAGCGTTGGCATCCCTCTGACTGGGTATGGAGAGACCTTCGATGGTTTCTGGCGGAAACCCGCGCAGCGCGGAAGATTCGTGAACACCAATGTCCTGCGTTCTGATAACAACCTCCTTCGAACACTCGACGTCCCGCTCGTCGCGGGCCGCAATTTCAGATCTAATGAGATTCACTCGGTCTCAACGGGCAAGAAGACTCAACCCCCGGCGGAAATCATCGTCACCGAAGCGCTGGCGCACGCTTTGTTTCCGCGGGGCAATGCGCTCGGCAAGACCGTCTACAACGCCGCGAGCGATCCGCTGACGATCATCGGCATCACCCGGAACTTCGTGGGCAACGTCTACGAATTCCAGCGTCGCGTATTTGACACCGCGCTGCTGCCGACCCCGCCCAGAGTCGGGTTCTATGCCTTGCTGGTCCGCACTCAGCCCGGCAGGCGCGAGGCGGTCCTGCGCGCAGCCCAGCGGCACATTGGCGCGGCGCACCCGCTCGCCGTGATCATCAAAGCGACTACGTTGACGGTCGCGAAGCGAGAGTTCGAGGCCAATAACCGCAACATGGCGATCTTTCTAACGACTATCACCGTGCTCATGCTTGCCGTGTGCTGCCTCGGCGTCTTCGGGCTCGCGACTTTCAATGTCAGTAGCCGCACTCGGCAGATCGGCATCCGCCGGGCCCTCGGGGCGCGCAGGCGGGACATCGTGGCGCTGTTTCTCGCCGAAAACGCCCTCACCGTGTCCGCGAGCGCGATTTTCGGCTGTTTGCTCGCGCTCGCCATCGGCCAGTGGCTGACCGATCACGACGGCGTCGCCCGCCTCGATCCCGGGTATCTGCTCATCGGCGTCGCGGTCCTGGCGCTCACCAGCCAGCTCGCCGCCTGGCAGCCGGCGCGCCGCGCCGCGCGCATCCCGCCGTCGGTGGCCACACGCTCGATCTGAGCGCGAGCGGCCGGGTCGCAGCGTGTTTGTTGTGCGCCTCCGTCGGCCGTTATGCCCGTCCGGGGCGTTGGTCCCGGTCCGGTCGTTTTCCGGCGAGGCCCTTTTTTGGATGAGGAAATCCCATGCGAAACTTTGCCCATCACTGCGCCCTGGCGCTGCTCGGCGGCGCGCTCGCCCTCGCCGCGGCGCCCGCCGCCTCGGCCACGAACTTCCTCGAGGTCTATCACCAGGCCCTGCTGCATGACCCGGCCTATCGCCAGGCGCGCGCGATCTACGGGGCCGCCCGCGAGGCGCGCCCCGAGGCCTTTGCGCTCCTGTTGCCGCAGATCACCGCCTCGGCGGGCGAGACATGGGACCACTCCTCCGGGCGCAGCGGCCAGATCAACTCCACGTCCAGCGGCTCGCTCTACAGCTATCAATTGCCGTACGCCCAGAACACAATCGGCAAGACCTGGAGTCTGAGCCTCAGCGAGAATCTGTTCTCGTGGACGGATTGGATGAACCTCAAGGCCGCCGACCATCAGGTGGCCGAGGCGCAGGCGAACTACGAGGCCGCGACGCAAGGCCTGATCCTGACCACGGCGCAGGCCTATTTCAACGTCCTGGCGGCGTTCAATACGCTGCACGCGCAGCAGTCCTCGCTCAAGGCCCTGACGCTCGAGACCATTCGGGCCCGCAAGGAATACCGGATCGGCATGATCGCCATCACGGACGTCCAGCAGGCGCGTGCGGCGCGCGACGCCGCGGCCGCCGAGGTCATCGTCAACGAGCAGGCGCTCTCGGCCGCCGAGAATCAGTTGCAGGTGATCACCGGCCGGCAATACCGCTCCCTGGCCGAGCCGGGTCCGGACCTGCCGCTCGCCCTGCCCCATCCGGCCGAGCGGCATGCCTGGGTGCAGGCGGCGCTGCGGCAGAATCTGACCTTGATCGCGACCCGCCTCGCCGCCGACGCCGCCCGGGACGGCGTGCGCGCCGCGTACGGCAGCGACATCCCCTCGGTACAGCTGGTCGCCAGCCGCTCATACACCGACAACTCCACCAACGAGACGGTCTTCGGTCAGTTGTTCCACGGTCTGGGCGGAGCCGACAACGACCGCCAGATCGGCATCGAATTCTCCCTGCCGGTGTTCAGCGGCGGCGGCGACGACGCGCGCATTCACCAGGCCGAGTACCAGTCGATCTCGGCCAACGACGCCGTGCAGGTCGCCTCGCGCTCGACCATTCAGCAGACGCGCAATGCCTACCTAGGCGTGGTCACCGGGATCGCCGACGTGCGCGCCCTGAGCCAAGCCCTCATCTCGAGCAAGGCCGCCTATGTCGCCACGGAGGACGGCTACAAGGTCGGCCGGGAGACGGAAGTCGACGTGCTCAATGCCCTGAGCACATTGGTATCGGCGCAGACCAACTACGCCACCAGCCGCTACGGCTACATCGACAGCCTGATTCAGCTGCAGTACGCCGCCGGCATGCTCTATCCGGCCGAGGTGAGCACCATCAATTCCTGGCTCACCAGAGTCGCGCCGCTCGCCCACGGAGAGCCGACCCCCGAAGGCATGACCCCGCCGATGGACTGAGTCGTTGCCCATCGGCCGGCGGCCGATCCCGAGCGATGAGGCGATCCGAACCGTGTACCCCAGACACAGCGGCGAGGCGGCGCCTTCCGGCGAAGCATCGCTTCGCTGCGCCGAGCGGGTGTCCCTGGATGAACACCCCGGGGCTTGCGCGGCGCAACGGACCCCGCCGTCGCAGGTGGCGAGTGTTGACCCCAAACCGACGCCTGCCGGCTCAACGCGCGCCGGGCCGGGCAGGAACCCCGCCCGCGGCAGCGCCGTGCGGTCCGATCCGGTACCATGGCCGTGATGAGTAGTCCGCCCAGCGAGTCGCGCTCCAGCCTCGCGCACAGCCCCGTGCTGGTCATCGATGACAACGAGGCGGTGCGGACCGCGATCGAGGTACTGTTCTCCCTGCACGGCGCGCGAGTCCTCGGCGCGGCGTCCCCGCCCGAAGGTCTCGCCGCGTTGCGGGACGAAGCGGTCGACCTGGTCATCCAAGACATGAACTTCCGTCGCGAGGCCACCGGAGGCGAGGAAGGCGTGGCGCTCTTCCACGCCATTCGCCGCAAGCACCCCGACGTGCCCATCGTACTGCTGACCGCCTGGACGCACCTGGAGACGGCCGTCGATCTCGTCAAGGCCGGAGCCGCCGATTACATCGCCAAGCCGTGGGACGACGAGCGCCTGCTCACCACCGTGCGCAATCTCCTGGACCTGCGCCGCGCGCGCGTCGAAGCCGCCACGCTGCGCTCGCGGCGGCGCCGGGCGCGCGAGTCGCTCGCGGGCCGCTTCGATCTGCGTGGCGCGATCTACGAGAGCGACGCGATGCACACGCTGGTGTCGATGGCGGCCCAGGTGGCGCACGCGGACGTGCCGGTGCTGATCACCGGGCCGAACGGCGCCGGCAAGGAGGTGCTCGCCGACATCATCCAGGCGAACTCCTCCGTCCGCACCGGTCCCTACGTGAAAGTCAATCTCGGCGCCCTCCCCCATGACCTCATGGAGGCGGAGCTGTTCGGCACCGAGGCCGGCGCATTCACCGGCGCGCGGGCGCGCATCGGCCGCTTCGAGGCCGCGAGCGGCGGAACGCTGTTCCTCGACGAGTTGGCCAACCTCGACCCGCCCGGTCAGGCCAAGCTGCTGCGGGTGCTGCAGACCGGGGAGTTCGAGCGATTGGGATCAAACCTCACACGCCGCGCAGCGGTGCGGCTGGTGGCGGCCACCAATGCGGATCTGCGCGCGGCGATACGCGCCGGCGCGTTTCGCGAGGATCTGTATTACCGGTTGAACGTGATCGAGCTGGAAGTCCCACCGCTGGCACGCCGGCCCGAGGACATCGTGCCGCTGGCGCGCCACTTTCTCGAGCCGAACCGCGCGCTCTCGAGCGAGTCCGAGTACGCGCTGGCTGGTTATCCCTGGCCGGGCAATGTGCGCGAGCTGCGCAATGTCATACGGCGCGCATGCCTGTTGTCGGAGGCGCCGCTGATCGACGTCGGGGCGCTCAACCTGCCGCCTGTCGAGCCGGCGGGCGACACCGAGGCGGTGTCACTCGATCGCCTCGGGCTCGAGGAGACGCTCGGGCGCAACGGCGGCAACGTATCGCGGGCCGCGCGCGAGCTGGGCCTTTCCCGACAGGCGCTGTACCGCCGCATGGAGAAGCTGGGCCTGAAGGCCAACGATGATCGGTAGGCTTCGCGGATCGATCGCCGGGCGCATGGGCCTCGCGCTCGGCGCACAGGCGCTGATCGCCGCGGGACTGACCGCCGCGGCCTTGCGCTGGCTCGCCTCGCCCGCGCTAGCGCTCGCTCTGGCGCTGCTCGTGTGCATCCCGGTGCTCACCTGGCTCGCGGCACGCGCCGCGCGTCCCTGGCGCAAGACGGTCGCGGCGGTCGGCGGCGCCATCGCCGGCCTGCGCGAACGGGATTTCAGCAGCAGCATCGCCGCACCACGCATCGAGGAATTGCGCGCCCTGGTCGAAGCCTATAACGGGCTCGGCGAGATGCTGCGGCGGGAGCGGTTTGATCTGTACCAGCGCGAGCTGCTGTTGGACACCGTTCTGCAAACCACGCCGCACGTATTGGTACTGAGCAATGACCGGGGCCGGATCGTGTACGGCAACATCGCCGCGCGCGCGCTGCTGCATGGCGGACGTAAACTCGAGGGTCTGGAGCTCGAGGAACTGCTGCGCGGGCAGCCGCCGGAGCTGCGCACGGCCGTTGCGGGCGCCGGCGACACCCTCTTCACGCTCGGCACCGGCCCGGACAGCGAGGTCTACCGCTTCTCCCGGCGCACCTTTCTGCTCAATGCCCGGCCGCATCAGCTCTGGTTGCTCGAGCGCCTCACACGCGAGCTCACCGCGCAGGAGATCGCGGTGTGGAAGAAAGTCATCCGTGTGATCGCCCACGAGCTCAACAACTCCCTGGCCCCGATCAGCTCCCTGGTGCATTCCGGCAAGCTGCTCGCCCAACAGGCCGAACCGGCCGCTCTCGGCCCGCAATTCGAGCGCATCTTCGCCACCATCGGGGATCGTACGGCGCACCTGGCGGTCTTCATCGACGGGTACGCGCGCTTCGCCAAATTGCCGCGTCCCCGGCCGGCGCCGATCGCCTGGTCCGCATTCATCGCGCGACTGGCCGCGACGCTGGAATTTCGCGTCGCGGGCGTACTGCCGGAGCGGCCGGGCCAATTCGACGCCGGACAGCTCGAACAGGTCATGATCAATCTGGTGAAGAACGCCGCCGAATCGGGCTCGGATCCCGGCGAGATCACCGTGAGCGTGCGCGAGCGCGCGCCCGGCTTTCAGATCGAGGTCGCCGACCGCGGGTCGGGACTCACCGAAGCGGCGCTGCGCGACGCGCTGCTGCCGTTCTTCTCCACCAAGCCCTCCGGCACGGGCCTCGGGCTCACCCTGTGCCGCGAGATCATCGAGGCGCATGCCGGCCGGCTGGGCATCGCCAACCGTCCCGGTGGCGGCACGGTGGTTTCGGTCTATCTGCCTTGAGGACAGGGTCGCGGCGCTGCGAGACGGCGCCCCAGCCATGACTCGGCGAGCCCTGGCCCGGCCAGTACAATCGGGCACAGAAACCGTTCAGCCGCCGAGACGCCGAGAGCCCCGATGCGATATCCCCCCGACAGCATGCGCGCCAAGCTCTTCTCAACGCTGCTGGCCACCCGGCCGGCGCAGCTGCCCTGGATGGTCCTGGTGCGCAACACCGCCGCGGTGGTGCTACCGCTCGTGTGGGGCATCGGCAGCGGCAGCGTGCTGGCCGGCATCGCGGTCAGCATCGGGGCGCTGGTTACGATGTACTCCGACGAGCCCGGCCCGTATCGCGAGCGGCTGACGCGCCTCCTGGCGGTGTCGGCCGCCGGGGGTCTGGCGACCTTCCTCGGTCTGACGCTGAACCATCATCTTCCGGCGCTGCTGCTCGCCAGTCTCGCGATCGGCTTCTTCGGCGCGCTGCTCGTGGCATTCGGCGATGCCATCGCCCGAGTGGGGATGACCTCGATGATTCTGCTCGTTATCGCCACGGATCTGCCGGCACCCACCCTGACGGCGGCGCTGCACCTGACCGCCGACGTCACCGCCGGCGGACTGCTGCTGACGCTGTTCTCCATCGCCGCCTGGCCGCTGCAGCGCTATGGACCGGAGCGCGCGGCGCTCTCGAGTGTGTATCGGGGATTGGCCGCCATGGCCCGCGGAGGAGCACACGACGACGGGAGCGCGCTCGAGCTCACCGGCGGCATGACCGACCTGCAACATACCCTGCTCGGGCCGCACCGCGCGCGCGGACCGGTCATGGAGTACTTC
>DAIDUQ010000086.1:0-2155 GCA_027456605.1 Steroidobacteraceae bacterium | reverse complement strand
CGCTCGGCGTGCCCGACCTGCGGGTCATGCTCGGGGATGTTCACGGCCAACTCGATGAACTGCCTCACCGAGGCGCTCGGGTTGTCCCTGCCCGGCAACGGCACGCTGGTGGCCACGCACGCCGACCGCGAACAGCTGTTTCGCACCGCGGGCCGTGTGATCGTCGAGCTGACCCGGCGCTACTACGAGCAGGACGACAGCCGCGCCCTGCCGCGCAACATCGCCTGCAAGGCGGCGTTCGAGAATGCGATGTCGCTCGACATCGCCATGGGCGGCTCGACCAATACCGTGCTGCATCTGCTCGCGGCCGCCGAGGAGGCCGAGGTCGACTTTCGCATCCGCGACATCGACCGGCTCTCGCGCCGGGTACCCAATCTGTGCAAGGTGGCGCCCTCGAGTCACTTTCACCTGGAGGACGTGCACCGCGCCGGCGGCGTCATGGCCATCCTCGGGGAGCTCGCGCGCGCCGAACTGCTCGATACGTCCGTACCCATGGTGCACGCCGAGTCGCTCGCCACGGCGCTCGAACGCTGGGACATCGCCCGCTCGGCTGCGCCGGACGTGCATGAGCTCTTCCGGGCCGCCCCCGGCGGCGTGCGCACCCAGGTAGCGTTCTCGCAAAGCCGCCGCTACGACGAGCTCGACACCGATCGTTCCGCCGGCTGCATCCGCAGCCGCGAGGCGGCCTACAGCCAGGACGGAGGTCTCGCGGTGCTCTACGGCAATCTCGCCGAACGCGGCTGCATCGTGAAGACCGCGGGGGTGGATGCGAGCATCCTGCGCTTTCGGGGGCCCGCGGTCGTGGTCGAAAGCCAGGAAGAGGCGGTCGAGCGCATCCTCAGCGGTCGCGTGAAGGCCGGGGATGTCGTACTGATCCGCTACGAAGGACCTCGGGGCGGCCCCGGGATGCAGGAGATGCTCTACCCCACGAGTTATCTCAAGTCCAGGGGCTTGGGTAAGGCCTGCGCGCTGATCACCGACGGGCGCTTCTCCGGTGGCACCGCCGGGTTGTCCATCGGCCACGTCTCCCCCGAAGCCGCCGAGGGCGGCACCATCGGCCTGGTGCACAGCGGGGATACCATCGTCATCGACATCCCGGCCCGCACGGTGCACGTCGAGGTGAGCGATGAGGTGCTCGCGCAGCGACGAGCAGCCCAGAGCGCGCGGGGCTGGAAGCCCCAACAGCCTCGTGCGCGCAAGGTCAGCGCGGCGCTGAAGGCGTACGCCAAGCTGGTAACCAGCGCCGACCGGGGCGCGGTGCGCGATTTGGATCTCCTGGACGACTGACCTCGCCTGACGTGACCGGAATGCCTGCGGCGCCGGGCCGCTGAAGGCGTCGCGGGCGCTTCGAGTGTGATCGCGCGCACTCGGATCGCCGGCCCGACGTCCCGGCCCGGGCGCATCGGCCGCCGTCCCGTCAACCCGGTACGAGCTGCCGCGCTATGGGGAGCATGAAGACGCCCGACGCAGCGCGGGACTCCGCCGACAGAGTCGCGACCGCTCAGCCGCCTCCCAGGACCCCGGAACCATGGCCTGCCGAGGCCCTCGCGCGGCCCCGACGGGACCGCCTCGCCACACCGGACCCCCGTCGGGCGCGGGCGGCGGTTCGCGACCACCACGCCTGCGGCTCGCTCATGCGCGCCGGCGCACTGGCGTCCCTGGCGCTGCTCGGCGGTTGCGTCGCCGCCGCTCAGCGCCCGTCGCCCCTCCGCGCCAGTCCGGTTCCGATGCCACGTGCCGCGGCTCTGGATGCCGCGGCCCGTGCCCATCCCACGGCGTTTCTGGATCGAATCGGGTGGGGTGCGAACGCTGCGCAACTGCGTCAGTTGCGCCGTCTCGGTGCGACGCGCTTCCTCGAGACACAGTTGGATCCGCACGCGCCCTCCGGGCTGCCCCCGGCGATGGCTCGAACCCTCGGCACACTGCCGGCCCGCGCGCCCCTCGAGACCTGGGTGCCTCCGCTCGTCGCCGAGCTGCGCCATCTGCAGCGTCATCGCCGCGGGAGCGGGGCAGCGGCAACCGAAAGCACGCTGAAGGCACTGCACCAGCACATGAACGCGCTGACGCGCCAAGCCATGGCGGATCAGCTGCTGCAGGCGATCTACGCGCGTGATCAACTCCGAGAGCGTCTCATCTGGTTCTGGACGAACCATTT
>DAIDUQ010000085.1:0-15943 GCA_027456605.1 Steroidobacteraceae bacterium | reverse complement strand
CCCCGCGCTTGTGAGGACCGGGCCCTTCCATTACCCTCTCGCGCGCCATGAAGGTCACGATTTTCGGCTCCGGATATGTCGGCTTGGTAACGGGGGCGTGTCTCGCCGAAGCCGGTAACCACGTGGTCTGCGTCGATGTCGATGCGGCCAAGATCGATCGCCTCGCGCGCGGCGAGGTCCCCATTCACGAGCCCGGCCTCGATGCGCTGCTGAAGCGCAATGCCGAGGCGGGGCGCATCGAGTTCACCACCGATGCCGCGCACGGTGTCGCGCACGGCCTCTTTCAGCTCATCGCCGTGGGGACGCCGCCCGATGAGGACGGCTCGGCGGATTTGCGCCACGTGCTGGAGGTGGCCCGCACCGTCGCCCGGCACATGAGCCGCTATACGATCGTGGTGACGAAGTCGACGGTGCCCACCGGCACCGCCGACACGGTGCGCCGGCAGATCGAGACCACGCTGCGGGAGCGGGATGCCGCGATCGAGTTCGACGTGGTCTCCAACCCCGAATTCCTCAAGGAAGGCGCGGCGATCGCCGACTTCATGAAGCCCGACCGCGTCGTCATCGGCACCGACAATCCGCGCACGACGGAGCTGATGCGCGAGCTGTACGAGCCGTTCACGCGCAATCACGACCGGCTGATCGCGATGGACATCCGCTCCGCGGAGCTGACCAAGTACGCGGCCAATTCGCTGCTCGCCACCAAGATCAGCTTCATGAACGAGCTGGCGAACATCGCCGAGCGCCTGGGGGCGGATATCGAGAAGGTCCGCATCGGCATCGGCTCCGACCCGCGCATCGGCTACGGGTTCATCTATCCCGGGGCCGGCTACGGCGGCTCATGCTTCCCCAAGGACGTCCAGGCGCTGATCCGCTCCAGCCACGAGGTCGGGCACGAGCCCAAGCTCCTCGAGGCGGTCGAGGCGGTGAACGCCGAGCAGAAGCAGGTGTTGTTCGAGAAGATCGCGGCCCACTTCGGTGGCGCGCTCGAGGGCCGCACCCTCGGGCTGTGGGGCCTCGCTTTCAAGCCCGATACCGACGACATGCGCGATGCCTCCTCGCGGGCCCTCATGGAGCGGCTCTGGGCGGCCGGCGCGCGCGTCCGGGCCTACGATCCGGTGGCCGCGCAGGAAGCCCGGCGGCTCTACGGCGAGCGCCCGGATCTGGTCCTGGTGCGCACGGCCTACGAGGTCGCCGAGGGGGCCGATGCGCTGGCCATCGTCACGGAATGGAAAGAGTTCCGCAGCCCGGATTTCGAGCGGCTGCGCGCGCTGTTGAAAACCCCGGTGATCTTCGACGGGCGCAACCTGTACGAGCCACACATCGTGGAGCGCTTCGGCCTCGCGTACTACGCGGTCGGCCGGGGCCGCTCGATCCATGGCCCGAAGGCTTAACGAACCCAACCGCCAGGTGCACCCGATGCTCACGCCCATCATTCTTTCCGGCGGCGCCGGCACCCGGCTCTGGCCGCTCTCGCGCGAGCTGTATCCGAAGCAGCTGCTCGCCCTGACCGGCGAGCGGACCATGATCCAACAGACGGCGCTGCGGCTCGAGGGCCTCTCGGCGGCCGCGCCGGTGGTGGTCTGCAACGAGGCGCACCGGTTCCTCGTGGCCGAGCAGCTGCGCGAGATCCGCATCGAGCCCGCGGCCCTGGTGCTCGAGCCCGTGGGGCGCAATACCGCCCCCGCCATCGCGCTGGCGGCCCATGCCGCGCTCAAGGCCGCAGGCGCCGCCGATCCGCTGCTGCTGGTGCTTCCCGCCGATCACGTGATCCGCGACGTGCCGACGTTCCAGAAGGCCGTGCGCGCGGCTCAGGGACCGGCGGGCGCGGGCAAGTTGGTGACCTTCGGCATCGTTCCGTCGAGCCCCGAGACGGGATACGGCTACATCCAGCGTGGCGCGCCGCAGGGGGACGCCTACAGCATCGCCCGCTTCGTCGAGAAGCCCGATGCCGCCCGGGCGGAGCAGTTCGTCGCTTCCGGGCAGTACTACTGGAACAGCGGCATGTTCCTGTTCCGCGCCCGGCGCTATCTCGAGGAGCTCGAGCGCCTCGCTCCGGAGATAGCCCGGGTCTGCGCGCAGGCGTTTGCCGCGGCCCGCGCCGACCTGGATTTCACCCGCATCGAGCGGGAGCGGTTCGAGGCGTGTCCGGCCGATTCGATCGACTATGCGGTGATGGAGAAGACCGGTGATGCGGTCGTCGTGCCGCTCGATGCCGGCTGGAGCGACGTGGGCTCCTGGGCGGCCCTGCATGCGGCCTGCGAGGCGGATGCGCGCGGGAACGTCGCGCGCGGCGACGTCATCTGTGAGGACTCCGAGGGCTGCTATCTCTACGCCGAGAGCCGCCTGGTCTCGGCCGTGGGACTTAAGGATCACGTCGTGGTCGAGACCAAGGACGCGGTTCTCGTGGCCCCGAAGGCGCGGGTGCAGGACGTGAAGAAGCTCGTGCATCGCCTGAAGGAGGCCGGGCGCTACGAGCACAGCCTGCACCGGGAAGTCTTCCGGCCCTGGGGCAGCTACGACAGCATCGAGAGCGGGCCGCGCTTCCAGGTCAAGCGCCTGAAGGTCAAGCCCGGCGCGGTGCTCTCGCTGCAGCTGCACCACCATCGCGCGGAGCACTGGGTGGTGGTCTCGGGCACCGCGCGCATCACGCGGGGCGACGAGGTGTTCCTGTTGGAGGAGAACCAGTCGACCTTCATCCCCATCGGCGTGCGCCACCGCATCGAGAACCCGGGAAAGATCCCGGTGCACATCATCGAGATCCAGTCCGGGTCCTATCTCGGCGAGGACGACATCGTGCGCCTGGAGGATCAGTACGGACGGCAGGGGACGACCAGCTGAGGGCGCGGACGCTCAATCGCCCCGGAACTGCGCATCAGCGCGCAGCGCCGCGTCAGGGAGCTCGCCTGCGTAGAGGCGTCGCGCGAAAGCGAGACGACGCTCGGCGCGGGTGAGGTTGGGCGGCAGGGACGATTCGACGATCCGGCGGGCGGTCTCGAACGTCGATGAGGCGATTCTCATGCGCTCCTGAGGGCTCATGCGCCGATAGTGCTCGCTGACCCTGCGCTGCATCGACGCGGCGGTATCGTTCATGTCCGGACTGCCGTGAGCATTGGCTCGACGCCGAGCTTGGGCGCCCATTCATTCAGGTACGCCTGATCGACCGGGTCCTCGAGTAGCGCCTGCACGTCGCGCATCTGCAGCGCCGAGTTCGCGTCCCGCGCCCACAGGAGCTTCGTCAGCACCTCGAGCTCCTCGGTCATGAACGGGCTTATACGGCGGGTGATCTTCGGAATCAATGCGCCGACTCACGACCATGGCTGATCCGTTCCAGCCGACTGCGGTTCACGCGGTGGGCAGCAAGCCGGAGAGGTCGACGGCGAGGTCCGTCAGGCCCGGCAGAAAAGTCAGTCCCGGCCGGTCCGTGGCGGTCTCGTCCGTGTAGCGGCCCTCGGCGAGGCCGCGGAAGAAATGGGCCGTGGCGCGAGACAGGTCGAACAGCCACACCTCGGGAATGCCGTGCCGCGCGTAGAAGGGCACCTTGATCTCGTGGTCGTAGTGCCAGGTCGTATCGCTGACCTCGATCAGCACCAGCGCATCGGCCGCGGTCGGCCGCGCGTTGCGCAGCGCATCCGCAGCGGTCCGCACGACGGCCAGGTCGGGCTCGGGCTCGGAATCCGCGCCCAGGCGGATCGGCGCCGGGGACAGAACGCTTGCCTGCGTGCCGACGGCCTGGCGGAGCAGGGCCTCGAGGCGCATCACCACGCGCCGGTGCGCATCGCTCCTCGGCGCCAGATCGACGATCTCGCCCTCGATCAGCTCCACTCGCGCTCGGGGCGCGAGCAGGCCCACCTCCATCATCCGGTGGTAGTCCTCGAGGGTGATCCGGTGCCGGTGGGGCGGCTGCTCGCCCTGGACGGTCGGTTCATCAGCCGTGACGGTACGCATCGGGCCTCCCCGCAGTGACCTCGGTCTGCGCGCGGGGCCGTGGGGGCTGCCGCGAGCCGCACGAGCCCCGGCAGCGCCGGCCGCTCGCAGTGGCTGCTATTGACGCGCACGCGCGCGCCGCTCGATATCCGTGATTGCCGAAGCCGGCGGCAGCTGCGATCCTTGTTGATCGGTGAGGAGGTTTCATGCCCAATCTCAATGCCTTCAAGGCCTACGACATCCGCGGCCGCATTCCCGAGGAGATCAACGAGTCGCTCGCCTACGACATCGCCCGCGCGTTCTGCGCGCTGGTCAACCCGCGCCGTGTCGCGGTCGGCTACGACATCCGCCAGAGCAGCCCCGAGCTGGCCGCGGCGATCCGCCGGGGACTCGCCGACTGCGGCAGCGAAGCGCTCGACATCGGGCTGTGGGGAACCGAGGCGGTGTATTTCGCCACCTTCGCCTACCAGTTGGATGGCGGCATCATGGTCACCGCCAGCCACAATCCCGCGGATTACAACGGCATGAAGCTGGTGCGCGGGGAGTCGCGCCCGGTGAGCGAGGACACGGGCCTCGCCGAGATGCGCGCGCGGATCGAGGCGGGGCGCCTGCCGGGCAAGGCCGCCGATCCCGGCCGGCAGAGCCGTCTCGACATCCGCGAGCGCTACATCGAGCACCTGCTCGGCTATCCCGATCGCGCCAAGCTGCGCAAATTGAAGGTGGTGGTGAATCCCGGCAACGGCGGCGCCGGACTGGTGATCGATGCGCTCGAGCCGCACCTGCCCTTCGAGTTCATCAAGGTCAACCACCAGCCCGACGGCACCTTCCCCAACGGTATCCCCAACCCGATGTTGGAGGAGAATCGCGCCGCGACCGCGGACGCGGTGCGCCGCAGCGGCGCCGACGTCGGGATCGCCTGGGACGGGGACTACGACCGGTGTTTCTTCTTCGACGAGCAGGGGCGTTTCGTCGAGGGCTACTATCTGGTGGGCCTGCTCGCCGAGGTGTTCCTCGCGCGCGAGCCGGGCGCGCGCATCGTGCACGACCCGCGCCTGACCTGGAACACGATCGACATCGTACGCGAGCGCGGCGGCACGCCGGTGTTGTGTCGTTCCGGTCACGCGTTCATCAAGCAGAAGATGCGCGAGGTCGACGGGGCCTACGGCGGGGAGATGAGCGCGCATCACTACTTCCGCTCGTTCTCCTACTGCGACAGCGGCATGATCCCGTGGCTGCTGGTGCTGCAGGTCATCGCCGAGCGCGGTCCGCTCTCGGGGCTGCTCGGGGAGCGCATGCGCCGCTTTCCGGTCAGCGGCGAGATCAACCGGCGCCTCACCACCGACGCGAAGTCGATTCTCGAGCGCATCGAGCGCCGCTATGCGGACTCGGCCATCGCGCTCGACCGCACCGACGGATTGTCGCTGGAGTTTCCCGAGTGGCGGTTCAACCTGCGCGGCTCGAACACCGAGCCGCTGGTCCGGCTGAACGTCGAGAGCCGCGCGAGCGAGGCGCTGATGCGCGAGAAGACCGAGGAGGTCCTGAAATTGCTCGAGGCGTGACGGCGAGGCGGGCCGGCGTCACAAAATGGGCGCCTGTCGGCCTCAGAAGACACTGGTTCTCCGGCGCGGATGGGCGTACCTTTTCAAGAGTGTGTTCTGAATAGCTGAAACTCTTGGGGGTTTCTCATGGCGTTGTGGAAAGATCCGACTTCTTCCGGCTCCGGCTTCGCCGGGACCGCTTCACCGATTTCATCGACGTCCCGCGATGGAGGGTCCAGCGTGGCGCCGCTCGCCGACGCCCAGCGCCGCTCCGGCAAGGATCGCGCCGAGCTCAAGGAGTCGGTGCTCTCCGCCGGTCTGACCCTCGAGGGGAAGATCAACGGCACCGGCCACGTGCGCATCGCCGGCCGGTTCAAGGGTGACGTGCACATCGACGGCACGCTCACGCTCGATGAGGGCGCGCGCATCGAGGGGCACGTCAAGGCCGCCGCGGTTGTCGTCGGCGGCGAGCTGATGGGCAACATCGTCGAGGCGCAGCAGGTCGATCTGCGCGAGGGCGGGCGCATCGAGGGCGACATCAAGGCCGGCTCGTTTACGGTGGCGTCCGGCGCCCGCATGCGCGGCAAGGTGGAGTTCGGCTGGAACAGCGCGGCCGACACCGATACCGATAGCCTGACCGAGTCGGTAATCACCGGCACGGTATGAGCGCGCTGCCTCGTCCGGGCGGCGTGGCGGGCAGGACGCGAGTCTGCCCGCACTGCAAGTCGGTCGTTCTCGAAAGCCTGAACGTCTGCCCGAACTGCCGGCACCACCTGCGCTTCGGCGTGGAGGCGGCGCGGCGGCAGGAAGAGGCGATCCGCGCGCTCGCGATCGAGGGACAGGTGGCGCACCCGCAGGGCGAGGAGCCTTGCGAGTACAGCATCGTGGTCACCGTCTGCGACAGCAAAGGACAGCAGATCGCCCGCAAGCTGGTGGCGGTCGGATCGCTGCAGGGCGGGGAGCGCTGCTCCGTGGCGCTCGAGGTGGAGGTGTTGCCGCCGGCGGCGCGAGAGCGTGACGAGCCCCCGCCCCTGGCGGTGGTGCCCGAGCGCCCCGAGGCCCCGGTGGCCGCGACCGGACGCCGGTTGCCGGACGGGACGATTCTGCAGCCGCCCGGATTGGGACCCCGCCGCTGAGCGGAGTGACCGGCGGGCGCTCAGAACTGCTTCTGCGTCTGGACCAGGAACTGCATGTGCTTGATGCCGCTGCCGTTGATCGGGAACGCGAGATCGATGTGAATGACGTTGCCGAAGGCGGTGCGGGCATTGCCGAGGCGCAGGCCGAAGCCGGCATCCTCCAGTAGCCCGAGGCTGGCCTGCGCGAGCGGCGGGCGGCCCCAGGTGCGGCCCATGTCGAAGAACACCGCGGCCCCGACCCGAAACAGCCGCAAGGGATACCAGTTGCTGAACCAGCGCTCCTGGATGGTGAACAGCGCGCTCGCCGTCCCGTCCTGGTAGCGCAGCGGAAATCCCTCCAGACCGCTGTCGCCGCCGAGCAGGATCTGATTGTCGAGCGTCAGCCGGTGGCCGGCCGTCCCGCTGAGCGCGCTGTAGAGCAGCCACCCGGGCGCCTGCGCGAGGAAATTCACGACGCTCGCCTGCAGCAGGCCGTTATCGAGAGTGCCGTGGCGCATCCGCCCCGAGACGCTGCTCGAGACCAGCAGCATGTCGTCGTGCGGCAGCGCATAGCCGTCCGAGGCGCTGAGCACGAAGGGCACGACGCTCTGGCTCGAGCCGAAGGAGCGGGCGGCCCAGCCGACCTGTACGGTGACCGACACGCCCAGGTCGAAATCCTCGATCCGGTGGATCTGATTGCGATTGCGCAGCTCGACATACTTGTTCTGCAGCCAGTCGAACTGCACCCAGGGATAGACGAATTTGCGGTTCGCCGGCAGCAGCGTCGGACCGCTCCACAGGGCCGCCGGCGCGAAGCGGTGCCGGTCGTACGTCCACCCGAGCATGAAGCGCTGGGTCCACCCCCCGACCAGGCCGGGGGACCAGCCGACGTAGCCTTGAAAATACTTGGTCTGCGCCGCGAACTTGTCGATGACTTGACCGAGGTCGTAGAGCGAGTCATCGAGCGTCGTATCGTCGAGCGAGACGCCGCCGGCGTAGTGCGTCTCGAATGAATAGAACGGGCGATCGACGCTGAGCGTGCGCAGCAGGCCGTCGCTGAGCTGCCCGTAGGCCAGGGCCACGTTGGTCCAGGTGCCGAAGACGTGTCGGTTGTAAAGATCCACCTCCTTGTCCGTGCGCTCGACGCTGCGCAGATCCTTCAGCGCGATCCCCGTGCCGGTCCCAAGCACGTTGATGTCCTCGAACGTCACGCCGGTGGTGTTCTTGCCGCCGCTGCGTCCGAAGCGAATTCCGGGGTTGAGCGTCCAGACGTCACGCGTGCGGACCCGCACATCGACCCTGCCGTCGTGATAGCGCACAGGTTGGATCGTGGCGTCGTAGAAATAAGGATCGGCGCGCAGAATGCGGGCCGACTCGTCCATCAGATGCCGCGAGAACGGCTCGCCGGTGTGAAAGAGCAGTTGCGCGCGAATCAGGCTGCGCCGCGTGGGCCGGTGCAGGCGGTCGGCCAGCCGGAACAGGACTTTGTCATCCTTGGGATTCTTGAGATTGAAGACGTTTGCGTTCTGGATCTCGATTCGCCCGAACACCGCGTGCAGGCGCTCGAGCTCGGCGTCCGAGGGCAGGGCAGGTTTGTGTGCCGTACAGCATGCCGTGTGAGCCGACGGGTGCGGCGCGGTTGTGGCCGAGGCGGCGAGCCCATACGGGGGCAGGACAAGCGATGCGGCGGCGCTGACCCAAGCGAGCGCTCGCGGCGGTGCGCCGCACCGATGCTTCGGGACCTCTGCCACGGGACCAGCCACAGCGTATCCTCGGGCCGGACAATGCGCCCTCGAGCCTTCGCCGGGATTTCATCGCACCCTGCGGCTATCGACTCTCCGTATTTTCCTCCCTCACCTCGCAGCGCGCGCCGCACTCGATGCGCCGTCCGACGCCCGTCTCGATGATCGCGTTCTCGCCGAAAGTGACTCCCCGCAGCGCCGGATCGAAGCGGAACGTGCGTAACACCGGCAACGGATCCTCGCCGCGCAGACCCGTGCGGGGGTCGATCGAGGGGATGATACAGCGCGTGCAAGGTTTCACGAGCTTCAGTCGAACCGGGCCGATCTGCACACACTCGATGTGATCCTCGGCAAACGGCGCGAGGCCGCGCAACACGACGTTGGGACGGAACCGCTCCATGGGAAGCGCCGCGCCGAGGCGCCCGTTGAGCGCATCGAGGGAGGCCTGGTTGCAGACCAGCACCGGGTAGCCATCCGCAAAGGCCAGCGGGACGGGGCGGGGACCGGCGAAGGCGGTATCGGCCCGGCGGGCCGGGGTGCGCGGGGCGCGAACCAGCCGGGCGGGCTCGCCCAGCGCGGCGCTGATCCACTCGGCGGCCGCATCGCCCAGATCCTGCGCCGCGAGGGTGTCGCGCCAGATCCGCACCTCGCGCTCGACGGCAGGGCCTTCGAACGGCAGCTCCAGCGGCGCCAGACCCTCGGTCTGCAGGCACAGACCCCGCTCGCCGAGCGAGGTTGCGATACGGGCCAATGCGGGCTGCGTCCGTTGGGTCAGAAACCTGCCGTCGGTGCGGATCGCCAGCCAGTGCCGATCCCATTGCAAGCCGGTGCGCTCGAGGCGCGCGTGCGCGAGGCAGATGCCCCGCGCGGATTTCAGCGGATAGATGCGCAGTTCCTGTACGATAACCGCCGTCACGAGCCGATTCTACGGGAACGCATGCGGCGCTGGCTGTTGGTTGTGCTGGGCATTGCGCTGGTGCTGGTGGGGCCGGCGATGTTCCTGATCTCGCGCACGTTCGCGCTCGATCAGGCGTTCGCGCGTCTGAAGCCCGGACAGACGCGCGCCCAGGTGCTCTCCCTGCTCGGTGCGCCCCAGCGCCAGGTCCGCCTCGGGCCCCCGGCCCGGCCCGGCGTCCAGTACCGCTACCGGGTCTGGCCGCTGCCCGGGGTCTGGGAGGTCGACTTGCGCGCCGGACGTGTCGTCGGGGCCCGGGAGCGATAGAGCGCCGGCGGACGCCGGGACTGAGAAGTGCTTCGCACTGAAACGTCCCGCCGGCGGCGTTGCGTGTCGGAGCGGACCCTCCGGCCGATCACCCGGCCGTGCGATAATCACAGCCCGAAACAGGGTCATGCGCCAGGTGCGGCAAGCGCGTACCCCTCGTGGGAGTGTCCGTCACGTGTTCGCAGTCCGCCGATTCTGGGCGTTGGGGGTGTTGGCCGTGCTGCAGTCGGCGGCGGTCCCGGCCGCGTTCGCGCAGCAGAGCCCGCCGGGACGGGTGGCGCGCATCAGCTACATCGGCGGCAGCGTCTCGCTCGAGCCGGCCGGCACGCGCCAGTGGATCGCCGCCGAGCTGAACTGGCCGATGACCCTCGGGGATCGGATCTGGACGGACTGGGAGTCCCGGGCCGAGATCCAGATCGGCGGCGCGGTGATCCGGCTCGGCAGCCGCACCGGCTTCTCATTCCTGAACCTCACCGAGCGGATCGCGCAGATGCAACTCAGCGCGGGCACGATAGTCGTCCACATCCGCTCCCTGGCCAGCGGCGAGCGGGACGAGATCGACACGCCGAATCTCGCCGTCGAGCTCGAGCGGCGCGGCACCTACGCGGTGCACGTCAGCGCGTCCGGCGACACCACGATCGTGAGCGTGATTCACGGGACCGCGATCGCCGCCGGCGGCGGCCAGGAATTCACGATCTCGGCCCACCAGCGCGCGGAGTTCCGCGGCACAAATACCCTGAGCGTCGCATACGGCTCGGTCGGTCCGCCCGATGCGCTGGAAGCTTGGTCGGCGTCCCGTGACCGGCAGGAGGCGCAGAACGCCGCTGGCGTGACGCAGTACGTCTCCCCCGACATCGTGGGGATCTACGACCTCGACACCTACGGCAGTTGGAACGACACCCAGTGGGGCTACGCCTGGTTCCCCAACGTGGATGCGGGCTGGGCGCCCTACCGCTTCGGTCACTGGGCGTGGATTTTCCCGTGGGGCTGGACCTGGATCGACGATGAGCCGTGGGGATTCGCGCCGTTTCATTATGGGCGCTGGGGGTTTTCGCACGGCGCCTGGTGCTGGGTTCCGGGGCCGCCCTGGGAACAGCCGGTCTACGCGCCCGCGCTGGTCGCGTGGATGCACGGCGCTCGCGGCGAGGTCGGCTGGCTGCCGCTCGGCCCGAGGAACGTCTATGTCCCCGGGTATGCGGCCAGCGAGTCTTATGTCCGCAAAGTCAATCTGAGCGACACCCGGGCCCTCAACGCCCGGCTGGTCGCCGCCGCCTACCGGGACCGTGGCGGTCAGTCGTACGCCAACAGCCGGATCGCCGGCGCGGTCACGTCGGTGCCGCGCGCGGCGTTCGTGCAGTCCGAGCCCGCCGATGCGCATCTGGTGGCGCTGGCGCGCCGCGGCTTGCTTTCGCTGCGCTTCTCGCGGCAGGCGCCGGCCCTGACGCCGACCCGGGCGAGCGCGTTCGGCGCCCGCGCGCCTCAGTTCCGGCGGACGCCGCCGCGGCAATTGACCAATCGTCCCGTGGTCGCACGGCTGTTGCCGCCGCGGGCGCCCGTCTCGTTCGGGCGCCAGCAGGCCGCGATCCGGGCCAACGGCGGCCGGGCGCTGACGGTCGCGCAGTGGGCGCGGCTGCGCCCCAACATGCCGGCCGCGGTGGTGCGGCTGGCCCCGGCCAGGCCGATTGCCGCGCCCCGCTTCGCGCGCGGCCGCATGCAAGGGGAGTCCCCCGGCCAGCCGCCGATGGCGCGGCATTCCGGCGCGCGCCCCGAGCGCCCGCGCTGGCCGCTGTTCCCGAGTGATCGCTGGCCGAACGGCGCGCTGGGCGAGCCGTTCATGCGGCCCATGCCGCGGCGATCCGCGCCGCGTGTCGAGCCGAATCGGCCGACCAACGGCGGCCGCATGCCGCGGCCCACGTTCCGTGGCCACCCGGCCCCTCCGCGACTGAGCCGCCCGCCGATGTACCGCCCCGAAGGAGCGCGCGGCGGCGTCTCCGGTCGTCGCGCCGCATTCGCCTATCCGGGTGCGTATGTCGTGCCCAGCTCGCCGCCACCGATGTACCGCCCGCTGAATCAGGCCTTCGCACCGGGCCGCATGGCCTTTCGTCCGGCGCCCGCGGCACCAGCGGCTCCGCAACCGCGCTGAGCGCCCGGCAGGGCGACTCTGCCGACTGCATTGCGGTTTTGCGAAACCCCATAGCGGGGAATGCGGGTTAACGTGCCGCCGGGCCGCCCATATGCTTCCGGCTGACCCGCTCAAGCTGGCGGGAGGAGAGGATCCAGATGCGATATGCGACGCGACTCCGGGTGGCGCTGGCGGTGGTGGCCGCCGTGATGCTTGCGCCGGCGGCCCGGGCGGTGCCGAGTTTCTCCCGCCAGACCGGCATGGCCTGCGCGGCCTGCCACACGGTTTTTCCGGAATTGACGCCCTTCGGCCGGGAGTTCAAGGCCAATGGCTACGTGCTGGACAATCTGCGCCAGGTGCGCGCCGTCAGCAGCACCCGCCAGCAGCTGCTGTCGCTGTCGCAATTGCCGACGCTGTCCGTGATGATGCAGACGGCCTACAGCACGCTCAGCAAGGCCAAACCCGACCCGGCCGGGGGCTCGGCGCAGAACGGCACGGTCGAGTTCCCGCGCCAGTTGAGCCTGTTCTACGCGGGCCGAATCGCGCCCCATCTGGGTATCTTTTCCCAGCTGACCTACGACGGCAAGGACGATCACCTCAGCATAGACAACACCGACGTGCGCTTCGCCAAGCTGATGGTGCTGCCGGGCAAGAACACCCTGACCTACGGACTCTCGCTCAACAACAACCCGACGGTGCAGGACCTGTGGAACGACACTCCGGCATGGGGCTTCCCCTTCTCGCACAGCAACGTCGCGGTCGCCGGAACGCCGCTTGGTCCGGCCGACGTGCAAATTGACGAGCAGTTCGCTCAACAGGTTGCCGGCTTGACCGGCTACGTGTTCTATGACCAATCGCTGTACGTCGAATTCGGAGGCTACCGCTCGTTTCAGCCGGGCGCGGTCGCGCCCCTCGATAGCGCCGACAGCAACGTGCTCGCCGGATTTTCCCCCTACTGGCGGCTGGCCTACGAGTACGATTGGGACGCGAACGCGCTCGAGGTGGGTACCTATGGGGAGGACTTCAAGGTGTATCCGGGCGGCGGAGTTCCGCTCGCCGGACCGCAGTCGAGCTATCTGGACGTCGCCGGAGATTTCCAGTATCAGTACCTCGGCGAGGACAATATCGTCACGGTGGCCGGAACGTACATCCACGAAAACATGCACGCGATGCCCGCAGGCGCCGCCAACCCGGCGGATACCCTGGCGGTCGGCAAGTTTTGGGCGAGCTACTACTACAAGCGCCGGTACGGCGGGACGATCGGCTGGTTCGGCACCACCGGCAGCCGGGACAGCGGCCTGTACGGTTTCGGCTGCTCGAGCGCCCGCACGCTCGCGTACTGCTCCGCGAACGCGCTCGCGACCAGCGCCACCGGCTCGCCGGACAGCAATGGCTTCATCCTGGAGGCCGATTACCTTCCCTGGTATAACGTGAAGCTGTCGGCGCAGTACGTCCTGTTCAACAAGTTCATGGGGGCGACGAGCAACTACGACGGCTACGGTCGCAGCGCATCGGACAACGACGTGTTGCAGCTCATGCTGTGGTATGCCTTCTGAGGTGCGTCATGCGGATCGATAACATGAGAGGTCGGCTGTATCGTGGCGTGCTGGCCGCCACGGTGGTGGCGCTCACCCTGACGGGCGGACGAGCGCTGGCGCAGGGGGCTCCGACGCCGCCGTCGCAGGCGCGGGACCTGGCCATCGGAGTCTGCGGAACCTGCCATGGCGTCGATGGAAACAGCACCAATCCGATGTTTCCGCGGCTCGCCGGGCAGCATGCCTGGTATATCGAGCAGCAGCTGAAGGAATTCCGCGATCACACGCGCGGCGATCCGTACGCGGTCGCCTACATGTACGGCATGGCGAGCCAGCTTTCGAACGCGACCATCGATGCCCTGGCGCAGTACTTCTCGCATCAGAAGACCGGACCCGGGAAGCCGCATCCGGCGGCGGAGGTCGCCGCGGGGAACAAGATCTTCCACCAGGGCATTCCCGCCCAGGGCGTGCCGGCGTGCGCGGCCTGCCATGGACCGCAGGGGCTCGGCAGCAAGATGTTCCCGCGCCTCGCCGGGCAGCACGCCAAGTACATCATGAAGCAGCTGCAGTCCTTCCAGAGCAACATGCGGCAGGTCGCGATCATGCACGGCGTGGCCGCAACGCTGCACAAAGCGGAAATGCAGGCCGTCGCCGACTACCTGGCGTCGCTCCCGTAGCCGCAAACGAAGCCAAAGCCTACCCAACCTGTCCACTGCGGGAGTAGCAAGGGAATTCCTGCCAGCGAAGTGCTTACGCCAGCCAGCCCTTCACCCGAAATCCTTGCGAGTGGTTCAAATACCTTTCACGTCACGGCTTACGGCTCGCAACTGCAGGTGGCTGTAACGAACCTCTCGATAGTCCCAGCAATTGCGGTCACAGACGTATCATTTCAGCTAGATCAAGTACCGCCAATAAGCCTCGCGGGAGGCGGCGCTGATATTGGAACTGGCCTAACGTCGATCTTTAGGTCGGAGCCTTATGGAGTTCTTGGTGATCCTCTGGACGTGAACGTTACCGTTGACGCGAAAGACGATGGAGCGGTTGTATCGGCGCAGGTGTGTGGCATTGGCGCTGGCGGCGGTCACTAAGGAGAGGCGGCATGAAAGTTCCGTCGCAATCATGTTTTACGCTGTTGGCGACCGTCGTCCTGACCGCTTGCGCACTGAGTGCGCGCATTGCTGGAGCGAAGCCGCCGTCAGATCAACTAATTCGGTTTCAGCTATGCTCTCACAACGTCAAGAGTATTGGCCTCTATAAGCAATCTGGGGCTGGAGACCTCTGGCATTTTGTGATTAATCTCAACGATGCCGGAACCGCGCAATTCATAAATCTGCAACATAAGTACTTCGGTGAACCAGTGGAAATTGTCTGGGCAGGAGTGCAATTTGGCCATAGACGGCTTAATATCGTGGATCTCGCGGACACGCGCAACATTATGTTAGTGTCGCGATGGCAGAAGTCTCGTGATGCGCAAGCAAAGATCACTCTTCTTAAGCGAAGGCTCCTGCATAAGCGGAACGTGCATTCGCCCTGTGGCTCCACCGAGAGCGGTGTGGGTCAGAAGCGCGCGTAGTCGTGCTGCTTGTTGCCGCAAAGTAAACCGAAGCAGCCGACGAAGACGACTGGAGCCTGTAGCGATCTGTCGTCGTTTCAATGTCAAGCGTGCGTAACCACGTATTTGAACAACACGTATGGCACTTTCGGCGGATTCATCGCTAACACATTCAACGCGCAACAGGCGATTCCCGGTCTGTCTGGCCAATCTCTATTTAATACGCTTGCTCCAACTGCTGAGATCGGTCCGGAAAAATTCGGCGCTGGTCAAGGACTTCAGTTTGGAGGGGACTTCATAGCAATGAATGCCTCCGGGGCAGGAGGCTTTTGGGCGGGAACTTCGTTGGAATATGCGGGCGCGATGGTGGCTCCAGTGCTTGGCGTGATCGGATCAGTAACGACACCATTTGCGACGGCTGCCACGAGCATCGCGCGAAGCGCGTGTGGGGAAGAGGTCGGAGCGTCATATGCGCCACATGAAGACTACGGAGGCCTACCAGCGTGCATCACGCCCAATGTCCTGGCCGAAACGGGTCGGAGTGCTGTTGGTGGGCGAAGTCGTGTGGTTCCTGTTACTGCATCCCCTGGTGCCATCAACGCTTGCTGGATTTGCGGTGGAATTTGTCACCGGACTGGCTGTGATGGTGCTCGTCTATGGGGGTGTTCGTGCGATCGTTTGGCTGCAAGGCCGGCCGATGAACCGATTGCTGAATACTGCCGCCTGCCTGACGATTGCCCTCGGAATTGGAATTGTGATCTTTCTGGGGGCGTACTGGTGCAGGACATTTTTGGCGAGCAACTTCACCTACATGCACTAAGACAGTCGAGGTTTTGGAGTCAGGCAGGCAGGATAGGCGTGGAGCAAGTTTTGTAGCCCAACGGGCCACGTGGGCTGGCGACGGGGTCAGCTCTTCTCGTTGAGATCGGCGGTAAATCCGATGGGTCGGCGCTTGGGAGCCGGCGGGTTCGTCAGCTCGCGGATGGCCGAGAGTATGGCCTTGATGGCGTCGTCGTGGTGCTGGTACTTGCGCTCGAGCTCATCGAGCTTGCGGGCGAGCGCGGTGTTGGAGACGAGCAGCTCCCGCAGTCGCACGAAAGCACGTATGACGTAGAGGCTCATCTCAACCGCACGGGGGCTGCTGAGGATCGTGGCGGCCATGATGGCGCCATGCTCGGTGAAGGCGTAGG